>NZ_JBFUHS010000004.1:0-307620 GCF_056402255.1 Pseudomonas sp. P4_B4
TGACCACAGCGAACGAAGCGAAGCGCAACTGTGACCACAGCGAACGAAGCGAAGCGCAACTGCATGAGGGCGACCGAGTGTGGGGAGGAAGCGTGGAGCGAAACCGCGAGCCGATGAACAAGAACCGGATACAAGGCGAAGCCGATCAGGGCGAGCGAGCCATAAATCGCGAAGCTCTTGTGGTCAAAGATCAGGCTGCGTAAATCCGGCGGTTGTGCGGGGAAGGATTGCGTTCTTACCTGGGGAGATCTCGCCTTGTGCCTGAAAGGGCGACGGTGCARGCCGGAGCGAGAAGTCAGCAGAGGCCGTAGTAGTCTTTTTTTTTTTTGACGAAGGGCCGAACGAGAGAAAGCGTCATAGGCCATGTTGATACGAAAGACCGGAAGTCAGATGCCTGCCAAACGCGGGGCGGATGCAGGCTACGAGCGGTGAAACCGTGAGGAATCCCATCAGCGACGAGGTCAATCGTCCGCAAAATGAACCCTATAACGCAGGGCAAGGGCTGCTGGAGCGAGCCTTTGCGAGAGAAAACCTGAAACGGGCGTGGAAACGGGTCAAGGCCAACAAAGGKGCAGCGGGRGTCGAYGGTCTGGACATTGAACAGACGGCCGAACATCTRCTGACCCAGTGGCCAGCGATTTGCGAACAGCTTCTTTCGGGCGTCTACCGGCCCAGTCCGGTACGACGTGTGGTCATCCCCAAGCCTGACGGCGGCGAACGTGAGTTGGGTATTCCAACGGTCACCGACCGCTTGATCCAGCAAGCGCTGCTGCAAGTCTTGCAGCCACTCCTTGATCCGACTTTCAGTGAACACAGCTACGGCTTTCGTCCGGGACGTTGTGCGCAGGACGCCGTTCTGGCGGCTCAGCGCTACGTGTCTTCAGGGCGCAAAGTGGTGGTGGATGTAGATCTGGAGAAGTTCTTCGACCGGGTCAATCACGACATCTTGATTGATCGTTTACGCAAGCGGATTGCGGATCGGGCGGTTATCCGGCTGATTCGCGCGTATCTGGACGCGGGAACGATGATTAATGGCGTGGTCGAGAAAAGCCGCTGCGGGGCGCCGCAAGGCGGCCCGCTGTCGCCGTTGCTGGCGAACGTGCTGCTGGACGAAGTGGATCGGGAGCTTGAACGTCGAGGTCATTGTTTCGTGCGCTATGCCGACGATGCGAATGTGTATGTTCGCAGCCGCAAGGCTGGGCAGCGGGTGATGTCTTTGCTGGAGCGTCTGTATGGAAAGCTGCACTTGAGCGTCAACGAGAGCAAGAGTGCGGTGGCGAGTGCATTTGGTCGCAAGTTTCTTGGGTACGCCTTTTGGGCGTCGCCCAAAGGTGTCAAAAGAGCGGTAGCGGTCAAGGCGCGCAAGCAGTTCAAGCAACGGATACGCGAGCTCACCCGTCGCTCAGGCGGTCGCAGTCTGCGACAAGTTGTCGAGAATCTACGCCCTTATCTTCTGGGCTGGAAAACTTACTTTGGGTTGTCACAAACGCCGAGAATCTGGCGAGAGCTGGACGAGTGGATGCGGCACCGATTGCGAGCGATCCAGCTTAARCARTGGAGGCGTGGWCCGACGATCTACCGTGAACTGCGGGCGTTGGGAGCCAGCAGCCAAAC
The DNA here is from genome assembly GCF_056402255.1 of Pseudomonas sp. P4_B4. NCBI lineage: Bacteria > Pseudomonadati > Pseudomonadota > Gammaproteobacteria > Pseudomonadales > Pseudomonadaceae > Pseudomonas > Pseudomonas sp. P4_B4. Next base: position 1,615 of record NZ_JBFUHS010000004.1, read on the forward strand.
GGCCCGGAAAGTGGCGGCCAACTCTTATAGTTGGTGGCGTAACAGCCGCTTTGAGCTCAATCGAGTGCTGGATGTGGCGTGGTTCGACAGGCTGGGTCTGGTGCGACTCTCATAACCTCAATCTCTCGAACCGCCCGGTGCGGACCCGCATGCCGGGTGGTGTGGCAGGGGTACGGCCTATGAAGGCCGTCCCCTATGCCGATTCCTACAGAAACACGGCCGGATAAAGCGTTTCCTCCTGTAAGAGTGTTTCCTTTCTTTGTGGGAAAACCGAAGGGGCAGACTATTCCCTCCTGGTTCGATGATTACTCCTACATAGAACTCTTCGTCATCCCCGTAAGGTTCCAGACCCCTGTTCAGCGCAATTCTGAACAATAACGAAGGGAACATCGCTGCCTGCAAGGTGCGTTGTTTTCGATAAGCAGTCTGGAATACGTCATGAAAATTACATTTGATAAAAGAAGTGCTTTAACGGCCTGCACTTCATCGATGATCCTGTTATCGGCAATGCTGGCCTCTCAAACCGTTTCCGCCCATGGCTATCTGGAAGTGCCGCCTTCGCGTGCGCTGGCTTGCCAGAAAGGTTTGAACACCAACTGCGGTGGCGCCCAGTACGAGCCGCAGAGTGTCGGTGAAACCTTCAAAGGCTTTCCGGCAGGCGTCGGCGGTGCTCCCTTGCAGGGGCCGGTCGATGGCAAGATCGCCAGCGGTGGTCACTCGCTGTTCTCTGCCATGGACGCACAGTCCGCCACCCGCTGGCACTTGACGGAAATCAAGGACCGCAACATCGATTTCAAATGGCATTACACAGCGGTTCACCCAGCGACCAAGCACGAGTATTTCATCACCCGCAACGGCTGGAACCCGAATGAGTCGCTCAAGCGCGCCACCTTTGAAAGAACGCCGTTCTGCACCATCAACGGCGACAATCAGCGTCCGGAGTCCAGCGACAAGCACAACTGCAGCATTCCGACAGACAAGTCTGGCCATCACGTCGTCCTGGCCATCTGGACCGTGGGCGATACCGATGCCGCGTTCTACAACGCTACGGATCTGAACATCCTGGCGGAGCCTGAGCTGCCTGGCGGCTGGTCCTCCGTAGGCAGCATTGCTCCTTCGACTGCGTTGCTGGTGGGCGACAAGGTCAAGGCCCGCGCGTTCACCGCCAATGGCGAGAGCCCGGACTACAGCGTCGAAATCAGCATCGATAACGCTGAAGACGGCACGCCGCAAAACTGGTCGTTCAAGCTGGCCGAAAAAATCAACCAGACCCACACCCTTGTTCGCGCCGGTATCCGCGACGAGAGTGGCAATGTCGAGCCGGTCAAAGGCACCAACAGCCTCTACGCACAAAAAGAAAGCGGGGTAGTCCGCTACGAAGTGCAACTGGACATGAAGGAAGACACCGCTGCGCGCATGACGGTAGCCTCGCAGCAAGCCGAATACGTTCTGGATAAAGGCCGGGCGAAGGTCGAGTTCAGCATGATTGCGAACCGTGCGATGAACGTCGAAGCCACCTTGCTCGACCAGAACAACAAACCGGTAGGCGCCACCTCTACACAAGTGGCCAGTGGCTCCACCTCGCTGTCCATGGATGTGAGCAGCAACCCGGGCGCGCACACTCTGACCCTGGTCGGCACCACCCTGGATGGCCGCACGACCCGTCAGGACACCCAGACCACTCAACTGACTGGTGAAGGCGCCGGTATCGAATACGACTTCGTGTTCCCAGAAGGCCTCAGCGGCTACACCGCCGGCACCAAGGTGTTGCAACCGAAGACCAACGAAGTCTTTGAGTGCAAGCCATTCCCCCAGTCGGGTTATTGCAAGCAGTACAGCCCATCCGCCAACGGCTTCGAACCGGGTAGCGGTGCTCACTGGCACATGGCGTGGGACAAGTTGTAAGTCCTCGCAACTGGCCTCAGGCGACCTCAAAAAGGTCGCCTGAGGCCAGGCGCCTCTGTTGAGTACCGAATTGAAAATGAAGGTTTCGAATTTCTCCGTACAACGCTTTCGGGCGTGCCTGAGCAGCGTTTGTTGGCTCGCGTTGCCAGTGGGCGGTGCAGTGTTTCTGGCGTGGCAGGAAAAGGAATTTCGCGAGCATCTGGCTTCACCGTCGTCCGACATTGCAACCCTGGTGACGGTGCCTGTACGTGAGCCGCTCGAAACAGCATCGATTGCCATCGTGTTCGGCCTGACGACGGAGACCACACCGCAGCCCAGCGCCGAGCCGCTGACTTTGCAAGCGAGCTTTGTCAGCAACGGATTATCCAAGGCACTGCTGGCCAATGCACAAGGCTCTCGTCTCTATCAGGTGGGTGAGCGCTTGCCTGGCGGCAGCGTCCTGCGTCGTATCGAGACCCACCAGGTTGCACTGTGGAACAAGGGGCGAGAAGAGCTGCTAACGCTCGTGCCTTCTGGCGCACGTTTTCTGAAGGGACTCGAATCATCCGTCGATTCTCAACCGGTTAACACGACCACGCGTTTTTTACGCCCGCTCTCCGGGCAACCAGAGTGATGAATTTCATGAACAGCTTTGTCGGTGTGCATTGGTTGCGCTCCATGTTTCTGCTTGCCGTTTTGGCGGCTGCAGCCTTTTCGGGCACGCTTCGCGCCGAAGAAAAATGGCAGCTGGCGATGAACAACGCAGAGCTGCGCGACATCGTCGAAGAGATTTCCAACATTCTCGGGACCACCGTGGTGCTGGACCCAAAAGTCTCCGGTCGAGTCACGGTCATGTCCCGGCAGGCCCTCGATCGTGAAGGGGTGCGTCGGTTGTTCTATTCGGTGCTCGACGCCCACAACTTCACGGTGATCGATGAGGGCGACCGGATCCTCATCACCCCGGTTGCCGAGGCCAAGACCCGGGCCGGCCAGGGCACGGTGAAAACCACCACGGCGTCGCAGTTCGTGACCGAAGTCATCGGCTTGAACACCAGCAGTGCCTCCGATATTGCCGGGCTGGTGCGACCGTTGGTGTCTGCCAATGGTTATGTCGGCCCTTCGGTGTCGGCCAACGCCTTGGTGCTGACCGATACGGCTGCCAATGTGAAGCGTATCGCCCGGGTGATACGCGAGCTGGACTCCGGTCAGAACAACCTGCACGCGGTGGTTCAGCTCAAGCATGCCCAGGCGGGCGATGTCGCGCCGGTGATCGAGGCGTCCATGGGCAAGCGCAATGCCGAGTCAGCCATACAGGTACTGGCCGACACCAGGACCAATCGCCTGATTTTCATCGGCCCGCCGGTCGTTCGCCAGCGCTTGATCGAACTGGCCCGAGGTCTCGATACGCCGGCCACCACAACGCTCGACAATGCCCGGGTGATTCGCCTGCGTCACAGCGATGCCAAGCAGTTGGCCGAGATTCTGGAGTCGATGGGGCAGGGCAGAAAGCAGACATCCGCCGCCGGCAGCGCCAAGGACACGTCTGGTGGTGCAACCTTCATGATCAATGCCGACGAAAGCCAGAACGCGCTGGTGCTGATCGCCGAGCCGGCGCAGGTGCGGACCATCGAAAACATCGTGCGTCAGCTGGACCAGCCACGAGCCCAGGTGTTGATCCATGCCGCCATCGTCGAAATTTCCGGCGACATCGCCGAGGCCGTCGGTGTGCAGTGGAATCTCAACACGGGGGACGCCAAGGGCTTCATCAACTTTCCCGGCACCGACATTCCGATCGTCGGCGGGCTGAAGTTCGACGAGAAAAGATCGGCGCCGGAAGGGGCGATCCTGCAACTGGGCAGTGACCGCTTCGGCGCGCTGATTTCGGCCCTGGCCAGCAACACCCACAGCAACCTGCTGTCCACGCCAAGCCTGTTGACCCTGGACAATCAGGAAGCCGAGATCATCGTTGGCCAGAACGTGCCGTTCAAGACCGGTTCCTACGCCACCAACAGCAACGGCGCGGAGAATCCGTTCACCACCGTCGAGCGCAAGGACGTTGGCATCAGCCTGAAGATCAAGCCTTACATCAACGAAGGCTCGACGTTGCGCCTGGAGGTCGAGCAGGAAGTGTCGGACATCGCACCGTCGGTGTCGGGCATCGATTCCTCGGACCTGATCACCAACAAGCGAGCGCTCAAAAGCACCATCCTCGCCGACGATGGCGAAATCATCGTGATCGGCGGCCTGATCAGGGACAGCGTGCGCACCCAGAAAAGCGGCGTGCCGCTGCTGCGTGACATTCCCTACCTCGGCGCGATGTTTCGCTGGAGCCGCGACACCCAGACCAAAAGCAACCTGATGGTGTTCTTGCGCCCGACCATCGTGCGCAGCAAGGAAGATCTGTCCCAGGTCAGCCAGCAGCGTTACAACGCGCTGCGTGACTTGAGCAAATCAGGGGCGGGGGAAAACAATTCGTTGTTGCTGCCATCCGAGGCGCGCGGGTTGTTTGAACCGGCCAGCGATGCGCCAGTGTTCGATTTGCGCAGCAAGGCGCAGTAAATCCATGAGCGAACTCTGCGAGCAATTGCCCTTCGGCTTCGCCCGGCGTTTTGGCGTGTTGCTGGAGCATGACGGCGACGACTTGCGCCTTGCCCTGCGTAGCGATGCGCCGCTCACCGCATTGGCGGAAGCGCGCCGGGTGTGCGGGCGGGCATTGCCGTTTCAGATCGTCGGGGTCGATGAGTACGCCTCGCGTCTGGCAGCGGCCTATCGCGAGGGGCACAGTGCGGTGGAGCAAGTTGCCCAAGGGCTGGACGAAGAACTGGACTTGCTCAGCCTGGTCGATCAGGTCCCGCAAACCGCCGACCTGCTGGAGCAACAGGGCGACGCACCGATCATTCGCCTGATCAACGCACTGCTCGGTGAAGCGGTGCGTGAGCACGCCTCGGATGTGCACCTGGAAACCTTCGAGCAGTACCTGTCGGTGCGCATGCGGGTGGATGGTCAACTGCGTGAAATGCTCAGGCCCAAGCGCGAACTGGCGACGCTGCTGGTGTCGCGGATCAAGGTCATGGCGCGTCTGGACATCGCGGAAAAACGCGTGCCCCAGGATGGGCGAATGGCCTTGCGCCTGGCCGGGCATGAAGTGGATGTGCGGGTCTCGACGCTGCCTTCGGCCCATGGCGAACGCGTGGTGCTGCGCCTGCTCGACAAGCAGGCCGGACGCCTGGATCTGCAACGGCTGGGCATGCCGGACGACACCCTGGCGGCCCTGCGCCAGTTGTTGGGCAAACCCCACGGCATCCTGTTGGTGACCGGGCCGACCGGTTCCGGCAAGACCACCAGCCTGTACGCCGCGCTGAGCAGCCTGAATGACCAGACCCGCAACATCCTGACGGTCGAAGACCCGATCGAGTATCACCTGCCGGGTGTCGGCCAGATGCCGGTCAATCCGAAGGTCGACATGACCTTCGCCCGAGGTCTGCGGGCGATTTTGCGCCAGGATCCGGACGTGGTGATGGTTGGCGAAATCCGTGACCGCGAAACCGCCGAGATCGCTGTCCAGGCGTCTTTGACCGGGCATCTGGTGCTCTCGACCCTGCACACCAACAGCGCGGCCGGCGCAGTCACGCGGCTTGTGGACATGGGCGTCGATGCCTATCTGCTGGCGTCCTCGCTGGTGGGTATTCTGGCCCAGCGCCTGCTGCGCACCTTGTGCCCCCATTGCAAGGTTTCGTACCTCGCCGACGCAGCGGCCTGCCAGCGCCTGGGGCTCGACACGAGCACGCCGCACACCCTGTTCAAGGCCTCGGGCTGTGAACAGTGCCAGCACGGCTATCGCGGACGCGTCGGCATTTACGAACTGATCAGCGTGACACCCGCCGTCTCGGCGCTGATCCATCAGGGCGCCCGCGAGCAAATCCTCGTCGACGAAACGCGCAAGGTCTCGCGCAGCCTGTTCCAGGACGGGCGCCAGCGGGTGCTGGACGGATTGACCAGCCTCGATGAGTTGCTGCGTGTGACCCAGGAGAACTGACCGGTGCCGACCTTCGACTACCGCGCCCACGACGCCCAGGGACGATCCTGCAGGGGACGATTGGAGGCCGATGGACCCCGCCATGGGCGACAGTTGTTGCGTGAGCGTGGATTGTGGCCACGTGTCTTGATCGAGGTGAGGGTCGGCGGCGGTGCGGGCCAGCAGTCGCGAGGTGGACGCCTGAGTGCTGCTGATCTGGCGCTGTTGACGTTGCAACTGTCAACGCTGGTTCAGGCCGGACTGCCCCTGGAAGAAGCGCTCGATGCGGTGGCGAAGCAGAGCTCAAAGCGCAAGGTTGCGGGTTTGCTCTCGGCGGTCAGGAGCCGGGTCATGGAAGGCCACGCCCTGGCCTCGGCACTGGGGCAATTTCCACGGGCCTTCCCCGAGTTGTTCCGCGCCACCGTGGCCGCTGGAGAACGCTCGGGGCATCTGGGCCAAGTGCTGGAGCAACTGGCGGCCTACACCCAGGCCCGCCAGGCCTCGCGGCAAAAGATCCAGATGGCTCTGGTGTATCCGTTGATCCTGATGTTGGCCAGTGTGGCGATCGTCGGTTTTCTGCTCGGTTATGTGGTGCCGGATGTGGTGAAGATCTTCGTCGACAGCGGCCAGCCGTTGCCCTGGCTGACCCAGGCGCTGATCGGCGTGAGTAACGGCCTGCGCGACCATTTCCTGTTGTTGATGAGCGTACTGGCGACGCTGTTCGGCCTGTGGCGCTGGAGCTGGCAGCGGCCGCAGTGGCGTTTGCGCTGGCATCGTTGGGTGCTGAATGCGCCAGTCATCGGTGAAGTGCTGCGTGCCATGGAAGCCGCGCGGTTTGCCAGCACCCTGGCAATCCTCGGCAAAAGTGCCGTGCCCTTGGTGGATGCCCTGGAAATTGCCGCCGCGGTCATCGGCAACCTGACCATCCGCGCGCGGATGGTCGATGTCGCCCGCTCGGTCCGTGAAGGCGGAACGCTGACCCGTGGCCTGGAACTGAGCGGGGACATCCCGCCGATGATGCTGCACATGATCGCCAGCGGCGAACGTGCCGGTGAACTCGACCGCATGCTGGCCCGGGCCGCCGAACAACAGGAAAGCAGCCTCGCCGCGCGCATTGCGCTGGTGGTGAGCCTCTTCGAGCCAGCGATGCTTGTACTGATGGGCGGCGTCGTGCTGCTGATCGTCATGGCCATCCTGCTGCCGATTCTCAGCCTCAACCAATTGGTGAATTGATCCATGCAACCTGTCCGCAAAAACCTTTCCCGTGCGCAACGCGGTTTTACCCTGATCGAAATCATGGTGGTGGTGGTCATCATCGGCGTGCTGGGGGCCATTGTGGTGCCGCAGTTCATGAGCCGCCCCGATCAAGCCAAGGTCACCGCCGCCAGAATCGATATCCAGGCCATCGCCACTGCCCTGGAAATGTATCGCCTCGACAACGCCCATTACCCTTCGACCCAGCAAGGCCTGGAAGCGTTGGTCAAACGTCCATCCGGACTGCCCGCGGCACGGGGCTGGAACCCTCAGGGTTACCTCAAGAGCATGCCGGTCGACCCGTGGAACACGCCTTATCAGTACATCAATCCGGGTGTGCGATCGGTAGACGGCACTTACGATCTGTATTCCCTGGGCGCCGATGGCGTAGCGGGCGGCGAAGGGTTTGCAGCCGAAATCGGCAATTGGGGGCATTGATCCGTGGGCTACCGCTGCCGGGGGTTTACCTTGCTGGAATTGATGATCGTGATTGTACTGGTCGGCGTTTTGCTGGGCATGGTGAGACTTGCCGGTGGGGGCAGTCCGGCGCGTGAGGTGAAGCAGGAAGCCGAGGCGATGATGCAGGTGATCCATCAGTTGCGTCAGCGCGCCGTGTTCGAAGGTCAAGAGTACGGCCTAAGGCTGAGTACCGATGGCTACCGGGCGATGCGTCTGGAAGTGCGCGGGTGGGAGCCGGTGGCGGCGCTTTCTCGCTGGCCCCGGAACGTGCGAGTACGTTTTCAGCAGGACGGCTATGCGGTAGAGCCGGACGCTGAAGAAGGACCACCGCAGTTGCTGTTGCTCAGCAACGATGAAACCAGTGCCTTCACGCTGACATTCGAGTCCGGCAACAGGACCTGGCTGAGCCTGTCCGGCGATGGCATCGGCGAGGTGGCGATCGATGACTAGCCGGCCATCATTGTCGTCCATGGACGGCTTCACGCTGCTGGAGATCATGGTGGCCCTGGCGGTCTTCGCGACACTGGCGGCAGCCGTGCTGTCGGCCAGTCAATACGCGGTGAAGCAGCGCGGCGCCGTTGAGACTCGCCTGTTCGCGGCATGGCTGGCGGACAACCGGTTGAACGAGTTGCGCCTGCAACCCGGTTTGGCGGCCGGCCAGCAGCAACAGGTCGTGTCGATGGATCAGCGTGACTGGGTGCTGCATCAGCACATCAGCGCCACCCGCGATCCGCGTTTGCTCCAGGTCGACATTCAGGTCAGCCCGGCGAACAGTGCGCACGCCGTGCATCGTGCCAGCGGCTGGATACTCGCGGTTCATGAATAAGCAGCGCGGATTCACCTTGCTGGAGCTGGTCATCGCCATGGCCATCTTCGCCGTGCTGGGGCTGGCCAGTTGGGGCTTGTTCGATAGCGTGCTGCGAGTGCAACAGGGCACGACGGCCCACGAGCGAGAGCTGAGGAACCTGCAACGAGCGGTGGCGGTGATCGAGCGGGATCTGCTGCACGTCACCGCACAGCCGATGGTGCTCGCACCGCCGCTTTTGCAGTTCCAGCGCAGTCACTGGCGCAATCCTCTGGACCAGCCGCGCAGTGAGCGCCAGACGCTGACCTATCGACTCGACGGCGGCGTGCTGTGGCGCGAAAGCCAGGGTGAAGGTACGGAGTTCGTGCAGCGGCAAAAACTGCTCGAAGACATTCGCGAATTGGGCTGGCGTCTGTTCGACAGTCAGTCCGGCTGGGTTGCTCATTGGCCGGCCGGGCAGGGCGCGAAGGCGCCCATGGCGCTGGAAGTGCAAGTGTCTGTCGGGCGCTTCGAATCGATTCGTCGGGTGTTGCCGATGCCGGGTGCATTGCCGTGAATGGGCGCCAACGCGGCATTGCGTTGATCAGTGTATTGCTGGTCATGAGCCTGGCACTGCTGATCATTGGTGGCGTGTTGCGCAGCCATCACCTTTCGCTGCAAAGCAGTGGGCAACAGTTACAGCAGATACAGCTGCGGCAACTCGCATTGGGCGGGGAAACCTGGGCGTTGTTGCTGTTGCGCGACGCGTTGCAGGACGCGAAAAAACCCGTCGAGCGGATTCAAGGCTGGACAGCCATGGCAGCGGGTTTCGAGGTTGAAGATGCGCAGATCCGAATCGATATCGATGACCTCGCCGGGCGCTTCAATCTCAATGCGTTGTTACGCCAGGGGCAGGTGGATCAGGTCACCCTCAACCGGTGGGCGCGCCTGCTTGAGCTGCTCGATCTGCCTCCTCTGCAACTGAGTCAGGTCGGGCCGTTGCAGGAACTTAGCCAGCTGCGCTTGCTGCCTGACATTGACGTTCGCCTGCTGCGGCGGCTGGAGCCCTGGGTGGCGCTGTTGCCCACCGACGCCGCCTTGAACATCAACACCGCACCGGCGCTGCTGTTGAGAACGCTCGGCGAAGTGGACGCCGCGACCGCCGATGTGCTGGCGCGTCAGGCGGCAACAACGCCCTGGGCGAGCGTCCAGGCGTTTACGCAGGACCCGTTGCTCTCCGGGCAAGGCCTGAGCAATCACGGACTTGGTACCCAAAGCCGCTGGTATCGGATAAGGGTGCAGGTGACCCGGGGCGGGCGCGAACTGCACCTGGCCACGGATGTCGGGCACGACCCCAAAACTCGACAGCTGACGGTGCTGCAACGACGTTTTCTTCCCACGAATAGCCACGAGAGACCGCGATGAACACTTGGCTTTACCTGACCGCCGAAGGCCAGGACGCGCCATCGAGCCTTTGGCCTTGCGTCCTGTGGTCACAAACCGGTCAACGCCAGCCGATGCCACTGAATCAGGTGGCCTCGGCATTGCAGGGGCAGGCGGTCGATGTGCTACTGCCCATGGAAATGTGCAGTTGGGTACGCAGCGAGCCATGGCCGGCGCGGCGTAAACCTGAGGCCCAGGCCGTTGCCTTCGCCGTGGAAGATCAACTGAGTGAAGCGCTGGAGAGGGTGCATCTGAGCGTTGGTGCTCGTGATCGTGACGGCTGCTACCCGGTCATGGTCATTGGCCGCGAACGGTTGGCCGCCGTGCTCGACTTGCTGCGCGAGGCGGGTATTGAGGTGCGCGGGGTGTTCGTCGATGCCGATGTGTTGTCCGGCGATCAGCCGTGCGGCGCATGGTGGTTCGGTCGCTGGTTGTTGGGTGCAGGCCTGTCGGCGCGTCTGGCGTTGTCCCAAGACCACCTGGCGCTGCTCGCCCCGTTATTACCCAAGGACATGCAATGGCTGGACGAGCGTGAGGACCCCGCTGTCATTGACCAATGCCTGACCCGCCGCCCGCCCCGGGCCATCAACCTGCTGCAAGGCGCATTCGCCCCGCGCGGCAAGCGTCTGCCCTGGCGTGCCGGCGGGTGGGCGCTGTTGATGCTGGCGCTGTTGACCTGGGGTGCCAGCGAGACGCGGATCCGCTTCCTCGACAGCGAAGCCCGCCGCCTGGCCACCCAAAATGAACAGCGATTCAAGGCGCTTTACCCGGAACAAAGCCGCATCGTCGATATGGCAGCGCAACTCAAGGCCCTGCAAAACCAGCCTGTGGACTCGCAAAACACCCGCATTGCCGGGCTGGTCCAGTTGATTGAGCAGGTGATTGGCGCCAGCCCGGTCGAGGTCCAGCGCATCGAGTTTCGAGCAGGCGAAGGCTGGAAAATCCAGCTGACCGCTAGCGGCTTTACCGAGCTGGAGCAGTTGCGGGAGCGCGGGCGACAACAAGGCATGCCCGTCCGGCTTGATGGCGCAAATAAAGCCGCTGACCGGGTGCACGCCACCCTCACCGTGGAGGACGAGGCATGAAGCAGGCATGGCGGCGCATTTCCTTGCGCGAACAACGGCTGTTGCAGGTGTTGGGGGCTTTTTTGTTGGCGGTCGTGGCTTTCAGCCTGATCTGGCAACCAACCCGGCAGCGGCTGGAAACAGTCGAGCGTCAGTATCAACAGCAGGCGGGGCTGGCCGCGCAACTGCAGCGGGCGTTACCGCGCAGCCACGTCCCCGTCGACAGCGAAAAACCGCTATCGCTGCGTATCAGCGAAAGCGTCACGGCGGCGGGGCTGGAAATCCGTCAGATGGAGAGCGACAGTGATCTGCTGCGCGTGACCCTCAATGGCAATGCGCAGCCGTTGATGCAGTGGCTCGACGGCATGGAGCGCAACGGTGTCGCGTTGCAATCGCTGACCCTGGAAAAACGCGACGATGCCCTGGAGGCGCGGGTGGTGCTCAAGTAGCCGAGGTGTTCTGCGGCAACTTCGCCAGCTTCAACGCGACCAGCAGCGCAATCACCAGCAGCGTGCCGATGAACAACCCGATGCCGTTCCAGCCGCCCAGGTGCCAGAACACGCCACCCGCCGTACCGGCGATGCTCCCCCCGGCGTAGTAGCTGAACAGGTACAAGGACGATGCTTGCCCCTTGGCCCTGGTGGCGCGGCGGCCGATCCAGCTGCTGGCCACCGAGTGGGCGCCAAAGAAGCCGAAGGTAAAGATCAGCATGCCGATGATCACCAGCGGCAATGGCGTAAACATCGTCAGGGCGAGACCACCGATCATCAGCGCGATGGTGCTCCAGAGTACTTTGCGGCGACCGAGTCTGTCGGCTAGCGAGCCGATTTTCGCTGAGCTGTAGATGCCCGACAGGTACACCACCGACAGCAAGCCGACGAAGGCCTGTTCCATATGGTACGGCGCGGCCAGCAGGCGATAGCCGATGTAGTTGAACAGCGTGACGAACGCGCCCATCAACACAAAGGCTTCCAGAAACAGCAGCGGCAGGCCGGCGTCGCGAAAGTGCATGGTGAAACCGTCGAGCAGGCTGCGCGGGTGCAGCGAGCGGGCGCGGAAGTTGCGCGATTCGGGGAGGATTTTCCAGAACACCGCCGCGGCAATCAGGGCCAGGCCACCGATCACCAGCATCGCCGTGTGCCAGCTAACGAAGTCGATCAATACCCCGGTGATCAAGCGCCCGCTCATCCCGCCAATCGCGTTGCCACCGATGTACAAACCCATGGCGAGGCCGATGTGCTGTGGGTGGATCTCTTCGCTCAAGTAAGTCATCGCAACCGCAGCCAGGCCGCTCAACGACAATCCGATCAGCGCACGCATCAGCAGCACACCGTGCCAGCTCGGCATCATCGCACTGGCCATGGTGCACAGCGCAGCGGCGAACAGTGCGGCCACCATCACCGGTTTACGCCCGATACGGTCGGAAATCGGCCCGGTGATCAGCAGGCCGATGGCAAGCATGCCGGTGGCGATAGACAGGATCAGGCTGCTTTGCGCCGCGTTGATGGAATACTCGTGGGACAGCAGCGGCATCATCGGCTGCACGCAGTAGAGCAGGGCGAAAGTCGCGAAGCCACCGCAGAACAATGCGAGCACTGTGCGCATGAACGCCGGGGTGCCTTTTTCGATGTAGATCTCCGCCAGCTCAGCGGCGATAGCGTCCGGCGCTGAAGGTGACACTTCATGGGCGAGTGGGGCGACAGCAGTTTTCACGGGGACCTCGGAGGGCGCAGCCGGTCAGGCAATGAAAAAAGCATATAGCTGGCTAATGATTCAATCCAATATATTGTTCGACCTGTTTGATAGCTTTTACGACCTAATGGGGTTTCCATGGAATTGCGTCATCTGCGCTACTTCATCGCCGTTGCCGAAGAACTGCACTTCGGCCGCGCCGCACAGGTGCTGGGCATCTCCCAGCCACCGCTGAGCCAGCAAATTCAGGCGCTGGAACAGGAGGTCGGCGCACGGCTGTTCGAGCGTACCAATCGTCGGGTCGAGCTGAGCGAGGCCGGTCGGCTGTTTCTGCAAGAGGCGCGGCTGGTGCTGGCGCAGGTCGACAAAGCGGCGGATGTCGCGCGAAGGGCGCAACTGGGCGAGTTGGGTGAACTGAAAATCGGCTTCACCTCGTCGGCACCCTTCAACTCGACCATTCCCCAGGCGATTTTCTCTTTCCGCCAGCGCTTCCCGGCGGTGCACCTGAACCTGCGGGAAATGAGCAGCACCCAGGTGGCCGATGCGCTGGTGGACGAGTCGATTGAAGTCGGCATCATGCGCCCGCTTGGTCTGCCGGATTGCCTCAGCGTGGTCGAATTGATGCGCGAGCCGCTGGTCGCGGTGCTCAGCTCCAAGCACCCCTTGGTAGAGGGCAGCGAGGAGGGCTTGTTTCTGTCAGCCCTGGCCCTTGAGCCCTTTGTGTTTTTTCCGCGCAGCTATGGCAGTGGTCTGTATGCGCAGTTGCTCAGCTTGGCGCGGGATGCCGGTTTCACTCCGCATTTTGCACAAGAGGCTGGCGAGGCGATGACCATCATCGGGTTGGTCGCAGCGGGGCTCGGTGTGTCGGTGATGCCGGCGTCTTATCAGCGGATGCGTATTGACGGCGTGGTCTATCGACCGTTGCTCGATCCGGCGGCGGTGTCGGCGGTATGGCTGGTGCAGCGCAAGGACCAGAAGTCGGCGATGGCGCGGGCGTTTGTGGAGTTGTTGACCAGGAAGGTCGAGCCGTTAGAGGCGTGACTGCTGCGCAGTCAATCGCGAGCAAGCTCGCTCCCACAGGTTTCAGCGGTGTGAACACGATTTTGGAAGCGCCGGGAAACCCTGTAGGAGCGAGCTTGCTCGCGATGGCGTCCGAGAGAACACCAAAAAGACCCGCTGTATGGAGCAAGAAGCATCAGTCCTGCCGGAAGCTTCACCACCCGCCGTGGGACATTTCCGAAATCCCTCGCAACGGCTACAGCGTCTTGCGACGTTGCCTGCAACTACTCCAGAATCCGCCGGCTTGTGCGCTTTGAGGGCCATCGCTAACTTGATTCGTGTCACTGATGGTCAGTGATCGGGTTTAGCAGCCCGTGTCCACGATGAAGTGCATTTGCGCTCCTGATAGGCAGGTATATCCATACCTGCTTTTGACGGTAGCTGTGCGCAGGGCGCCTTCGGGCGCGCCGGTTTCATCGTGGCCCGGTCTGCTAACCTGCGTACAGCTGCCACCCTTTTGATTTGTAGCGACTCGGTGTCGGCTCCTCTTTTCTGGGCACTGAATCATGACCAATAAAGCAAAAAACCGGTCGGACACCGATCCGGATACCTCACGCCAACCCAGCAAAATCTTTCTCGTCGCTCCTGAAGTCGACAACCACACTCTGCTGGAGTACGCATGTGTGTCACTGGCATCTGCGAATGCCATGGCGAGCGACTTCGCAAGGAGTCTGAACGGAGCGCAAGGCAACACCCTGCTGGGCATTCAGCAGTCGATCATGCTGGGGGAAATGGCGGTGAATCGGGTGTTGGATAATCTCGATCCACCCTGAATCACCCAATTGATTGTTCCCATACGTAGTAACGATCAATTCGCCTTGCATCGTGCAACCCGGTTGGAGCAAATCATGACAGGTCAATTCCGCCGCTGGGACTCTGCCGAATACTTAAAGACCGAAGAGGACTTGGCTGATTATCTGGCTACTTGTATGGAAGTGGCGGGAGAGGATCCAGAATTCGTTGCCAAGGCGCTTGGGACAATTGCGCGTGCTCGCGGATCACACCCAATGTTCCCGAAAAGGGCTTGTGAGACTCTGAAGATCCTGGGCAACCAGCCATCGCAGAGCCAGACAGGTAAAGGGTGATGACAAGCCGACCTGCTTGTGACGGGGCGCCGAAAGGCGCCCTTCGTCTTTCTTACGCCAACACTTCCATCTGCAATCGTCGCCCGATGACATCCATCAAATCGCAGCCATCACGCAATGAAGTGACCAGCACCCGCGCCAGTTCGCTGTAAATGCCTTCGTCAAACGCAAGGCTTTCCAACAGTTGAGTCGCGGTGCGAATGCGGTAGGCCGCTGTTTCGTGCAAGACGTCCAGCGGTGCTTCGGTGTCGATCACCAACGATGCAATGGTGCAGTCGATGCCGGTGATAGGCATATATCGATCCATGACGAAAAACCTCCATTTGTAAGAACGCGAACACACCGTGCTCGCGGTTGGATGAACTTCAGGCGATCCCTAAGGTGGGTCCAGGTTGTCTAACGCTCGGTTTACCAGTAACTCGCCTAACACCGCGAGTTGCTGAATGGCCAGCGCCACGTTGCGACGCGAACCTTCTAGTTCACCAGCAAGATCGGTGGTCATGACATTCAGCGAGGCGAGGGTTTCGCAGGCATGGCAGAGCAAAGACTCGGTGTCGATACCCGGGACGATGGCGAACACGTGGCTAACAGGATCGGGGCGGTCCGGGTTGCGCAGTCGAGCACTGACGAGACGTTCGGTGATAT
Source organism: Pseudomonas sp. P4_B4 (assembly GCF_056402255.1). Classification (NCBI taxonomy): domain Bacteria; kingdom Pseudomonadati; phylum Pseudomonadota; class Gammaproteobacteria; order Pseudomonadales; family Pseudomonadaceae; genus Pseudomonas; species Pseudomonas sp. P4_B4. The sequence goes on from NZ_JBFUHS010000004.1 coordinate 16,999, forward strand.
CGGAGAGTTTGGACAGTTCGACGAAGTCAGCGGGTGGAAGGTCTGGCGATTGCGAAGGGTTGGGGGTGGTCTTTTTCATCGTGGTGCTCCCTGCAGGGTTTAAGAAAATATCAAACCAATGCTGCTCAGCAGCAGTTTTTAATAGTTGGACTAGGGTGGGTATGCAGGTGGATGTATTACCAGAAAATTCTGATTTATTAATCAAAAAAATGAACATTGGTTAAATTAAATGATTCAAAATTTGTATTGCGTAGGAGTCGTCTTACATTGTTTTTGAGTGCTGTTGCTTTTCCTGTTTGTGTAAGTTTTTTCTGTAGGTTAAGTCCGCAATAGATTGTTGTGGATCTATTGTGGGTGCCTTCCGATTAGGATGTCGGAAATATCCCGGTGGAAATATTATTTAACGGTTGTCGTGCGCGTTTTTTATATTTGCTTTTGTACCGTGCTTCGCTATGTAGGATGCTGGTCTCACAAGAAGCCTCGGTAGCGGTCAAGCCGTAGCGGCTACCTGATGTAATCGGAAATGTGAGTGGTAAGTTTGATGTACAAAAAAGAAAAGACGGAAAATCTGAAAAACAATATCAAATACTTGATAAAAAGCCGTGGGGAGACGCAGCTGTCGCTGTGTAATTCCAGTGGTTTGACCAGAACTACGATATATAACATTCTCGAAGGGAGGGTTGTAAACGTTCAGCAGTCGACGATTCGCAAAATTTCTGATTTTTTTGGTGTGTCATATAAAGAGATAGAAACTGTTGATTTTGAAGAGAGAGAAATAATTGAAAGCGATGTTTCTCCGGAAGGGAATATGAATCCGGCCGCTGTTCCTGTGATCAAGGAAAGCGATTTGATTCGGAGTTTGGATAAAAGAATTGGCGAGCTCTGCACGATTTACCCGTTGACATACTATTTTGGAGCGGCTTGCAATTTAATAGGTGTTCTTCTGGAAAATGAAATTGCCGGTGTAAATGACTCGGGAGATTTGTTGATCGTAAAGAAAGGTCTGTCGATTTGCGGTAAAGATCAGTTGGTGTACGACACCGAGATGAAGAGGCTGCGTATAACAGCTGAATGTTGTGTTGAGTCAGATGTTGTTCGTGTTGTAGGCGAAATCATAGAGGAAAGATTTAATGGATAGTGATTGTGAGAACAGTAAGTATAAGTTGTTAGGTTTTGAGAGTAATAAAAGTCTAGCTGTAATTATGGTTATCTCTACTGGGAAAGTCATTAAGATTAAGATAGGTGAAGTCCTGAAGAGCGAAATTATAGACGATTTAAATAAGTCTGAAGTTAAAGATCTGTACAAAAAATATTACTCGGCTGGAGCGGCATTGACCACTTATGAGCTACATGATCGCCACGAACGCTCGTGGATGGTTTATGTTGTTTTGAATCTTCTTCTGCTTGCTTTGTACATATTTTCAAATATTGGTGCCACAAAGCTTGTTTATTTGGAAGTGTTTGATCTTGTTGTCACTCCAGGGGTGTTTTTATTTCCGTTGACGTTTTTGATAGTCGATATGTTAAATGAATTTTATGGGCTTCGACTTGCAAGGAAAGCAATATTGTTTGCATTTGCAAGCAATGCCTTAATTATCGTTTTGTTGAGTGCTGTGGCGCACCTTCCTGGATTGCCTGGGTGGGAATTAGATGTTCCTTATGGTGCAGTTGTAGCTCAGGTTTCGTCGGTATTGGTGGCATCGTCTGTTTCATTTCTCTTTTCTGAATACGTAAACTCATATCTGTTGTCTAAAATAAAAGAGCTGACAAACTCTCGGTTTTTGTTTTTGCGGGTGTTTTTCAGCACTTTTTTTGCGGTGATAATAGATAGCTTTATTTTTTGCTATATCGCATTTTATGGAGTTATGACGAATGCCGAGGTACTTTCAATCATTTCTGTTCAGGTCGCTATAAAAATGTTTTTTGCTTTCTTTAATGTTTTGCCTGCTTATGGCGCAAGATCATTGTTCAAGCGGTTTGTGGCTGAAGGGCAGGTGTCGTGAGAAGGATCATTTTTAATGACCCTTCTTGGACGGCAGGAAACCTAGTTCAGATTTAGCTTGTTTTTTAGGCTGCTCAGAATTTCTGTTTTGTTTTCCAAATAAGTGCTGAGCCCTTTTGTACGAAGGCTGCATGCGTCGCAGTTCCCGCAACCGTTTCCCTTGACGCCGTTGTAGCAAGTCAGCGTGTTGTCGCGAATCAGATCGAGTTGTTTGTGGTGGTCAGCCAGCGCCCAGGTTTCTGCCTTGTTCAAGTACATGAGTGGAGTTTCAATGCGTAATTTGTAATCCATGCCCAATTCAATTGCGTTATTCAGTGATCTAACAAAATCATGTCGGCAATCCGGATACCCCGAGAAGTCCGTTTCACAACCCCCCGTAATGACGGCCTCAGCGCCCACCTGATAGGCATAAATAGAGGCTAAGGTTAAAAACAGAATGTTCCTGCCTGGCACGAAGGTGTTGGGCACACCGCCGTCGGTGCTGTTTGCGCTAGGCACTGGAATGTTGTCGCGTGTCAGGCTGCTGATAGCCAAGTCATTCAGCAACGAAGCGTCCAGTACCTTATGCGCTGTCACGCCAAGCTTTTTTGAGAGTTGCTGCGCCACTTCAATTTCCGCTCGATGACGCTGGCCATAGTCAAACGTAATGCAGTGGATTTCGTCGTATTTCGGTAAAGCGTGGATCAAGCAGGTCGTTGAGTCTTGCCCGCCACTAAAAGCGATAACGGCCTTTTTTGTCATGGTTTGTTCTTCCTTGGGATGCCCTGACGGGGTGTCTGGGGGCATTGACCCTACCGGGAAGCTCAAACGCTGACTGTGGGACGTTTCCGAATTTACGTACTCCGGTTTCCGGTTATGTCATTTCTTTGCGGGACAATGTTTGTGGCGAGGGAGCTTGCTCTTGCGGGGTCGGGCTGGCGCTCCAGCGCGCAGCGACCTCAAAGGGGGCTGCTTCGCAGCCCAACGGGGGCAAGCCCCCTCGCCACATTTATCGCGTAGGGCTCAAGACCAGCGCTTGAAAATCAGCGAAGTATTCACCCCGCCAAACGCAAAATTATTGTTCATCACGTACTGGTTGCTCATCTGCCGAAACTCGCCGCGCAGGTAGTCGAGCTTGCCGCAGTGCGGGTCGACTTCGTCGAGGTTGAAGGTGTGGGCGTACAGGTCGCGGTTCATCATTTCAATGCTGAACCACGACTCCAGCGCACCGCAGGCGCCGAGGGTGTGGCCGAGGAAGCTTTTCTGCGAGCTGATCGGCATGTGTTCGCCGAACAGGCTGCTGGTGGCCAGGGTTTCGGCGATGTCGCCCTGTTCGGTGGCGGTGCCGTGACCGTTGACGTAGCCGATGTCCGAAGGTTTCAGCCCGGCGTCTTCCAGGGCCAGTTCCATGGCCCGGCGCATGGTGATTTGTTCGGGACGGGTGGTGTGCTGGCCGTCGGCGTTGCTGCCGAAACCGACGATCTCGGCATGGATGCGCGCGCCACGGGCCAGGGCGTGTTCCAGTTCTTCGAGCACCAGCATGCCGCCGCCTTCGCCGATCACCAGGCCGTCGCGTGCGGAGTCGTAAGGGCGCGGGCTGCGTTGTGGGGTGTCGTTTTTCAGGCTGGTGGCGTAGAGCGCGTCGAAGACCATGGCTTCGGTCGGGCACAGTTCCTCGGCACCGCCGGCGAGCATCAGTGGCAGGCGCCCGAACTTGATCGCCTCGTAGGCATAGCCGATGCCCTGGCTGCCGCTGGTGCAGGCGCTGGACGTCGGGATCAGGCGACCGGTGAGGCCGAAGAAGATGCTGATATTGGCTGCCGTAGTGTGCGGCATCATGCGCACGTATGAGTTGGCGTTCAGGCCTTCGGCCACCGAGTTGAGCAGCATGTTGCCGAACGCCTTGATCTCGTCGGTGCTGCCGGTGGAGGAGCCGCAGGCGACGCCCATGCGCCCGTCCTTGATCGACTCGTCGCCCAACAGGCCGGCGTCGGCCAATGCCATCTCCGCCGCACCCACAGCCAGCCGTGAAACCCGGCCCATGCTGCGCAGTTGCTTGCGGGTCCAGTGGCTCGGCACCTTGAAGTCATCGATGGGGCCAGCCAGGCGCGTGTTGAGCTCGGTAAAACGATCCCACTCGTCCATCCGGCGGATGCCGCTGCGGTTGGCCGCGAAGTTGCCGGCGATGGTCTCCCAGTCGCTGCCCAGTGAGGTAATGCCGGCCATGCCGGTGACGACGACGCGCTTCATCAGCACAGGCCTCCGTTGACGGCCAGAACCTGCCGGGTGATGTACGAGGCTTCCGCCGACATCAGGAAATTCACCGCGCCGGCCACCTCTTCAGGGGTGCCCATGCGTTGTGCGGGGATCATTTTCATCAGTTCTTCCACCGGCACGTTTTCGTCGAGCATGGCTGTGTCGATCAGGCCGGGTGCGACACAGTTAACGGTGATTTTGCGCTTGCCCAGCTCGATCGCCAATGCCTTGGCCGCGCCGATCAACCCGGCCTTGGAGGCGCTGTAGTTGACCTGGCCACGGTTGCCGATCAACCCGGATACCGAGGTGATGCAGACAATCCGCCCGGCGGCGCGGCGACGGATCATCGGCATCATCACCGGGTGCAGCACGTTGTAGAAACCGTCGAGATTGGTGCGCATCACCACATCCCAATCCTCCTCGCTGAGGGCCGGAAAGGCTCCGTCGCGGGTCAGGCCGGCATTGAGCACCACGCCGTAATAGGCGCCGTGGATTTCCACGTCGGCTTCGAGAATTTCTTTGCAACGGGCGCGGTCGGACACGTCGAACTGCAGGATGCGCGCACGACGGCCCAAGGCCTCGACTTCGGCCCTGACAGCTTCGGCGTCCGCCAGGCCGCTGCGACAATGCAACACGATGTCGTGCCCGGCCTGGGCCAGGCGCAAGGCGATGGCGCGGCCGATGCCACGGCTGGAACCGGTGACCAGTACGGATTCAGTCATCACTGGACTCCTTCGGGTTCATGGAGATATTGAGCGGCCTGGGGTGGGCGGAATACGTTCAGACGAGCGGTAACATGGATCCCGGGGGCGTTGATGTGGCACTCGAACACGCCCATGCCGTTATCGTCTTCCAGGGAGCGAATCCCGTGGATGGTCAACTCGGTGCCGGCCGGAAAACTTTCGACGTTGCATTCGAATTTTCGGCTGCCGAGCAGGAAGCCCAACTCCACCGCATCACCGCGCTGGCGCGCATGGCAACCGGCGAAGGCGGCCACGCTCTGGGCCATCAGTTCGATGCCGACCCAGGCCGGCAGGCTGCCGTCGGGGAGATTGAACAGGCCATCGGGCTTGACGGTCAGGCGCGTGTGAATCTGCTCTTCATCGAACGCCAGGATCTGATCGATAAGGATCATGTCGCCAGCGTGGGGCAGCAGTTCGGCGATCGGCCAGTCAATCATGGGGCGTCTCCGATAATCAGGCTGACGTTGTTACCACCGAAGGCAAAGGAATTGCTCATCAGGTAGCGGGGTGCAATGGACGTCAGGCGAGTGGCCGGGGTCACCCATTGCAGCGGCGGCAATTCGGGATCGGGCTGTCCGTCCCAGACGTGGGGCGGCAGGGCATGCCCGAGGTTGTCGGCGCTCAGGCTCAACCAGCAGAACGCCGCTTCCAGCGCCCCGGCGGCACCGAGGGTGTGGCCGGTCATGGGTTTGCTCGACGAACTGGGCACGCCGGCCGGGAACAGTGTCGCCACGGCCTGGCTTTCCATGGCGTCGTTGTGTTGGGTGGCGGTGCCGTGCAGGTTCAGATAAGCGATCTGCTCCGGTTGCAGGTTGGCGCGGCCCAAGGCTTTGCGCATGGCTTGCAGGGCGCCACGCCCGGTCGGCTCCGGGGCGGATATGTGATGCGCATCGGAACTGGCGCCGCTGCCGAGCAAGGCAATCGGTTGGTTGTCGCCTGCACGTTTGGTCATCAGGAACAGCACCGCCGCTTCGCCAATGTTGATGCCATTGCGGTTCACCGAAAACGGATTGCAGCGTTGTTCCGAGACCGCTTCCAGCGCCGAGAAACCGTTGAGGGTCAGCTTGCACAAGGTGTCGACACCACCACACAGCACCGCGTCGCAAATGCCCAGGTCCAACAGGCGCTGGGCGCTCATCAAGGCCCGGGCACTGGAGGTGCAGGCCGTGGAAATGACATAGGCCGGCCCGCTCAATTGCAGCCACTCGGCGAGGAAGTTCGCCGGTGCCCCGAGTTCCTGTTGCTGATAGTCGTACTCGGCAGGGAACTGTTTTTCGCGCAGGTAATGCGCCAGGCCCTGGCTGGCCTCGTCGATGCCCGAGGTGCTGGTGCCCAGCACGACACCGATGCGGTCACGGCCGTAGGTCTGGATCGCGCTGTCGATCTGCGGGCGGATTTGCAGCGTGGCTTCGAGCAACAACTGATTGTTGCGACTGTGATGGCGCGACATCTCGGCTGGAATGGATGCCAGTTTGCCCTGGACCGCACCGACCGGCAGCGTGCGTTGCGGCACCCACCCGGCTTGCTCGCGCATGCCGCCGCAGTCGCCGGCAAACAGGTTGCGGGCAACCTCCTGCTTGTCGCGGCCCAGCGCGCAGACCAATCCGAGGGCATTGAGGTAAGCGGTCATGGCGTTTCACCGCTCAGGGGGGTGACTTGATAGGCCGGACCATGCGGTAGCTTCAATTCAAAATTCTGCGGTTGTGCGTAGTGGATGTCCCAGCGCTCGGGCAGGTACCGTTGCCTGCCGTGCTGCCAGGCGCCGGGATAATTGGCCGCCAGTTCATCTTGCGGCGTCAGCGCAAACAGCAGCGCCGCGAACAGCTCCCGGGCTCGCGGATTGGGCGGTAGTAAACCATCGGACTCCCAGGTTTTATCGACCAATTTCTGGCGGGCCTGGGGAATGCCCAACAGGTCCATCATCGACCAGCGGATACCCGCCTCTTCACGCTGGATCACCAGCACCCAGTCCTCGCGTTCGTCAGCCTGCCCGCGCTGGATGTGCAATTGCAGCGGCAGCGGCAGATCCGGATTGTGCTCGGGCAGCGGCGCCCGGCCGGCGCAGGCGCTCAGCAGCAGGGTTGCGGCGATCAACAGATATCGCATAGCACCGTTTCCCCCACAGGCTTGGTGTTTCAAGCGGCTGGCAATGAACATCACACAGTTCCTTCAAAAGGTTTGCGCGCCACCACATTGACCAGGGTTTCTTCCCGTTGGCCAAAGGGTTTTGGCTTGCACACACCCAAGTGTTCGAGCAGGCCGAAATCCTTGGCGCGACTCCACCACAGGTACGGATAAGACACGTTTTGCGCGGTAAATTCGAAGCCCTGCTGGCCAATCATTTGCAGGTACTGCGCAGCGCTTTTCTGCACGTGCATCGGGTGGCGGAACAACCAGCGGATCACCCAGGTATCAATGTAAGCCTCGGTGGATTCGGCGAACAGCAGATAACCACCGGGTTTGAGCACGCGGTAGAACTCGGCCAGTGCCTGTTCCTGCTCCACCAGATGATGGAAGGTCTGGTGACAGAACAGCAGGTCGATACTGGCGTCCGGCAGGTCGAGGCTGGCGCAGTCGCCGCCGATCAACTCCACTTCCATGCCCTGTAGGGCCGCTTCTGCGCGGCTCTGGTTAAGGCTCTGGGGATCAGCATCGATGCCAATTAGACGACCGGGCGCAAAGGCCTGGCGCAGCAGCGCGAATGACTTGCCCTGGCCGCAACCGGCATCCAGCAGCACCGGGCTAACCGGTAGCGCTTCGCTGAACAGGTTGCGCAAATCGTCGATCGCCAACCGCAGCACATAGTGTTGCCAGATCTGGCTGCGCAGGAACCACAACCCGAAACGGGTCTCTTCGACGTACTTGTCGCTCAAGTAGTTCATGACGCATCCCTTGCACAGAATTCGGATATCGCCTTCAACCGGCGCCTGGCTTCGCTGACGAACGGGTTGCTTGGGTCCCAGGCATATCCGGCAAGAATGGAGCTGATCATCCCGCGGATTTCCGGTGAACTGCTCTCATGGAAAATCACATCCTGGAAGGTCCCGGCGTACCAGCCTTCGACATAGCAACGGAATGTGTCGACGCCGCGCTTGAGCGGTTCGGCGAACTCGGTTTGCCAGTCGACGGCTTCGCCTTGCAGCTGACGGTGCAAAACCCCGGCGGCCATGCTCGCCGAACGCATGGCGATGGTCACGCCGGAGGAAAACACCGGGTCGAGGAATTCCGCGGCATTGCCCAGCAGCGCGAAGCCCGGACCGTGCAGGGTTTTGACGTTGGCCGAGTAACCGCCGATGGTTCGGGCCTCGGTGTCCCACTGCGCATTTAGCAACACGCCAGCCAGGCTTGGCGTCTCGGCGATAAAGCTGCGCAGGCACTCATCCAGATTGTCGCTGCGGCCGGCGAAACGTTCCTCTGTGGCGACCACGCCGACCGAGCAGCGCCCGTTGCTGAACGGGATGGTCCAGAACCATACGTCGCGCTGGGTCGGATGAGTGGTCACGAGGATCTTGCTGCGGTCGAAGGTCGGGAGGTCGATACAGTCTTCGACGTGAGTGAACACGGCCTGACGCACCGGGAAGTTCGACGGCGCCTCGAGGTCGAGCAAGCGCGGCAGCACGCGCCCATAACCACTGGCATCGAGCAGGAAATCGGCTTCGACGCGATACTCGCTACCGTCCTCGCGGCGCACGCCGAGCTGCGGTTTTCCGGGGGCAATGTCGACGCTGACGATGGTTTCGCCATAGCGGATCTCCACGCCTTGCAGCGTGGCCTGATCGGCCAGCAGCTTATCGAAATCGGCGCGCTGGACCTGATACGTCGTCGATTTGCCGTGGCTGAACGTCTCGCCGAAATCGAACGCGCTGTAGCGCTCGCCCCAGGCAAACGCGGCACCGGTTTTCAGCTGGAAGCCGGCGGCGTTGACGGCGTCGAGCATGCCCGCTTCTTCGACGAAGTCCAGGCAATGGGCCAACAGGCTTTCACCGATGGAAAACCGTGGGAAATGCTGACGCTCGATCACCAGCACATCGTGTCCCTTGCGCTTGAGCAGCGCGGCGGCGATGGCACCGGATGGACCGGCGCCGATGACCACGACCTGACGACATTCCATTTCAACGGTTGGCATGGGGGCTCCTTGCCGGGACAGCGGCTTTCAGGGGGATTCGGTGCATGCCGGTCAGGGCTGGTAGCAGTGTAGCGATCAGGCCCATGAGCATCAGGCCAAAGTACAGCGGCGGGCTGATGAGTTGCTGTTGCAGCAGCAGGTTGAGAAAAACGATCTCGCTCAAGCCGCGGATGTTCAGCAGCACACTTTCCCGCCAGCGGCTGGCGCCTTGGAACGAGGCCCCGGCCCAGCCGAGGCCGAGCCAGTTACCCAGCAGTTTGCTCAGCATCGGCAACAGCAGCAGGGCGAGCAGTTGCACCCAGCCGAGGCTGTCCATCGCGCTGTGCACGTTGATCTGCACGATGCCGAACGTGAGGATCAGCGGGATGGCGATGTACGTCTGCAAACGGCTCATCCACACGGCTGGCAGCGGCAGGAGCAGTGGTGCTTTCAGCGCGGCCATGATCAACACATAGCCGATGCCGAAAATCAGCGCATTGAGCTTGTAGTGTTCAGCGACGACCAGCAGGGCGAAAAAGCACAGGCTGTAAAGCCATGTCTGGCGCAAGCCGAGCAACCGCAGCAGCACCGGCAGGCACGCACCGGCCAGGGGCAGCAACAGGCTGCTCAAGTGCAGACTGCCCTGGGCGATGCCGAATAGCGTCCAGCAGGAGAGGTCGATGAGGATCGCAGTTTGCACCAGTCGCCGGGTGGCGGCGGGTGGGTAATCGATGTGCCGCAGGTACAGGTACAACACCGGAATCGCGGTGATGGCGAACAACAGGCCGACGGCCAGCGAGCTGATCCACGGTTGCGGCGGCAATAACCAGATCGCCGTGGCCAGGCCGCAGGCAAACGGAATGCAAAAGCTGGGCAGGGCGATTTTCAGGCTTTGGCGATCCAGTTGCAGGTCGATCACATCGCTGAGGATGTAGCCCAGCAGCAGGGCAAAGCTCAGGCTGTAGAGGTTCTTCAGCCAGCCTGGCGACACCAGCAGCGCACCGCTCAATTGCCAATGGGGCTCGATCCAGAAATACATCAACAGCGGCAAGCCGAGGGTCGCCAGCAACAACTGGCTGACGATGGGAATCAGGCCGAAATGGCGGCCGACGCGGGTCGCAAAGGCAAACAACACCAGCGCCATCACCCAGAACAGAACGACCATCATGTTGCCCGCTCCACGGCCGTGGGCTCATGCACCTGGCGACCGGCCCAGGGCGCGAGCAGGAAGCTGAAGATCAGGCCCAGGCTCACCGACAGTCCGAAGTTGCTCACCGCCGGGGTGCTCGACACCGCCAGCAGGCCGAACGACAGCCAGGTGGTCAACGCCGCCAGCAAAGTACCCAGCAGGCTCACGGCTGCGCCGCCGACCTGTTCGCGCATCAGGATCGCGTAATCGACGCTGATCGCCGTCACCAGCAGCAGGCCGAACAGGCTGAACAGGGTCAATGGCTGCCCCAGCCAGCCGAGGCTGGCCAGGCTGCACAACGCCGCCAGCAGGGGCAGGGACACGATACGCAATGCGCCGCCGAGGCCGAATGGCAGGATCAGCACCAGCACGATCAACACGCAGGAGGCGAGTTTCAGTTCCGCGGCACTGATTTGGGTGGCCGCGAAGACGTTGTTCAATTCACCCAGTCGATCCACCAGTGTCACGCCGGGTAAATCCTCACCCTGGAGCCGCAGCAGGGCCGGGTTGTTGATGCCTTGCAGGCTGACCATCGCCGCGACGCCGTCATCGGTCGGCCCCAGCCACAGAGGCCGGTAGGGTTCTGCCAACGGGCCGCTGAGCGCTGCGTCGATGTCCACGGTCGGCAATGCCTGTAGCTTCGTCAGCTCGGCTTGCAGCGCCTCGGCCGGTACGCCGATGTCGAGCAATGGTTGCCAGAACGAAGGCAGTTTGTTCAACGCCTCGCGCACCTGTTGCTGTTCGTTCGGCGGGCTGACCAGTTGATTGAGCGACAGATAACCCTGGAGCTTTTCCAGGCCAATCAATTGATCCAGTCGCTCTCTCAAGGCGGTTTGGCGTTCGAGCAACTGCTGCTGATTGGCGGCGCGTATCAGGAAGAACTGGCTGGTGGGCTGATAGCCGGTGATCCGGGCAATGGTCCGGGCTTCGTCGGTCAATTGTTGCGGCGCGCTGATCCACTGGCGGATGTCGTTTTTGCTGCTCAGCTGCAACAGGCCGCCGACGCAAAAGGCAATCAGCAGTGCCAGCAAGACTGGCGTTTTCAGCTGTTTGAGCAGCGCTTCACGACAGTCCAGCAATAACTCGCAAATGCGCAATGGCCACTGCGCCGGGCGCAGGTCTACGCCCTTGAGCAATGCCGGCAACAGGCACACGGCGGACAGATAGGCGCCGAGCAAACCGGCGGCAGAGAATGCGGCAATCTGGGTCAGTGCCGGGAAGGGTGTCCAGGCCAGGGCCAGATAACCGATGCCGCTGGTGATCAGGCTCAGGGTCAATCCGGGCAAGGTCATGCGCAGGGCAGGCCAGCTGTGCCAGGGTTTTAGGCTCCAACTCTTGGACAGGTAGTGCAACGGGTAATCGACGGCAACACCGATCAGGCTCGAACCCAGCACCAGGGTCATCACGTGCATATGGCCGAACAACGCTACGCAGGCCACCGCACCGAAGAGCATCCCGACCAGCACCGGCACGAAGGCCAGCAAGACGCGCCAGCGCCGGAAGGCCAATAGCAGCAACAGCAAAATCCCGACGGTGGCACCGCCACCGACCCAGGTCATCTCCCGGGCAGCCTGCTGTTGCCCGCTGGCTGCGTACAACAGGCCGCTGGCGGCGAGCAGTTGCACGTCGTGCCGGGTGGCTTCTTCGCGGCTGTGCTCGAGCAGGTCGGCCACTTGCAGCGGCAGGTTCATGTCGAAGGCGTTGCCGGTGGTGCGCGCGCGCAGCAGCACCCAGCTCTTGCCATCGGCATCGGCGACCAGGGCGCCGCTGCCGATGTCCAGTTGTACCGAACCGCGTTGCGGCTGGCTGTTCTGTATGCGCCCGGTCAGGCCCAGCCAGTCGTCCTGGCTGGGCACCAGGCTATAGCCGTTGAACGGGTCGAACAACGCCTGCACCCGTTGCTGGATAAAGGTGTCGGGGTGCTCGATCAGCAGTTGTCGGTCCGCTGCCTGGAGCATCGCCAGGCGACCTTGCAGCAACTGCGTGCGCAGCGCCGGCAAGTCGGCTTGCAGGGTCCACTGGACCTTTTCGAACAAGCCGCTGGCCTGCCATTGCTCGCCGAGTGTCTGCGCCATGGCGACGGCCTGCTGGCGATCGGTGTGGCCGACCAGCACCAGCATTTCGCGGTTCAACGGTTCTTGCATGCGTTGTTCGGCGCGCAGTTCCAGGGCATCGGGCGCCGTGCCGGGCACCAGATCCATCAGGTTGGCCGACAGCGGCGCGGCGTCACGCCATTGCCAACCGGCGAGCGCCAGTACTGCCAGCAGCAGGAGCAGAAACAGCCGTGGCAACCACCGTTCACTCGGCAAAGTCATGTTGCTCCGCGTCGCTCAATGGTTGGGCGCTGGTGCTGTCCTGCATGCGCAACAACGTACTGTCGCCCTGGGTTTCGAGCAGTTCGATGCTGTGCACCAGTTCTGCGCCGGTAATGTTGATCTGGTTGAACACCTGCTTGAGCAGCATCGAGCGCGGCAGCAGCGTGAGCTTCCAGTTCTGCGCATCGCCGCTCAGGGACAGCTCGAAATCCCGTTGCAGGCCACTGCTGTCGCCTTGCAGCACGGCGAGGAATAAACGGTTCTGCTCGGCACCGGCGCTTTTGCCCGGCAGCATTTGCCAGACAATGCCGTCACGCCGGGCAATGCCTTTGGTGGTGATGCGATAGTCCTGTTGCAGTGGCGTTTTCAGCAGCCACAACAGGCCGTGGTTCTTTGCCAGCACGAACGTGCCCTTGCTGGTCAACGGCTGGGGCAGGGCGCGCAGGTGTTTTTCCTGGATGAAACTGCCGTGGATCACCTCGGGCCGAGCCAGTTGATCGCTGAGTTGTTGCAGGTCGAAGGCATGGGCCAGTCCAGGAATGCCCAGTAGCACGCAGAACACTGTAGGAGCGAGCTTGCTCGCGAAAAACCTGAGGGCGCCGCGGACTGTCAGGTGCCCAGTGTCATCGTTAACGACCATCGCGAGCAAGCTCGCTCCTACAGGGGAGCGGGAGGGGCAGAAAATCATCGCAGAGCTCTCTCTACGGCGTCGGTGAACACTGTCGGCGAGGCCAGTTGCATCTCGCGGCTGGCGATGTCGACGGCCACCTGTACCGACAGGGCCCGGGTCAACCGCTCACCGGTTTGCAGGTCGCTGATCAGGTAGTTGATCTTCAAGCGGTTCTCCCACTCCACCAGGTTGGCACGCACGTTGAGTGTCTGGCCGAACACCGCACCGCGCACGTAGCGCAATTGCAGGTCGATCACCGGCCATGCATAGCCGGATTCGTTCATCGCGGTGTAGTTGTGGCCGATCTTGTCCAGCAGCGCACAGCGGGCGACTTCCAGGTATTTGACGTAATGGCCGTGCCAGACCACGTGCATGCTGTCGACATCAAAGAACGGTACGACGATTTCCGTGTCGGTGTAGAGAAATCCCTTGCTACGCATGCAGCCTCCAGTGTTGTTCGGCGATGCGTTGCAGGCACAGGCGCAATTCGCCTTCCAGCGCGCGGTCTTCGATGACCGGTGGGAAGTCCTTGGCCAAGGCTTCATGCATGGCGGCCAAGGCGGGTGGCAGTGGTCGTGCATCTTCGGCCTGGCCGCGCAGCCAGACGCCCTGATTGGCCGCCAGCAGCGTGGCGGCCGCCACCTGTTCGGTGAGTTCCAGCACGCGGATCGCGTCCCGGGCGGCGATGGTGCCCATGCTGACTTTGTCCTGGTTGTGGCATTCGGTGGAGCGCGAGAAAACGCTGGCCGGCATGGTGTTTTTCAGCGCTTCGGCGGTCCAGGCGCTGGTGCCGATCTGCACCGCCTTGAAGCCGTGGTTGAGCATGGCGCGGTCGGCCGTGGCGCCCGACAGATTGCTCGGCAAGCCATGGTTGTAGCGCTCGTCCACCAGCAGCGCGAGTTGCCGATCCAGCAGGTCGGCGACGTTGGCCACGAGGTTTTTCAGGCTGTCCATGGCGAACGCGATGTGGCCGCCATAGAAGTGCCCGCCGTGCAGCACGCGCTCGGCTTCGGCGTCGATGATCGGGTTGTCGTTGGCGCTGTTGAGCTCGATTTCGATGAACGAGCGCAGCCAGTTCAGGCTGTCGGCCAGCACGCCCAGCACATGGGGCGCGCAGCGCAGGGAATAGCGGTCTTGCAGGCGATGCAGCGGCGCGGTCGGCGCGTCAATGGCCAGATCCTGGCGCAACCACGCGGCGACCTGCATCTGCCCCGGGTGTGGCTTGGCGGCGAACAGGCGCTCGTCGAAGTGCTCCGGGTTGCCTTGCAGGGCGACCACGTTCAGCGCGGTGATGCGCGTGGCCAGATGCAGCAGGTAATCGGCGCGTGCGTACGCCAGGCAAGCCAGACCGGTCATCACAGCGGTGCCGTTCATCAATGCCAGGGCTTCTTTCGGACGCAACACCAGTGGCTGCCAGCCGAGTTCGCGGTGCACATCGGCAGCCTGCCGGCGCTCGCCGCGGAACATCACCTCGCGTTCGCCGGACAGTGTGGCGGCAACGTACGAAAGCGGCGTCAGGTCACCACTGGCGCCCACCGAACCTTCTTCCGGAATCAGCGGCAGGATGTCGTGTTCAAGGAACGCCTGCAGGCGCTCCAGCAGCTCCACGCGCACTCCGGACACACCGTGGCACAACGACTGCAAACGCGCCGCCAGCACCGCGCGGGTGGCCTGGGCGTCGAGCAGTTTGCCCAGGCCGCAGCCGTGGAAGGTGTACAGGTGACGGGGCAGCGCCTCGACGTGATGCAGCGGCACCGCGACCACGCAGGAATCGCCGTAACCGGTGGTCACGCCGTAGATCACGCCTTCCTTGTCCAGCAGAGAGTCCAGAAAACGCGCGCCCTTGGCGATGCGCTCGCGGTAGGCGGGATCGCTTTGCAACTGCGTCGGCACCTTGCGGTTGGCCAGTGCCAGCACGTCTTCAATGCGCAAAGGGTGTTCGCCGAAGGTTACCGGCTCAAGCGTTGGCGTCGTCATCGGTCTTCCAGAAAGGGTAAAAGTTGAACCATTGTTGGGGCGCTTCGAGGCAATAGTGACCCAAGCGTTCGGCGTAGCGGGAGGTCCACTGATGAATGACCTGTTCGCGGTCGCTGCGCTTCCAGGTGATTGCGTCAGCGAAGGGTTCAATGCTCAGTCGATAGTCGCCGTCGGGCTTTTTCAGGCACAGCAGCAGGTTGACCGGGCATTTCAGTAGGCCGGCCAGCAGCCACGGGCCCTGGGGGAACCTGGCCGGATGACCGAGGAAGTCCACGGTCGCGCAACGTCCGCCATGCAGCGGCACGCGGTCGCCGGCAATCGCCAGCCACTCGCCGCGCTCCAGGCGTTCACTCAGTTGCAACATGATCCCGGGGTCCAGTTCGCTGACCTGGATCAGGCGCAAATTGGTCGCCCCGGCTTCGCCCAGCAAACGGTTGAACTGTTCGGCGTGCTTGGTGTGCACCAGCACGTTCATCGTGACCTTCTCGCCGATCTCCGCCAGTGCGCGGCAGACTTCCAGATTACCCAGGTGTGCGCCCACCAGCATCTGCCCACGGGCACCGCGCAACTGGTCACGCAGCAGCGCCGGGTCGATGATTTCGATTTGTTCGATGCTCAGCTTGCCGTTCCAGACGTCGAGTTTGTCGAGCATGGAATCGGCGAAGGCCATGAACTGGCCGAACACCCGCCAATGGCTCGGGCGCAATTCGCTGCGACCGCTCCATTCGGTCAGGCGTTGCTGGTATTGCCAGGCACTGTGTCGAGCGCTGCGGCCGAACAGGAAAAAGTACAGCACGATGCCATACAACACTGGGCTCAGTACCCGACGGCCCAGCACTTTGGCGCCGAACGCGGTGAGCTTCATCAGCCAGAAACTGCCCCGTTCTTCGCGGTCGGCCCAATGCTGCTTGTCTGCGCTCATGCCCGCCACCGTCGCCAGAGGATCACTGGCGCACGCAGTAACATGCCGAAGAACAGTCGCGTGTGCATGCTGGAAATCAGGACGTTGTCGTGGAACATCCGAAAATGCGAAACGCCGTCCAATGGATAGTGGACCTTGGTTTGCAGCCATTGCATCGGCTGATTGCGCCAGGCCAGGCGCACCAGAATGTCCGAGTCGAAGTCCATGCGCTTGCCGATTTTCGCTGATTCGATCAATGCCAGGACTGGCGGCAATGGGTAAACCCGGAAACCGCACATGGAGTCGCGAATCTGCAACGACAGGGTGTTGATCCAGACCATGACGTGAGTCAGGTAGCGCGCATACAAACGGCCCTTCGGCACGCTGGCGTCGTATTGCGGATAACCGCAAATCACCGATTGTGGGTAGCGGCGCGATTGTTCGATGAAGCGTTTGACGTCCTGCAAGTCGTGCTGGCCATCGGCATCCACCTGCAAGGCATGGCTGAAACCCAGGCGCGAAGCTTCGCGCAAGCCGGTCATGACCGCGCCACCCTTGCCCTGGTTTTCGGCGAGGCGGATCAGGTAAACCATGTCACGTTGGGCCAGGCGATCCAGCACCCGGGCGCAGCGCGGGCTGCTGGCATCGTCCACCAGGATGCACGGCAGATGGCTGGCGATCAGCGCATCGACCACCGTGGTGATGGCAGTTTCATGGTTGTACACCGGGACGATGGCGCAGGGGCTATGCATGCGCCGCCTCCAGCAAGACCCGCCCGCTTGAGCAGGTGGCGGTTTCGTTGCGATAGGCGAAATACAATTTGCCGCGCGCCGGATCGAAGCGCAGGTGCAGCTGGATTTCATCTCCCGGGCGCACCAGTTGCTGGAACTTCAAGACTTCCATGCCGGCGAATTTTTTTGGCAGGTTCATCAGTTGCTGGCCCAGGCTCAGCGCCCAGTCCACCTGCACCACGCCAGGCAACACCGGCGCCTTGGGGAAATGCCCGCTGAAATAGGCCAGGTCCGGTGGCACGGCCAGTTGCAGGCTCCACTCGCCATTGCTTTCGACTTGCTCCAGCACCTCGGGCGCTTTTGGACGCGGCGCCAACAGCAGGGCGTCGACGTCGGCCTGGGGCAGTTTGCCCTGAGTGTTCAGCGGCAGTTGTCGCAGCAGGCGCCAGCGTCTCGGCAGGGCCAGCGCTTCGCAGTGTTGGCTCAGTTGCTGGCGCAATTGCTCGGTGAGGCTGCGTCGGCCCTGATTGCGCAGCACATGCAAACCGGCCTCGCTCAGCACCAACAACGCCCCCAGGGAGGCGCGGTTTTCCTGAACGACGCCGAGCCGCGCTTCGACGACCCATTCATGGGCTGTCAGCGCCTGTTCCAGCATCGGCAGCGAGATGCGTTTTTCTTCCAGTTTGACGATCCGGTCGAGTCGCCCAAGCAATTCGAAGCGGCCATCGACGGCGATGCGTGCTGAATCGGCAGTGTGTTCGACATGGCCATTGGGCAAATACGGCGAAGCGATCAGCAGGGCGCCCTCACTGTCTTGGGTCAGCGTGACATCGGCAAAGGGTTGCCAGAGTTCCGCGCCCTGACGCCAGGCGATGCCGCCGGTTTCCGAACTGCCGAAGATTTCCGTTGGCCATTGCCCCAGACGCTCATGCAGGTTCTGTGCGGCCTCGACCGGCAATGCGCCGCCGGAGGAAAACACCCGGCGTACAGAACTCAAGGCCGGCCAGTCGAGGTTGTCGCTCATGCGCTTGAGCAGCGCCGGGCTGGCCACCCAGGCGAAAGCCGGGTACTCGCGGCTGGCGCGTTGCAGGTCTTCCGGAAAGGCCAACTGCCGACGTACGAACGGGCGCCCGGCGCACAGCGGCCACAGCACCCGAAACAGCAGACCGTAGATGTGCTGGGTGGCGACGCTGCCAATGATGCATGCCGGGCCCAGGTCGGCGCCCCACAGCTGTTCCAGGGCTTCGACTTCATTGGCCAGTTGGCGCAGGTTTTTTTCGATGCGCTTGGGTTCGCCACTGGAGCCGGATGTGCACAGGCTGAGTCGGCAGTTATCCAGGTCCAGCGCGGCGGCACTGAGCGGCGGCTGTTGGAGGTCGCCAAGGTGCGCATCGTCGGGCTGATCGCTCAGCCACAGATCAACTTCAACTGACCAGCGTTGGCGGGTCTGCGGTTGCAGGTCGGACGGCAGCAGCACGCTGACCCCGGCACGCCAGGCGCCGAGCAGGGCAATCGCCAGGTCGGCGGCATCCTCAAGGTGCACGGCCATCTGCCGGACACCCCGGGCTTGCAGGCCGGCGGCCAGGCGCAGTGCCTGTTCGCACAGTCGGGCGTGATCCAGTGCCGGAGCAGTCGTTACGGCACGCTCCACCTGGGCCTTGAGCAGCAGGAGCTCAAGTTTTATCCAATTCATGGGTGGCCTCGTACCCTAAGTCGTATGAGCCATTCAATGGCAAACATCAGGCCTATCAATCCGTAGGAAATCAGGCCGGTGTACAGCGTCCACCAGCTCAGCGGTGCCCAGAGGGTAAGGACGGCGGCACACAAACCGTTGCATAGAAAAAAAACGCTCCAGGCGATGGTTACCTGACGGGTATAGCGAATGCCCTCGGCCGGCAATTGCGGCTCGCGTACCCGGGCCAGGCGTTCAACGATCGGTGGGCCGAATGTCAGGCTCGATCCGAACAGCACCAGCATGAAGCTGCTGATCAACACCGGATACCAGCGCAGCAGCGCCGGGCTGTCGAATAGCGCCAGCAACAGACAGAACACAATGGCCACCGTGGCCATCCACAGGCTGCCAGGCCGTCGTTTGCCGGTCAGCGCCCGGGCCAGCCACAGTCCGCCCAGCAGCAGCCCGAACTGCCACGGGGCGAAATGCTCCATGCCGAAATACACCGCAAAGGGATACAAAAGGCCCACCAGCAGCAGGCCGAGGCCAATCAGTCGATTCATGCGGCCGGTTGAACCAGACGGTAGACCGCCTCGACCACGTCACTGACGGTACGCACCGATTTGAATTCTTCGGCGGCGATTTTCTTGCCGGTCTGACGTTTGATGTGATCAATCAGGTCGACCGCGTCGATGCTGTCGATTTCCAGGTCCTGATACAGGTTGGATTCCAGGCTCACACGCTCCGGGTCCAGTTCGAAGAGCTCGACCAAGGCATCGCGCAGGGTGTTGAAAATGTCGTCACGAGTTTGCATGGTCCGGTCTCAAGCTGCCTGTTTTGCGGTGACGAACGCCGCAAGGCTCGCCACGTTACTGAAGTGATTACGTGTGTCCTTGGCATCGGCGTCGATTTTGATGCCGTACTTTTTCTGGATCGCCAGGCCCAGTTCCAGGGCGTCCACCGAGTCCAGGCCCAGGCCTTCGCCGAACAGGGTCTGGTCATTGCCGATGTCGTCGGCACTGATGTCTTCCAGGCCAAGGGCGTCGATGATAAGCATTTTGATATCACGGTGCAGATCGCTCATCTTCGGCGAGCTCCTTAATAAAGTAAGAATGTAGATATTCGTTGAGCTTGCGCGAGGCCTGCGGAGCCGGCCCCTGCGTGGCGAAGGTCTGTGGGTCTATATCGGCCCCGACCCGGAAACTGAAGTGCACGCGCCGCTTGGGGATGCGATACCAGGGTTCGGCCTTGGTCAATGTGGTCGGGCTGACCTTGATAATGACCGGGGTGAGGATTTTCGCACCACGCAGGGCGATTGCCGCGCCGCCCCGATGAAAGGCCGGCGGCTGGCCGGGTTGGGTGCGCGTACCTTCGGGGAAAATGATCAGGGTCTGGCCGTCTTTCAGCGCGTCGGCAGCGGCGTCGAGCATGTCCATGCTGCCGTCGTTGCTGATGTATTCGGTGCAGCCCAGCGGTCCGCGGGTGAAAGGGTTTTCCCAGAGGCTTTGCTTGACCACGCAGTTGGCGTGACGCACCAGGCCGATCAGAAACACCACATCGATCAGCGACGGGTGATTGGCAATGATCATTTGTCCCGGACGACCGAGTTTTTCCGCGCCTTCAATGTTGTAGGTCAGCACCCCGGTACGGGCCATGAAACGCACAAAAATCCAGAAACAGCGGCTGACCGTTTGCCGGGCCCGCAGCCGATGGGTCCGGGCGTCGCCCGGCAGGCAGTTCAGCACGGGGAAAATCACCAGGCGCAGGCACAGCCCGCCCAGCCCGAACAGGGCAAAGCTCGCGGCGGTGGCCAGCAAGCGCCAGTAATAGGCGTCGCGGTTTTTCTCGGTCACGGGTTGCGTTGCCAGGTCCATACACGATTTTTCCAGGCATGTTGGCAGGTGGTTTGCTGGCCGAGCAGCGCACACAACAGATTCAGCGCGTGGGGCCAGCGGGATTTGGACAACGCATCCGAGGAGCTGTTCAGGGACAACTGCCAGTCGGTGCCAGGGGTAATCAGCAGGCCGACGGCATAAGGGAACGGCACGTCGTCGATCCAGGTTGAGTAAGCCTCGGGCGGCTGCTCTTCGGTGACCACCAGCAGTACCGCGCGAGCACCTTCAGCCAGCAGCGCGGCAGCTTCCAGCATGCCATGTTCCAGGCCATCGCCTGCGGCAGCCAGGGCCGTCATTTCGCTGGTTTCACCTCGCATGATCGACCACAAGCCAATGATCGCGTTATGCACGGACAAGCTGAACTGGGTCGGCGACAGCGGCTGATCGGCGGCCAGATCACTGAGAATGTCGACCGTGCGGGGCGTTTCGCCGTGACGGGAAACAAAGACCAATGGCAGATCCTGCCGACCTTCGGCCAATGGCCAGCCGACACTGAAGGCCATCCGCGCCAGACGGCTGAGTCGCCGACGCTGCATGGCCGGCAGAAAGGAAACGTCGGGAGCGGCATCGCTGTCCGGCAGCACGACCGGTTGTCGGCACCAGGCCTGCCAATCGGTCACGCTATCAAGCCCGGGGGCCCAGGCGCGCCATTGGGCGATGTTGAAGTTGATCACAGACATTCATCCCACCCTCACGGGCTTACTTGACGCGGGGGAGTGGCCGAGAGCCGGAACTTACCCTGCGTGGCGTTTGGCGCCGAGTGGGGCGCATTATCCCGGTGCCGGGAACGTGTAGCAAATGCTGGTTACATTTTGCTCAGCAAGCTGAAGCGGCTGGCTCGCAAAAATTGAACGATTGGTAATTATTCACAGAATTATGACTCCGTCTGTCGGTTCTGGCGTTGAATCACCGAGCCGTTCAGGGTTTTTCAAGCAAGAGAAGGCAACTGACTGTGTAGTCCATTTGCCGACAAGGTAGCGAAGCAACGCGGTGGACCACTACACTCGGTCATTCTTTGGTACACGGAGGTTTTGACATGCGGCGCGTGGTGTTCAATCAGAAAGGTGGCGTTGGCAAATCCAGCATTGCCTGCAATCTGGCGGCGGTCAGTGCCAGCGAGGGTTTTCGCACCTTGTTGGTGGATCTCGATGCCCAGGCCAACTCCACTCAGTACCTGACGGGGCTCACTGGTAACGACATCCCGATGGGCATCGCCGATTTCTTCAAGCAGACGCTGTCTTCCGGGCCGTTCTCCAAAAAGAATCAGGTCGACATCTACGAAACCCCGTTCGATAACCTCCATGTCATTACCGCCACCGCCGAGCTGGCGGACTTGCAGCCAAAGCTTGAGGCCAAACACAAGATCAACAAGCTGCGTAAGTTGCTTGAAGAGCTGAGCGAAGACTACGACCGGATTTACCTCGATACCCCGCCAGCGCTGAATTTCTATGCGGTTTCAGCGTTGATTGCCGCCGATCGTGTATTGATCCCCTTCGATTGCGACAGTTTTTCACGCCAGGCACTGTACGGCCTGATGGCGGAAATCGAAGAGTTGAAGGACGACCATAACGAAGGCCTGGAAGTCGAAGGCATCGTCGTCAACCAGTTCCAGGCCCGCGCCAGCCTGCCCCAGCAAATTCTCGATGAACTGATCGCCGAAGGCCTGCCGGTGTTGCCGGTGTACCTGGCCAGCTCGGTACGCATGCGCGAATCCCACCAGGCCAATACGCCGCTGATCCATCTCGACCCGCGGCACAAGCTGACCCAGCAGTTCGTAGAGCTGCACAACCTGCTGGAAAACGCCTGATTTTATTGACTGCACATAACTCTGTAGGAGCGAGCTTGCTCGCGAAAGCGGTGTATCAGGCGACATCTTTCTTGAATGTCAGTCCGCCTTCGTCGGATCGCCGCCCGGAGCAAGCTCGCTCCTACATCCCCTGACTACGCAACCAGCTCATCAGTTGCGGTAGCGGGAAAGCCCCGCTCTGCCGTGCGACTTCCCGGCCGTTCTTGAACAGGATCAGGCTCGGAATCGAGCGAATCCCCAATTGCGCCGACAACTGCTGGTTCGCCTCGCTGTCCAGCTTGGCCAGCCGACACTTGCCCGCCAGTTGGCCGGCCGCTTGCTCGAACACCGGTGCAAACGACTTGCACGGCCCGCACCAGTCCGCCCACACGTCCACCAGCAGCGGCAGATCGCCCTTGATCTGGCTGGCATAGTCACCTTGCTTCAATTCAAACGGTTTGCTCAGCAGGACTTCGGCCTTGCAGCGCCCGCATTTCGGGTGGTCGTTGAGGCGCTCGGCGGGAATGCGGTTGAGGCCGTTGCAATGGGGGCAGGGGATGAGGAGTGGGTCGGTCATGACAAGTCGTCCAGTCGAAAGCGAGTGATCCTAATATGGAGACTGACCTCCAGATTTTCAATTGTGCAGTGCCTCACGACGAACAACTGATCTCCAGATGCTTGCCCCATTCTGGTGGTTGCTCGGCATAGCTTTCCATCCCCGGTTGTTCCTCGAACGGGTTGCTCAACACAGCGTGCAGCCGACGGACTTCCGAATAGTCGCCGCTCTGCGCCGCCTCGATGGCCTTTTGCGCCAGGTAGTTGCGCAGGATGTACAGCGGGTTGGCCGCGTGCATCCGCTGGCGGCGCTGCTCTTGATCCAGTGCGCCTTCACGGGCCACCCGGGCGACGTAGAGCTCGCCCCAGGCATCAAAGCCCTTGAGGTCGACAAAGTCGTCACGCAAGCGGGTGATGGCCTGTTCCGGCGCTTCATCACCCAATCGGCGGAAAAACAGGCTGTAGTCGACGCCGCTGTTTTGCATCAGTTGCAGCAGGTTCTCCAGCAGTTTCTGGTCGTCATCCTCCGCGGTGGTCAGGCCGAGGCGGCGGCGCATCAGGTCCAGGTAATGGGCCTGGAACAGCGGCAGGTACAGGCCGAGGGTTTCGCGCAGGGCTTCGACGCTGATGAACGGCGTCAGGGCCTGGGCCAGGGCGCTGAGGTTCCACTGGCCAATCGGCACCTGATTGCTGAAGGAGTAGCGGCCCTGGTCGTCGGAGTGATTGCAGATGAAGTTGGCGTCGAAGTCGTCGAGGAAGGCGAACGGGCCGAAATCGAAGGTGATGCCCAGGATCGACATGTTGTCGGTGTTCATCACCCCGTGGCAGAAGCCATAGGCCTGCCATTTGGCGATCAGTTCGGCATTGCGCTCCACCACTTCGCGGAACATCGCCAGGTACGGCTCCGGTTGTTCCAGGCACTGCGGGAAGTGCATGGCCAGCACGTGATCACCCAGCTCTTTCTGCTGCTCGGGGCGCTTGGTGTAGTAGAAATATTCGAAGTGCCCGAAGCGCACATGGCTCGGCGCCAGGCGCAGGACCATGGCCGCGCGCTCCTGCTTTTCGCGCCACACCGGGGTGTCGGAGCCAATCACGCACAGGGCGCGGGTGGTCGGGATATTCAGGGCATTCAGGGCTTCGGAGGCGAGAAATTCGCGGATCGACGAGCGCAGTACCGCCCGGCCATCGCCCATGCGTGAAAACGGCGTCTGGCCGGCGCCCTTGAGGTGCAAGTCCCAATGTTCGCCGGCTTCGTTGTACACCTCGCCGAGCAACAGGCCGCGACCGTCGCCCAGTTGCGGGTTGTAGGAACCGAACTGATGCCCGGAATAGACCATCGCCCTTGGGATCGCGTCGGCCCAGAGCTTGTGGCCGCTGAACAGTTCGGCGAACTCCGGGGTTTCGGCCACGACCGGGTCGAGGTCCAGCAGCGCCATGGCGGCGGGGCTGGCCACGACCAGGCGCGGATTATCGATGGGCTCGGGTAGCACATGGGCGGAAAACGCATCGCCCAAACGGTCGAAGCGGTTATCGAAAGTGAGTTCGTCGAGGGCTTTCAAGGGCCGGCTCCAGCAGAATGTCCGAGCATTCTGCTGGGGAATGGCTGGTTAGTCGAGTTCGGCGGCGGGCGGCTCTTTCGGTGGCTTGCCGTCGACCAACGGCACGATGGTCTTCGCTTCCGGCTCGATCGGCACCATCTTGTATTCCTGGCCGTGCAGGTTCTTGAGGTAGACCTCCATCTGCCGGAACGAGATGTTGATGTGCTGCTTCTTGAACTCGCGGTTGATGAAGCGGTTGACCTCGTCGAGCACCGGGTTGCGGTCGCCGAGGTCGCGCACGTGCATGCGCAACTCGTGGTCGAGGGTGCTTTCGCCGAAATTCAGGAAGTACACGTGCGGTTCCGGGTCTTTCAGTACGCGCGGGTTGTCGCGTGCGGCCTTGAGCAGCAGCTCTTTCACCAGGTCCAGGTCCGAGCCGTAGTCGACACCGAGCTTGAGGGTCACCCGGGTGATGGTGTCGGTCAGCGACCAGTTGATCAGTTGCCCGGTGATGAACGTCTTGTTCGGGACGATGATGTCCTTGCGGTCGAAGTCGGTGATGGTCGTGGCACGGATACGAATCTTGCTCACGGTGCCCGACAGGTTGCCGATGGTGATGGTGTCACCGATCCGCACCGGACGTTCGAACAGGATCATGATGCCGGAAATGAAGTTGGCGAAGATTTCCTGCATGCCGAAACCAAGGCCGACCGACAGCGCCGCCACCAGCCATTGCAACTTGTCCCAGCTCACGCCGAGGGTAGACAGCGTCGAGACGAAACCGACGCCGGCGATCACATACGACAGCAACGTGGTGGTCGCGTAGGCGCTGCCCTGGGCCAGGTTGAGCTTGGATAGCACGAACACTTCCAGCAGCCCCGGCAGGTTGCGCGCCAGGGCGAAGGTGATACCGACGATGATCAGCGCTCCGAGCATGTCGCCAATGCTGATCGGCACCATGCTCATGTTGGCGCCGGTACCGCTGGTGTATTCGTAGAGGGTGACGTTGTCCAAGTACGAGAACACCGTGATCAGGTCGGCCCAGACCCAATACAGTGCCGCCATGAAGCCGCCGAGCAGCGCCAGACGGATCAGGCGCAGGGACTGTTCGTTGACCTTCTCGATGTCCATGGTCGGCTCTTCGATCACGGCTTCGCCATCGCCGGCCTCCTTGGCGGCCAGTCGTTTGGCCCGGGCGCGCTGGTAGGCCAGACGCCTGGCCGCCACGCTGAGGCCGCGCACGAAAGTGGCTTCGATCACCAGCCAGAACATCAGCAGGTACAGGGTGTTGATCAAGCGGTCGCTGAGCTTCAGTGCGGTGTAGTAGTAGCCGAAGCACACCGCCACGAACAACGCGACGGGCAGGGCGGTGAACAGGATCCCCACCAGTTTGCGGAACAGCGAGGCGTTTTCGTGGGTCGGGCTGCTGATGAGCAAACGGCTGAGCAGCAAAGTCATCAAGGCGTAGCAGATGAGCACCACCGGCATGCCGATCACGTCATCGGCCAGCGCCGCCGGTTGCAGTTCGGCAACGGCGACGACGGTCACCAGTGCCATGACCACGATGCCGAGGCGGCGGATCCATCTACGCAGGAACTCCACCTGGGGCTTTTCCCAGCGGAAATGCAGTTCTGCCACACCACCCGGCGCGAGGATTCGGTAGGCGGTGTAGAACACCAGCCAGGCGCCGGCCATTTGCAGCAGCGCCGCGCCCATATTGGCGTTCTGCCCACGGGCGTCGATTCGCAGGGCCAGCCCGCACAAGGCGAGGCCCAGGGAAACCGGCATCGCCAGCAGAATATTGATCAGAATCGCCTGCGGCGTGTGCCACTGGCTATCGCGTTTGAAGTGACCGATGTCCTGGTGAACCTTGTTCAGTCGCGCGTACAGATTCTTGCGGCGCCACAGCAGAGCGCCGATCAAAAACGCCAGCGGCAGGAACAGCAGCGGGCGCTGGGTCAGGCCGTCGGTCAGTTCGCTCAGGCTTGAAAGTACCGGTAGTGAATCGAGTTGACGCTGGAGGCGATCCGGCACACTGCGGATCCACTCCAACTCCAGCGGCTTGTTGCTGGGAATCCAGAACATCTGTTCATCAAGCGTCGCCCGCAGGCTTTGCGCGGTGCTGAGCAATTGCTTCTGGTTCAGTTGCAGGGTGATGGATTCATTGAGTACCGCGCTCAGTTCGCGGTTCAGTCGCTCCAGCAGGTCGGCGCGGGTGGTGGCCAGTTCCATCAGGCTTTTGCGCAGCTGCGCCGTGACTTGCTCGGGGGGTTGGGTCGACAGCAGGTTTTCGACGTAGGTGGCCGGATTGCTCAGCAATTCCCGTTGCTGGCTGACTTCGAACTGATACAGGCGAATGTCGGCGATCTGATCGGCGAGGTTGCGGTCGAGCCGCAGGCGCGGCAACGCCTGTTTCTGTTTGTAGAGAATCTTCGAGAGCAGCAGGCTGCCTTTGAGCACGTTGATTTGCTCGTCCAGGGCCGCATCGCTCTGGGTCAGGCTGTCCAGCTGTTGCTTGGTCTGCAGGTTCTGCTGGGTGACTTCGTTCAGGCGGTCGGTGCTTTTGAGCAGGTAGTCCGAGAGCTTCAGGTTGGTAGCGCTTTCGGTGGCCAGCAGGCTGCTGCCGCCGGCCTTCTGCGCTTCGATGGATTGCTGGGTGACCGTTTCCTGGGACAGAGCCAGACGCTTCTGGTTGATCAGGGTCTGTAGTTCCTGGATTTCCTGATCCAGGCGGTCGGATCGCTCCGATAACAGGTCATGCTGGCTGTTGCCGAGGTCTTGCAATTGGGTATTGCCGGCCAGTTCCTGGCGCCGCAGCGGGATCAGGGCGTTCAGCGCTGCAAGCTCGGCATTGAGCTGGTCGCGTTGCTCGGCGCTCAAGGTCTTGCCGGCGTCCTTGCCGTTCTTGAGGATGGTGTTGATCTGCTGGATGCGCGTCTGGCTGCTGGAAATCTCCGCCTGGGCACGCTCGGGGCGGGTCTGGGCGGTGATGATCAGGCTGTTGGCATCGGCCAGGGCCTTTTGCAGGTCGCTTTGCTGGGTGGAGCGCTCGGTGAGCAACTGTTCAAGCTGCTGGATCGGTTCTTTGGCGAAACGCTGCGCCACCGGCGCCACGGTACTGGCCTTGAGGCGGGTCAGTTCACGCTGGTTCTCGATCGTCTGTTTGGGCGCACTGTTCAATTGCTGTTTGAGTGCGGCCAGTTTCTGCTCGTAGTCACGCTTGTTGTTGAGCTGGTTCAGCGTGCTTTGCAGAACGGTTTGCAGGGCCTTCTGATCGGCTTCCGGCAGTTTGCGGTCGGCGATCTTGTCCAGGCTCGCCTGCACGGCTTCGCTGGAAGGCGGTTCGGCCGCTTGCAAAGTACTGACAGAGAGACTCAAGCCCAATAGGGCGATGGCGAAAATGGAGCGCAGGTTAGGCATAAAGACCGGTCAAGCAAGTGATAGTGGAAGCAGTTTAGAGGAAGAGTCCGGGACCCGGGCGACTTCCTTCGGGGAATCTGACGCCCACTTTGCCGATCTTGTTCCCGTCCATGACTGCCACGGTCCAAATGGTGTTGTTCCATTCCACCTGGTCGCCTACCACCGGCGCGCCGCCGACCTTCTGGGCAATGAAGTGGCCCAGGGACATGTCCGGATCGATTCCTTCGACCTTCAGGCCATAGAGGGCCGCAACCGCGGCCAGCTGGGCGTCTCCTTCGAGTACGAAGTCGCCGAAGAAGCGTAGATCGAGGCCCCGTTGTGGCGCCTGGCTGAAGAGTTTTCCGAGGGCCGGCAGGTTGTGTTCATGGCCGATAACACACAGCAAATCATCGACTTCCAGCACCGTACTACCCGACGGATGGAGCAATTGTTGACCGCGAAAGAGGGCGGCGATACGAGTGCCCTCGGGCATTTTCAGCTCGCGCAGGGGCGAGCCGATGCACCATTTTTCCGCGCCGAGGCGATAGACGAACAGCTCCCACTCGCTGGTGACGTGCACTTCCAGGGCCGAGCGGGAGATGGGGGCAGGCTCCGGGGGCACCGTCACCTTCAGCAGCTTGGCGACCCACGGCAGGCTCGTACCCTGAACCAGCAGCGACACCAGCACGATAAAGAAGGCGAGGTTGAAGTACAGCTGGGCGTTGGGCAGGCCGGCCATCAGCGGGAACACCGCGAGAATGATCGGGACCGCGCCGCGCAGGCCGACCCAGGAAATGAACGCTTTCTCGCGACCATGGAACGCTTTGAACGGCAGCAGGCCAACCATCACCGACAGTGGCCGGGCAAACAGAATCATCCAGAGTGCCAGTGCCAGTGCCGGCAGGGCAATCGGCAGCAAGTCGTGGGGTGTGACCAGTAGGCCCAGCACCAGGAACATGCCGATCTGCGCCAACCACGCCATGCCGTCGAGCATGTGCAGAATGCCGTGACGGCTGCGCACCGGGCGGTTGCCGATCACCAGGCCGCAGATGTATACCGCCAGGAAGCCGCTGCCGTGCAGGGCGTTGGTCAGGGCAAATACCACCAGGCCACCGGCAATCACCAGGATCGGATACAGGCCGGTGGCCAGGTTGATGCGATTGACCAGTTGCAGCATGAGCCAGCCACCGCCCAAGCCAATGACGCCACCGATACCGAACTCGCGCAGCAGATGGGTCAACAGGCTCCAGTGCAGACCGGTCTGGCCGCTGGCGAGCATGTCGATCAGGGTGACGGTGAGGAACACCGCCATCGGGTCGTTGCTGCCGGATTCGATTTCAAGGCTGGCGGTTACCCGTTCGTTCAGGCCTTTGCCGCCCAATAGCGAGAACACCGCCGCGGCGTCGGTGGAGCCGACGATGGCGCCGATCAGCAGGCCCTGAATCAGGTTCAGGTTGAACAGCCACGCGGCCGCCATGCCGGTCAGCCCGGTGGTAATCAGTACCCCGACCGTGGCCAGGGACAACGCCGGCCATAACGCCACGCGGAAACTCGACACCCGGGTGCGCAAGCCGCCGTCGAGCAGGATCACCGCCAGCGCGAGGTTGCCGACCAGATAAGCCGTGGGGTAATTATCGAAAATAATGCCAGCGCCATCGACACCGGCCGCCATACCGACGGCCAGGATGATCACCAGAATCGGGATACCGAGGCGGGACGAAAGTGAGCTCACCAGAATACTCGCACCTACCAGCAACGCGCCGATCAAGAACAGGCTGTTGATGGTCGTCGCATTCAAAGGCAGTACTCCAGAAAGCTGAAAGGCGGGCGCAAACTGACCATGCAGTCTGCGTGCCAGCGATTCTAACCTGTTGAATTGCGTCGCTGTCAAAAAAGGTTTTGAGGGCGCCTGCCCAGGTGCTGTCTCTATGATTGGCTTACTGTTGCGTCGATGAAAGATCCATTCGAGCGGGGCATTGGTTTTCCGCCCCGGACTTAAATTGAGTTGGATTTTTAATTGGCAAAGGTCAATAGGCTTTCAAGGATGAGGCGACTGTCTTGTTAGATCTTTGAGTCCGCTTTTGATAAGTGCTGGCAGATTGTTTACTACGATGTGTCAGGACCATCCAGAATCGACGATATCTCCCAGGCGTACGAGGCCTGTCACCGAAATGACCATCATTGATTTAGCGCTTTCAACTTTTACGAGAATATTGCTCTGGTTGTTGTGAGGTAAGTAATCCAGAAATGCATCGCCTGGGTTCTTGAAATCAGAGATGTCCGAAAGATTAAAATTCAATGAGCTCACTCCGGCATTTTTTAGGGCTATTGACATGTCGATGCGGTCTTTACCAGTTTCGAAGTTAGAGATGTATTGAGGTTTTCTGGACACCTCGAGAAATTCGACGATGCCATAGGTGACGCCGCCTCTATCGTTTGATGTCAAGGTAATGCCAGGGCTTGTTGCGGTAGCAGTGTGCTGTGGAGCGGGGTCTGCAGTTACTGAAGTAGGAGGGGTGAAGTTTTTTTGATTGTCTATCATGATGAGTCAACTCTCGTTGGGTATGTAAATAAAGTTTTTTTGATGAGTTTTTAGTTTGATCCGCTATTCGGCGGTGAATAAATTATTCCATAGTCTTAATTGTCATTGCGAGCGCGGGTTTTATTCGAGGTGTTTCTTGGTTGTTTTATTGTGTTGGTGGGTGGTTTGAATACTTATTTAAGTTTGTCGGGGCTTGTCTGAAGTGCAGAGTTCTTCAGTGTGCTATTTTCTTTATATTGAATTGGCGTTGTGACGTCGAATAGAGGTAAGTTGGATAGGGTGAAATGAGGGTGTGGGTATATTTATTGATTTCGTTGTCCGCCGTGGCGTCCCGTTCGATTTCATTGTTCTGCCGGGTCAGAGAGGCCAAATGGAGGGAGGCGGAAATCCGCAGCAGGGGTGTCGCACAAACGCCACGGCGACGAAGTGCAGGAACCAGATCGGGCAAATACAGTCTCTACAGTTCGCGAGAAAGGTCACTCGTCAGCAAAATCAAGGCTTTGCGCCTGTATAACCCTGGCATCCAGGGTGACTTTTCTTTATCGTACGCGCCCTTTGAAAAAGCCCGGAAAATCAAAATGTTGGAAGCATCCCTAAGCCAATTGGAACAACTGGTCAGCGACCTGGTGCAACAGAACCAGAACCTGACCGCGGAACTGGCCCAGGCCAAAGATGAAAACGAAAGCCTGCAACTGAGCCTGATGGAACACGAAGAGAAGCAAGGCGCCACGGCGGCTCGCATCCAGGCCCTGGTTGAGCGCGTCAGCGCAGGTCCTGTCAGCGCATGAGTTACAACGCCGCAGGGGTAAAAGTCGTCTCGATCCTGGGGGAGGACTATTCGATCAAGGCACCGGTCGGGGAAGAGCAGACCCTGCTGGACGCTGCGATGATGTTGAAGGCAGCCCTGGCCGAAACCAAGAGGAAGTACCCGACGCTGATCGGTGACCGACTGCTGGTGCTGGCGGCGATGAATCTGTGCTCCCAGCAGATCGAAATGCAAAAGCAGCACAAGCTCGAACTCGACCGTTACCAAGAGCAAGTCAGCGCCACGGTTGAAGTGATCTCCAAGACGATCAATCAGGCCTGATCGGCTTTGCGCACAACCAAAGAATAGATTGTCGGTTTGTTTGTATACAATCGGCACGGCTGTTGCAGTGTTTCAGCCTCTTATTCTTTGGGGGTGCTCCATGCAGTTCTGGCGACGCAGTATTCAATGGCAATTGATCCTGAGTATGGGCAGCGCCTTGCTGGTCAGTATTCTGATCGTGGTGGGCATCTATACCCTGGTGGTTAACCGCCTCGCCCAGAGCTATCTGGTCGAGCAAGCCTTGCCGTCGAGCATCGAAGCGATGCGCAACGACATCGAACGCATCCTTGTCCAACCGCTCACCGCCGCCAAGGACATCGCCAGCAACAGCATGGTGCGCGACTGGCTGGCCGGGGGGGAAGACCGTGCCCAGGCTGGCACGTTCACTACCTATCTCGAAGGTGTTCGCGCCGAGCACAAAGCCTTTACCGCGATTATTGTCGGCACCGCGTCCAATCATTACTTCACCGAAAAAGGCCTGGACCGGACCCTCAGTCGTTCCAATCCGAAAGACGCCTGGTTCTACTCGTTCCTCGACAGCAACCAGCCGCGCACTCTCAACATCGATAACGACACAGCCACCGGAGAATTGGCGCTTTTCATCGACTTCAAAGTCGAGCAGGCCGGTAAAGTCGTGGGCGTTGCCGGGCTTGGCTTGAGCATGAACGAGCTCTCGGAGCTGATCCACAACTTCAGCTTCGGAGAGCGCGGCAAGGTCTATCTCGTGCGTTCCGACGGTTTGATCCAGGTGCATCCCGAGGCGCAATTCAGCGGCAAACGCACTTTGACCGAGCAGATTGGTGCTACGGCGGCACAATCGGTGATGAGTCAAAAAGCTGCCACCAGCAGCGGCTTCCAGCGTGACGGTGAAGACTTCCTCGCGTTAAGCCTGCCATTGCGTGATCTCGGCTGGACCCTGGTGGCCGAAGTGCCGCAATCGCAGATCTACGCCGAAGCCCGCCGCGCCATGTGGATGAGCAGTGGCATCGGCCTGGCGGTGGCGATTGTGTGCTTGCTGCTGGTGGTGTTGCTGGCCCGTGGGTTGGTACGACCGATTCGTCAGGTAACAGCGGCACTGGTTGCCATTGGTAGCGGTGGTGGCGATTTGACCCGCCGGTTAGATTCCAGTCGCGCCGATGAGCTGGGCGATCTGGCTCGCGGTTTCAATCGGTTCCTGGATAGCCAGCGCGACATGATCGGCGAAGTACTGACCACCAGCGAGCGACTGCGCACCGCTGTCGGTCAGGTTGCACGGGTCGTGGATAACACCGCTGAACGCTCCGGTCGCCAACAGGAAATGACCGACATGGTCGCAACTGCGGTTCACGAAATGGGCCTGACCGTTCAGGAAATCGCCCAAAATGCCGGCAATGCGGCGGTCGCGTCGCAAACGGCTCGGGATGAGGCGATGCAGGCACGGGAAGTGGTGGGTGGCTCGATCCGGCATATTGAAAGCATGTCCGACGAAATCGGTGTCGCCGCCAGCGCTGTGGGTGAATTGGCGCATCAGGTGGCGTCGATCGACCAGGTGCTGGCGGTGATCCGCGGGATTTCCGAGCAGACCAACCTGCTGGCGCTCAACGCTGCCATCGAAGCGGCGCGGGCCGGGGATATGGGGCGTGGGTTTGCCGTGGTTGCCGATGAAGTGCGCACCCTGGCGCGGCGTACGCAGTCGTCCACCGATGAAATCCAGCAGATGATCGGCAGCCTCAAGCAAGGTGCGGAAAACGCGGTGTCGTCGATGCATTCCGGGCAAGCCGCGACGGGCACGGGTGTCGAGTCGAGCCAGCGTACCGGCGCCTCGTTGACCGCGATTACTGGGCAAGTGGAACGCATCAGCGACATGAACCATCAGGTGGCGGCGGCGACGGAAGAGCAATCGGCGGTGACTGAAGAAATCAATCGCAACGTGCAGGGGATTTCCGATCTGGCCCGGGCGACGGCGGGGGAGGTCAGAGCCTGTCGGGATGATTGTCAGACGTTGCAGCGGTTGGCGGATGATCTGGCGCGGCAGATGGGTGGGTTCAAGCTGAAGTGATGTGTTGGTAGTGCTGACGCCATCGCGAGCAGGCTCGCTCCCACAGGGTTTGGGTGTTGAACACAGGATTTGTGATCAACAGAGATACCTGTAGGAGCGAGCCTGCTCGCGATTGGATTTCAGCTACACCATAGATCCGGGATCAGAACCACTCATCCTGCATCCCCAGGCAAACATCATCCCGAGCTTCAAGAATCGCCAGCTCATGGTGGCAACCCGGCACTTCCCAGGTCAGGAAGTAGCGCGCCGCCTGTAGCTTGCCTTTATAGAAGCTCACATCCGCCGCATCGCCCTTGGCCAGGCCTTCCTCGGCGCGAATCGCCTGTTCCAGCCAGCGCCAGCCAATCACCGTGTGCCCGAACACCTTCAGGTACAGCGC
Organism: Pseudomonas sp. P4_B4; assembly: GCF_056402255.1. Lineage (NCBI taxonomy): Bacteria > Pseudomonadati > Pseudomonadota > Gammaproteobacteria > Pseudomonadales > Pseudomonadaceae > Pseudomonas > Pseudomonas sp. P4_B4. The sequence goes on from NZ_JBFUHS010000004.1 coordinate 50,758, forward strand.
CGAATTCGCCAGGCTGCTGTTGACCTTGCCTTGTGCCAGATCAGTCAGCAGGCCGATGGTCACGGTTTGCAGGCGCGCCACCAGTTTTTCCAGCGATTCACGCAGCGGTGTCAATGAATCAAACGCCTGTGCTCGCTCTCCAGTGGCAGCGATCAGACGAATCAGCTGCTTGAGCCCCGCGCCACCGTTCTGTGCCAGTTTGCGGCCCAGCAGGTCCAGCGACTGAATGCCGTGGGTGCCTTCGTGGATCGGGTTCAGGCGGTTGTCGCGGTAGTACTGCTCCACCGGGTATTCGCGGGTGTAGCCGTGGCCGCCGAGGATCTGGATCGCCAGTTCGTTGGCCTTCAGGCAGAACTCCGACGGCCAGGATTTGACGATCGGCGTCAGCAGGTCCAGCAATTCATGGGCCTGCTTGCGCTCGGCTTCGGTCGCAAGCGTCGTTGTGTCATCGAATAGCCGCGCCGCGTACAGGCCGAGGTCGAACGAGCCTTCGACGTAAGCCTTTTGCGTCAACAGCATGCGTTTCACGTCAGCGTGCTGAATGATCGCCACCGGCGCGGTGTTCGGGTCCTTGCTGTCCGGCACGCGGCCCTGCGGACGCTCGCGGGCGTATTCCAGCGAATACAGATAGCCCGCGTAACCAAGCATCACCGCACCCATGCCGACGCCGATCCGTGCTTCGTTCATCATCTGGAACATGTAGCTCAAGCCATGGTGCGGCTTGCCCACCAGATAGCCGACGCACTCGCCGTTATCGCCGAAGTTCAGCGCGGTGGACGTGGTGCCACGCCAGCCCATCTTGTGGAACAGCCCGGCCAGCAACACGTCGTTGCGCTTGCCGAGACTGCCGTCGTCGTTGACCAGGAACTTGGGCACGATGAACAGCGAAATGCCCTTCACCCCGGCCGGCGCATCCGGCAGCTTGGCCAGCACCATATGCACGATGTTTTCCGACAGCGAGTGATCGCCACCGGAAATGAAGATCTTGTTGCCCTTGAGGCGATAGGTGCCGTCGGACGCAGGTTCCGCGCGGGTACGAATATCCGACAGCGATGAGCCCGCGTGGGGTTCGGTCAGGGCCATGGTGCCGAAGAAACGGCCATCGATCATCGGCTGCAGGAAGCGGCGCTTCTGCTCATCGGTGCCGAAGCTTTCGATCAGGTTCGCCGCGCCCATGGTCAGGAACGGATACGACGTCGAAGCCGCGTTAGCCGATTGAAAGTGCGCGAAGCAGGCCTGGGACAGCAGCGTAGGAAGCTGCATGCCGCCAGCGTCGAAACTGCGCGCGGCGTTGAGGAAGCCGGCTTCGAGGAAGGCATCCACCGCCGGTTTCACTTCCGGAATCAGAATCGCCTGGCCGTTCTCGTAGCGCGGCTCGTTCTCGTCGCCCTTGCGATTGTGCGGGGCGAAGAACTTCTCGGCGATGCTGCGGGCGGTGCCAATGGCCGCATCGAAGGTTTCGCGGTTGTGCTCGGCGAAACGCTCACGCTGGGTCAGGCCCTCGGCATCAAGGACTTCATACAGCTCGAAAGCCAGATTACGGGAGCTGAGCAACGTCTCGGACATGGCGGCCTACCTTTTGTTGGAATGGGCCGAGTCTAGTCTTGTGAATTTATGCTGAATAGCATGATTGATGAGCGTGATGGTGGGGCAGAGCAGCGACTTAGCAGGCACCACAAAACAAATGTGGGAGCGGGCTTGCTCGCGAAGAGGCCGGCACATTCAACATCTATGTTGAATGACACACCGCCTTCGCGAGCAAGCCCGCTCCCACAGGGTTTTTGTATTTCAGGCGCCCATTACGGGCGCCTGATTTGTTGCGGTTTAGCCGATGGTCATCAGGCTGGCATTACCACCCGCCGCCGCAGTGTTAACGCTCAACGCACGCTCAATCACCAAACGTTCCAGCGCAATGTTGGTTTCGCCTTGCGACAGACCCTGAACCCCGACGATGGCGCCGGCACGCTTGGCAACCTGCTGGCACACCGCACGCAACTGGTCGGAGTGGCCATGATGCACAACTGCATCAAACACCACTTCGTCCTTGTTCCAGTCGGAAACCAGCTTGATGCGTGCCTGAATGTCCTTCGGCAGGCGTGCGAACAAGGCTTTGGTCATGTCAGCTTCCGGCCACACCGCTGAACCACCGACAGCCAATACCGCCGCCAGTTGAGTCAGCAGGTCGCCTTCGACTTCCGTCAGGCACAGCACGTGTTCCCGTGGCAGGATCGCGTAGCTGTTGCGCTCGCCAGTCGGGCCAGCCAGTACGCGGGTGATGCCGCTTTGCGATTGCGCGGCGAACTGCACGCACAGGGTGCTCAGGTCGGCGAACTTGTGGCTGTCGGCCCAGGCTTTCAGGGCAGTCAGCGGCTTGCTCATGGCATCGCGCAGACGAACGTCCGGTGCTGCGGCAGCATCACCGCGAGCGAAGGATTTTTCGATCGCATCCGCAGGGCGGGTCGACAACAGGCGGTACAGGTACAGCGGGCCGCCGGCTTTCGGGCCGGTACCCGACAGGCCTTCGCCGCCGAACGGTTGAACACCGACCACGGCACCCACAATGTTGCGGTTGACGTAGACGTTACCGGCGTTGACGTTGTCGATCACCTTGGCGATGGTCTCGTCGATGCGGGTGTGCACGCCCAGGGTCAGGCCGTAGCCGGAAGCGTTGATCTGGCCGATCAGTTGATCGATGTCCTTGCGCTTGTAGCGAACCACGTGCAGCACCGGGCCGAAGATCTCACGCTGCAACTCGTCGAAGCTTTCCAGTTCGATCAGCGTCGGCATCACGAAGGTGCCGCGTTTGACTTCTTCGGCATCGGCGATGGCCACCTGATACACGCTGCGACCTTTGTCGCGCATGGCCTGGATGTGCTTCTCGATGCCGGCCTTGGCTTCGGCGTCGATCACCGGGCCGATGTCCACGGACAGACGCTCAGGGTTGCCGAGACGGCTTTCGGCCATGGCGCCCTTGAGCATTTCGATGACGCGGTCTGCGGAATCTTCCTGTAGGCACAGCACACGCAATGCCGAGCAACGCTGACCGGCGCTGTCGAACGCCGACGAAACCACGTCGATCACGACTTGTTCGGTCAGTGCCGAAGAGTCGACGATCATCGCGTTCTGGCCACCGGTTTCAGCGATCAGCGGGATCGGACGACCCTGGCTGTCCAGGCGACCGGCGATATTGCGTTGCAGCAAGCGCGCGACTTCAGTGGAGCCAGTGAACATCACGCCTTTGACGCGCTCATCACCCACCAGGCCGGCACCGACGGTTTCACCGCGACCCGGCAGCAGTTGCAGCACGCCCTCCGGAATGCCGGCTTCGAGCAGCAGGCGTACGGCCTGAGCCGCGACCAGCGGAGTTTGTTCCGCAGGCTTGGCCAATACCGGGTTACCGGCGGCCAATGCTGCAGCCACTTGACCACTGAAGATCGCCAGCGGGAAGTTCCACGGGCTGATGCACACCACTGGGCCCAGCGGACGGTGAGCGTCATTGGTGAAGTCGTTGCGTGCCTGCACCGCGTAATAACGCAGGAAGTCCACGGCTTCACGCACTTCGGCGATGGCGTTGGCGAAGGTCTTGCCGGCTTCGCGAGCCAACAGGCCCATCAGCGGCTGGATCTCGGCTTCCATCAAATCAGCAGCACGCTCCAGAATCGCGGCGCGCTCGGCTGGCGGGGTGGCCTGCCAGATCGGCGCAGCGTTGAGGGCGCACTGGATCGCGTTGTCGACGTCTTCGACGGTCGCTTCCTGCACATGGCCGACCACATCACGCAGATCGGATGGGTTCAAGACCGGTGCCGGCGCTTCGCTGCTGGAGGCGCAACCGAGCATCGGCGCCGCTTTCCAGTGGTTGTGCGCGGTAGCGAGCAAGGCGCAGGACAGGGACGCCAAACGATGTTCGTTGGCCATGTCGATGCCGCTGGAGTTGGCGCGCTCGGAACCGTACAGGTCACGCGGCAGCGGAATGCGCGGGTGTGGCAGGCCGAAGCCACCTTCCACGGTTGCCATCTGCTCGATGCTGGCTACCGGATCGGCTACCAGTTCCTGGATCGAAATCGACTGATCGGCAATGCGGTTGACGAACGAGGTGTTCGCGCCGTTTTCCAGCAGACGACGCACCAGGTAAGCCAGCAGGGTTTCGTGGGTGCCGACCGGTGCGTACACACGGCACGGACGGTTCAGCTTGCCTTCGGAAACTTTGCCTACAACCTGTTCGTACAGCGGTTCACCCATGCCGTGCAGGCACTGGAACTCGTACTGACCCGGGTAATAGTTCTGACCGGCGATGTGATAAATGGCCGACAGGGTGTGGGCGTTGTGCGTGGCGAACTGCGGGTAGATGACTTCCGGCACCGACAGCAGTTTGCGCGCGCAAGCGATGTAGGACACGTCGGTGTACACCTTGCGGGTGTAGACCGGGTAGCCTTCCAGGCCTTCGACCTGGGCGCGCTTGATTTCGCTGTCCCAGTACGCGCCTTTCACCAGGCGGATCATCAGGCGATGACGGCTGCGGCGAGCCAGGTCGATCACGTAGTCGATCACATACGGGCAACGCTTCTGGTAAGCCTGGATGACGAAACCGATGCCGTTCCAGCCAGTCAGTTGCGGCTCGAAGCACAGGCGCTCGAGCAGATCCAGCGACAGCTCGAGGCGGTCGGCTTCTTCGGCGTCGATGTTCAGGCCGATGTCGTATTGCTTGGCCAGCAGGGTCAGCGACAGCAGGCGCGGGTACAACTCGTCCATCACGCGCTCGTACTGCGCACGGCTGTAGCGCGGGTGCAGGGCGGACAGCTTGATCGAGATGCCCGGGCCTTCATAAATCCCGCGACCGTGGGAGGCTTTGCCGATCGAGTGGATGGCTTGTTCGTACGAGGCCAGGTACTTCTGGGCGTCGTGCTCGGTGAGTGCGGCTTCACCCAGCATGTCGTAGGAATAGCGGAAACCCTTGGTTTCGAACTTGCTGGCGTTGGCCAGGGCTTCGGCGATGGTTTCGCCGGTCACGAACTGCTCGCCCATCAGGCGCATGGCCATGTCGACGCCCTTGCGGATCATCGGCTCGCCGCTCTTGCCGATAATGCGGCTCAGGGACGATGTCAGGCCGGCTTCGTTGTGGGTCGACACCAGTTTGCCGGTCAGCAGCAAGCCCCAGGTGGCGGCGTTGACGAACAACGACGGGCTGTTGCCCAGGTGCGGCTGCCAGTTGCCGGTGCTGATCTTGTCGCGGATCAGCGCATCGCGGGTGCCTTTGTCCGGGATGCGCAGCAGCGCTTCGGCCAGGCACATCAGCGCCACGCCTTCCTGGGACGACAGGGAGAACTCCTGCAGCAGGCCCTGAACGATACCGGCACGGCCGCCGGCGCTCTTCTGGTTGCGCAGTTTTTCAGCAATCGAGGTGGCGAGTTTGTTGGTGGCGTCGCACATCGGTGCCGGCAGGCGCGCCTGCTCGATCAGCATCGGCACGACTTCTGGCTCAGGGCGACGGTAAGCGGCGGTGATCGATGCGCGCAGTACCGATTGCGGCAGGATGCTTTCGGCGAATTCGAGGAAGCACTGGTGGGCGTGATCCAGAGGCGCGTCGACGCTGTCGTCGGAATCCTTGGTCAAACCGCTCAGCTCGGTCAGGGTTGCACCACCCTCGAGTTTTTCCAGGTAATTGAAGATTGCCTGCTTGATCAGCCAGTGCGGCGTGCGATCAATCGAGGTCGCGGCGGCCTTGAGGCGTTCGCGGGTCGGGTCGTCAAGTTTGACCCCAAGGGTGGTGGTAGCCATGTTTTTATCCTCATGTTTGCCACGACTGCGTGGCATCAGCTGGCGGCAAGATTAGCCGTGCGACTGTTGAGGTGCAACCGGGTGCAACCCTTTTTTTGTCGGAATATTACGCAGCTCGTCAGGAAATAAATTCTGGTACGGCTTTGCTGCATTTGCTTGGTGCTTTTTCAGAGAGTTAACACTCGTTTTTGCTCCGAAAAGGAGCAAAAAACGATTTTTAACGTTTATTTCCGCCTAGGTGCAACTTATTCCCAAGAAACTGGTTGCACCTTATTTGCTTTGTTGAATAGCATTCGCGCCCAAGGTGCAACCCGGACAAAATCCGGGTGCTCCGGCTGATGGCTTTCCTGGGGAAACATCAGTCATAAATGCGCGGGAATCCGGATCGTCTGTCAAACGTATGCGTTTGCGAGCGGTTCACCAGCCGCCGCTACATAAAAACAAAGCCAGGGCGTAACTTAATGAGCGTAAGCAATCCAACCCTGATCACGTTCGTGATCTACATCGCAGCAATGGTGCTGATCGGCTTGATGGCCTATCGCTCCACCAACAACCTTTCCGACTACATTCTGGGCGGCCGTAGCCTGGGCAGCGTCGTGACTGCACTGTCCGCCGGTGCCTCCGACATGAGCGGCTGGTTGTTGATGGGTTTGCCCGGCGCGATCTACATGTCCGGCCTTTCCGAAAGCTGGATCGCCATCGGCCTGATCGTCGGCGCCTACCTGAACTGGCTGTTCGTCGCCGGCCGTCTGCGTGTACAGACCGAGCACAACGGTGATGCACTGACCCTGCCGGACTACTTCGCCAGCCGTTTCGAAGACAAAAGCGGTCTGCTGCGGATCATCTCTGCGGTCGTGATCCTGGTGTTCTTCACCATCTACTGCGCTTCTGGCATCGTGGCCGGTGCCCGTCTGTTCGAAAGCACCTTCGGCATGTCCTACGAGACGGCGCTGTGGGCCGGTGCTGCGGCGACGATTGCCTACACCTTCATCGGCGGATTCCTGGCCGTGAGCTGGACCGATACCGTACAAGCCACCCTGATGATCTTCGCGTTGATCCTGACGCCGGTTATCGTGCTGCTGGCCACTGGCGGCGTCGACACCACTTTCCTGGCCATCGAAGCGCAAGATCCAAGCAACTTCGACATGCTCAAGGGCACCACTTTCATCGGCATCATCTCGCTGATGGGCTGGGGTCTGGGCTACTTCGGCCAGCCGCACATCCTGGCGCGTTTCATGGCTGCCGATTCGGTTAAATCGATCGCCAAGGCCCGTCGCATCTCCATGACCTGGATGATCCTGTGCCTGGGCGGTACCGTGGCTGTCGGCTTCTTCGGTATCGCCTACTTCTCGGCGCACCCGGACATGGCTGGCGCAGTCTCCGAGAACCACGAGCGTGTGTTCATCGAGCTGGCCAAGATCCTCTTCAATCCATGGATCGCGGGTATCCTGCTGTCGGCCATCCTGGCTGCGGTGATGAGCACCCTGAGCTGCCAGTTGCTGGTGTGCTCGAGCGCCCTGACCGAAGACTTCTACAAGACCTTCCTGCGTAAATCCGCCTCCCAGGTTGAACTGGTGTGGGTCGGTCGTGCCATGGTGCTGTTGATTGCTCTGATTGCTATCGCACTGGCGGCCAACCCGGAAAACCGTGTACTGGGTCTGGTGAGCTACGCCTGGGCTGGTTTCGGTGCCGCATTCGGTCCGGTCGTGCTGATCTCCGTGATCTGGAAAGACATGACCCGCAACGGCGCACTGGCCGGTATCCTGGTCGGTGCGATCACCGTGATCGTCTGGAAACACTTCGAATTGCTGGGCCTGTACGAAATCATCCCTGGTTTCATCTTCGCCAGCCTGGCGATCTACTTCGTCAGCAAAATGGGCACGCCGACTGCTGGCATGTTCCAGCGTTTTGCGGCTGCTGAGAATGATTATCGTCTGAACAAGTAATCGATTGAAGTCATCCCGTCGCGGATGAAAGAGCGGCTCGCAGCCTTTGGGTGCGAGCCGTTTTTTTTGCGTTCACTTTGGTTCCTATTTCCTCTTCGTAACCCTTTTCTACAGGGCTTGTAGGAGGTTTCCTGATTTGCCCAGATGCCTTGAATTACCTCTCTGCTCACGTACTTTGCGCTAGCCCGACTCATTTCCGAACCGGGATAACTCATCGTATACAACGGCGCATTTCCCCAAGGGATGGGGCGCCAGTTGAAAGGGATATCAAGACATGGCTATCGGGCATTACATTGGGCTAGGTGACAAAACTGACTGCGGCGGTACCGTTCTGGAGGGGGACCACACATTCAATTTCGGTCTCATCCATGCTCGTGAGGGTGATCTGGTCAGTTGCGGAAAAGACAAGAAGAGCTACCGGATCATCGGCGGCGTCTCTCACGTCCTGAGCGAGGGTCGACGAGTGGCTGGCACGCTGGACAGTTTCAGTGGTTGCCCTTGTCGAGCCAAACTGCTCCCTTCGAATTTCGAGGGGAGTTATGTCAATGAACCCCCTGCACCGAAAGCAGCCAGGGCAACCGCTCAATCGGCCGCGACTGCGCCTTCGATGACAGCCTCCAGCAATTCGACCGCGCAGCGTCCATCCAGCTTTACGTCAGTGCCAAGTGCGTCGTCTCGATCACAGCCCACCGGTCTCGACGTTCCGGAACCCGGCTTTTATATCGTGCCCAAAAGCACAACCCGCGAACAACTCGAAGCCTCGCTATTCACCCTGCGCGACCCGGCGGTGATGGGCAAATTCAAACTGCTCAATCCCAATCTGCGCGACGTTAAAGCCGGCTCGATGATCGTGCTGAGCGATCCCAACAACTTCCAGTGCACCCGTGAAGAAGCGCTGCTCATGGATGTGGCGGCCAAGACCAATCAGGTGCTTGAAACGCTTAGCCCGGAAGAGGCTGATTTCATGGTGGAACACCGGGATGCCTTCCAGGCCCTCTTGACATATAGCTCTGGCGCTATTGGCGTCGGCGCAAGTATTTTCAAAAATAATCTGGATAACGTCGGCTATGCCTTGAGGGAAATTGAAGCGTTACAACGTAGAACACTCGAAAGAGATGGGCACCTGCGCTCGCCGACCTTTTTTGTCGAGCGACAGCGTTTGCTTTCAATACTTAACCGCCACATGACGACGCTGACCCGCAAGGGGATTGGTTTTCCTCACCACATCAACTTGAAAAAAATGTTGGGCATATCCAGTCAAAGCCTGGTTCACCACTGGACCCATGCCAGCCCCGGAGGGCAAATACCTGGTCATGCCACTCATCTTGAAGGTGTAGCGAAGGCTTCAAAATACGTCCAGTACGGCGGTTGGTTAGGGACTGCCGTCGGCGGAGGAGCTTCTGCTGCGAAGGTTCAGGATGTGTGTGCTGCGGGAAATAGCGAAGCGTGTAGACGAATCCGGCTTACTGAGTCAGGCAGTTTCACGGTAGGAGTGGCTGCTGGCATGGCCACAGGCAGGATCTTAACCGCGCCGGTAGTAGGAGGCCTGTGCGTTGCTCTGGGAGTTCCAACAGGCGGCTTTTTAACGCTTGCTTGCAGTATCGTTGCGGCGGGCGCTGGCTCGTATGCGGGGGGTACGTTGGGAGAAATGAGTGGCGAGTTCATAGGCGAAGTGATTTACGAGTCGACGAAATGACTACTGCCGAAATGATTGCTGGCGGCTTGTGCGGCTTGGCGTTTGTATTCGTACTTGTCGGCAACTGTTTCGCATTACACTTGGGCTATACGAAAAGAGAATTATTATTGGAGCATTTCAAGAATAGCTCTCCAAGCATATCTAATGCTGTACGCATACATAAAGGTTATTGGGGTAGGCTTCAGCTCGTGGGAAGCGCTTGTATGGTTCTTACTTTTCCAGATTTTTTCATCAGGCACGACGTTCTAAGTGTTCAGGACTTTGAAGATTTTCCCCGTCCACTAAGATGGAAGTTAGTCGTGTTGCAATGGAGTGTTATCGCTTCATTCACTGCTATGGCCTTACTGGTCGCGTTATGGAAATCAGGAGCGCTGAAATAGCTGGCTAAGACGCGATAACGCCGCGGTTGCCTAGCGCCGGCTTTGCGCGATTAGCATGTAGTATTCTGGTCGTTGGAGTTAGTTCTTATGCTGGAGGAGAAATTGGTGGTGCATTTGGCGAAATGGTCGGAGAACAGATTTACGAGGCAGTGAAGTGATTACAGCTAAACTAATCATCGGCGGTTTGGGTGGCGTGGTCATTATCTGCCAATTCATCTGCATTGGAGTAGCTTTGTATCTGAGCTATACGAAGGGTGACTTGATGTCGTCGCACTTCAAAAGTAGCTCGTCTCTGCTGGCTTTCGGGATATATAAGAGTACGAGTCTTCATGGCAGATTGCTGTTGGTAGGAAGCATTTCTAGCATTCTTACGTTTCCAGGGTTCTTCCTTATGCGAGGTCTAGCCAATGCTGAGGATATAGATAGCTTCCCCCTCCCGCTTAAGCGCAAGCTTGTAATGTTGCAATGGAGCTTTATTGGGCTTGTAGTTTCAATGATATTGCTTGTCGTGATAGGGAAAGCGGATCTCCTCCATTAGTCGAAAAGTTGGCAGCCGACCTGGTGGCGTGCCCATTATTTACACCCGTTCGCTGCTCGGCCTGAACAGATGGATCGAAAATAAATGAAGCCCAGAGTAAAGAAATGCAAAAAATGTGGAGTGCTGGATAGAGACGGCTTATCGCTAATAGAAGGTGGGTGCTGTCTTTCGTGCCGATTAAAAAAATATGAGATGGGAAGCTTTAATATTTTGAAGGAGGCACCACTTCGATTAAAAATCCTACTTGGTGGGGTTTCGTTGATTTTTATAATGCTTTCAATTTACGCAATATATCATCAACATCTACTTTTGCCTGGAGGCGCTCGCCATCAACCATTTTTGGTAGAATTTTCAGGGCGTGGAGTGCTGATGCCGGTGTTTTCATTAACGATGTTTTCGATAAGCTTTTTGTCGTTAATTGTTTCCAATTGCCTTCGGCATTCTAGCGACCATATTTATAAAAAAATAATAAGGTACAGCTTTCACGCTGGTTGGATTTTGTATTTAGTTTCGATATTCTTTTTTCGGAAATAATCAGGCAGCCAACAGCTGGCGATTTACAAGCGCATCGCAAGTCGATCGACAAGGTTCTCCCTTTGCGCCATTCAGCCTCAAATTAATTTGATAAATTGTAGCTGTTACGGCTTTTTCGGGTGAGGTCCTAGGACGTTTCCTTCAAAACCTAGCGGTTTTCATGAAGTGGTGCGATGCGAGTGCCGTCGATAGTCTTTGGCAGCCACTGACAACTCAGTGGTGGGGTGTAGGAACCTCTCAAGGCCGATGGGAAGCACTTAGCGTCAATACTTGGTTTGTGGTCGTTTACATGCGCCCGTAAGATCAGTTGCGGCAGCTATGTGCGGGCACGCTTCGGCGTGGTCGGGTTTTCCCAAAGGTCTCGATATTCCTACCCCGCGCTTAGCTGCCACCCTAGCCTGTAGGAAGGCTGATGGCAGCTCCGATTCATCTTTGGGAGCTACTAATGAAAACAATTCACCCCGATCCACCCTACGAAAAACCAATCCCCCATCCCGACAACCGCTTCATGGCATTGACCAGCAACTGCACCGATATGCCTACCCTGTTCGTCGACACCCACGCGCCACTCGACATCCTCACCGACGCCGCCAACTACAGAATTCGCGCAGTCACCCAAGTGCTWGAGAACCTGTCCATGCGCGGTTCGATCGAGTGCGAGTCGTTCATCCTCAGCGACTTTGCCTTGCTCTGCGCCATTTCGTTGCGCGATGGCTGTGATGTGCTGGAAGTGGTTGGGCGGCGGTTGCGGGCGCGGCCTTCGGCGTAGCGCAGAGGGCTTTCGTGGCGAGGGAGCTTGCTCCCGTTCAACTGCGAAGCAGTTGTAGAACAGGTGGAGTGAAGCGTGTCAGACCAGACCGGGGTTCAGGTTTTGGGGCCGCTTCGCAGCCCAGCGGGAGCAAGCTCCCTCGCCACAGGGGGTGGTTACGGCCACTCAGCTGCGAACCCCTGACTTGCCGGCCGGTAAAAGGTAAACTTCCCGGCCTTCGCAGGAGCAGCCATGAATTATCGTCACGCCTTCCATGCCGGCAATCACGCCGATGTGTTCAAACACCTGACCTTGACCCGCCTCATCGCCCTGATGTCGCGCAAGGAGCAGCCGTTTGCCTATCTCGACACTCACGCCGGCATCGGTCTGTATGACCTTCAGGGTGATCAGGCCAACCGTACCGGCGAGTACCTGGAAGGCATTGCGCGTTTGTGGGATCAGCCGGATCTGCCGATCCTGACCGCTGATTACATGCAAGTGCTGCACGAGATGAACCCGGATGGCCAGTTGCGCTATTACCCGGGGTCACCGGAGCTGGCACGACGCCTGACTCGTCCGCAAGACCGCGTGTTGCTCAACGAGAAACACCCGGAAGACGGCTTGCTGCTCAAGGACAACATGGCCGGTGATCGCCGGGTCAAGGTGCACCTGGGTGAAGGCTGGCATGTGCCGCGAGCCTTGCTGCCGGTGCCGGAGAAGCGTGCGGTGATGCTGATCGATCCGCCGTTCGAGAAGCTCGACGAGATGCAGCGCTGTGCCGCGTCGTTGAAGGAAGCGATTGGCCGGATGCGCCAGACAGTGGCGGCGATCTGGTACCCGGTGAAGGATCAGCGCGCGCTGCGCCGCTTCTATCAGGACCTGGCCGGTACCGGTGCGCCGAAGTTGTTGCGGGTGGAGTTGCTGGTGCATCCGCTGGATACGCCCAACAGCCTGAACGGTTCCGGGCTGGCGATTGCCAATCCGCCGTGGGGGTTGGAGGAAGAGTTGCGTGAGTTGCTGCCGTGGCTGTCCCAGAAGCTGGGGCAGACCCAGGGTGGGTGGCAGATGGATTGGTTGATTGCCGAGAGTTGATCAGCAATCAACAACCTGTGGCGAGGGAGCTTGCTCCCGCTGGGGTGCGAAGCACCCCTAAAAACCGGTAACTGCGTTCTTTCAGTAAGAACCGGTTCTCCGGTTCTCCGGTTTTGCGATTGCTGCGCAACCGAGCGGGAGCAAGCTCCCTCGCCACAGTTCAGGGTTAGTTACCCGCCAGGCTCAGTGGCATGCACACGCCGGTACCGCCAATGCCGCAATAGCCTTCCGGGTTTTTCGCCAGGTATTGCTGGTGATACGTCTCGGCAAAGTAGACGGTCGGGGCCTGGTCGATTTCGGTGCTGATTTCACCGAGACCGGCCTTGGATAGCTCGGCCTGGTAGGTTTCCTTGCTCTTGAGCGCCGCGTCCAGTTGTTCCTGGCTAGTGGCGTAGATCACCGAACGGTACTGGGTGCCGATGTCATTGCCCTGGCGCATGCCTTGCGTCGGGTTGTGCAGTTCCCAGAACATCGCCAGCAGTTCTTCGTAGCTGACCTTGGCCTTGTCATACACCACCAGCACCACTTCGGAGTGGCCGGTCAGGCCCGAGCAGACCTCTTCGTAGGTCGGGTTCGGCGTGTAGCCGCCGGCGTAGCCGACCACGGTGCTGACCACGCCTTCACGCTGCCAGAAGCGGCGTTCCGCACCCCAGAAGCAGCCGAGGCCGAAGATTGCGAAGTCGACATCTTCGAAGAACGGGCCGAGCAAGGGGGTGTCTTTAAATACAAAGTGCTTTTCAGGCAGGGGCATCGCGGTTTCGCGGCCGGGCAGGGCTTGTTCTTTAGTCGGGAGCACGTTTTTGTTCACCAGAATTTCCGAGCGCAGAACCATGATCAGTCCTCTCAGTCAGGATAATTAGACAGGCAAGCAGTTTGCCCGAGAGTTGGATCGCTGTCAGGCGATTGGACCACGCGGGTAGCGTTTGAGCTTGTCGATCAGTTCATTGCCCGGGATCGGACGGTCGAACAGGTAGCCCTGGCCGACGTCGCAGCGGTGACGGCGCAGGAACGACAACTGCTCGGCGGTTTCGATGCCTTCAGCCACGACCTTGAGTTTCAGGTTGTGGGCCATGGCGATCACCGCTGAGGTGATTTCCATGTCGTCCTGGTTGTCCGGGATCTCGTGGATGAAGCTTCGATCGATCTTGATGATGTCGATGGGGAATTTTTTCAAGTAGCTGAGCGACGAGTAACCGGTGCCGAAGTCGTCCATGGCTAGGGTCAGGCCCAGGCGCTTGAGCTGGTCGAGCTGCAAGTGGGTGTCTTCGGTGGCTTCCAGCAGCAGGCCTTCGGTCAGCTCCAGCTCCAGCAATTGAGCTGGCAGGGCTTCTTCCTTGAGGATGTTGGCAATGGAGGCCACCAGGTCCGGATCGGAGAACTGCTTGGGCGACAGGTTGATCGCCACTTGCAGGTTGCCCAGGCCGGCGGCGGTCAGCGCTTTGCTCATGCGGCAAGCCTGGCGGGCGATCCATTTGCCGATCGGAATGATCAGCCCGGTTTCTTCGGCGACGCTGATGAACTGATCCGGGCGGATCATGCCCTTTTCCGGATGGTCCCAGCGCAGCAGGGCTTCCATCCCCAATAGGCGACCGCTGCGCAGGCACAGTTTTGGCTGGTAGAACACGTCGAGTTCGTTCTGGGTCAGGGCGCGGCGCAGGTTGTTTTCGACGAACAGCTTGTAGCTGGCCTCGGCGTTCAGCGCTTCGGTAAATACTTGCACCTGGTGTTTGCCGTTGGCCTTGGCCTTGTGCAGCGCCAACCCGGCGTTGCGCATCAGGGTTTGCGGGTCGCGCCCGTGCAGCGGCGCGCAGGCCAGGCCGACGGAGCCGGTGACGCTGATCAACTGATTGTCGACGAACATCGGTTTGTCGAGGGTCGCCAACAACTGGTTGGCCACTTGCTGGCCTACCGTGAGGTCGCTGTTGTCCAGCAACACGGCGAATTCGTTACTGGCGAATCGCGCCAGGCTGCCGCTCGGGATCAGGCTGTTGCGCAGGCGCCGGGCCAGGCTGATCAGCAGTTTGTCGCCGGTCTGGTGGCCGAGGCTGTCGTTGATCCGCTTGAAGTTGTCGATGTCCACCAGCAACAGGCTGATCGGCGCGTCGCTGTCCCGGGCGAAGCGTTCATCGAGGTTGCGAATGAACGCCGGGCGGTTGCCGAGATTGGTCAGGTTGTCGGTGTAGGCCAGGCGCTCGATGCGCTGCTGAGCGAGCTTGGTCTGGGTGATGTCTTCGTAGATGCCGATGTAGTGGGTCAGCTCGCGGTTGTCGCCGTAAACCTTGGAGATCGACAACTGGCCCCAGTAGGGTTCGAGGTTTTTCCGGCGGCTCTTGAACTCGCCCTGCCAACTGTTGCTCTTGGCCAGCGCCGAAGGCGCGTCGAACAGCAGTTCGCTGAGGTTCTCCAGGGCCGGCAGTTCTGACAGGCGCTGACCGTGCACTTCTTCGGTGGAATATTGGGTGATCGCGGTGAAGCTCGGGTTGACGTATTCCACCACGCCGTCGCAGTTGACCAGCAAAAAGGCGTTGGCACTTTGTTCGACCGCACGCTGGAACAGGTGCAGGGCGCTGGTGGCGGTTCGCCGGTTGTGGTTACTGATGACCTGGGCAAACTGGTCCGCCAGCTCTCCGGCGAAGGCGATTTCATCCGACTGCCAGGCGCGGGTCGCACCGGTCTGCTCCAGGCACAAAACGCCGACCACCTGGCCATCGACGCGGATACTGGCGTCGAGCATCGCGTTGACGTCGCGCGGGCGCAGGCTTTCGGCCATCTCCCGGGTGCGCGGGTCGCGCATGGCGTTATGGGCGTCGATGGCGCGGCCGGTGTGCAAGGCGTCGAGGTAATCGGGGAACACGCTGACGTCGATTGGCTGCGGCAGCAGGTATTCCTGAGTCGTGCGGTGATAGGCCGAGATCGGCACCAGCATCGAGCCTTCGAGGTGCCACAGGCTGGCGCAGTCGATTTCGTAGATGTCGCAGGCGCTGCGGGTGATCAGCTCGGCGGCTTCGCGCAAGGAGTTGTTGCTGCTGTAGCGTTGACGGGTGAGGAGCAGGATCAGGTCCTGCTGGGCACGCACCCGGTCCAGATGCAGCAGTTGTTCCTGCTGGGCACGCTGATTGAGTTCCAGGGCGATTTGCAGGCGCGAGTTCTGGGTTTCCAGATCCAGGGCCGGTTGCAGCTGGTCATCCTCGAACAGGCCGTCGATGACCAGCAGATAGCCGCGCAACAGGTGGCGATTGTGTTGTTTGTAGGCTTCGCCCAGTTCCAGCAGATTCAGGGAACCAGAGGCGGTGTGCAGGGTGTAGCGGATCAGGTAATGCGTGCTTTCGCTCAGTTGCTGCTGGATCGCGTCGTGCAGTTCATAGCGCGCTTGCGGCTCCATCAGGCTGGCGTACGGCGAGCCCACCAGCGCGCACAGCTCAACGGCGGGCAGGCCGAACTGGCGTTCGCAATTGGGATCAAGAAACAGCAGTGCCCAGCTGGGTTCATTTAGCCGTTCGAAACGCAGCATGCCGAGCCGCGAGGGCACAGGCAACTGCGTCACTACCTCGGCCACCATACGGCTGGCGGCATCGGGTTGGCTTTTCATGGAGGGAAACTCGCTTCGAATATGCTGAACGCGCTGGGCTCTCGCCCTCTTGACTGTTGCCTGCGGCAAGGTTGCATCATTGCGACACCGACTGACAAGAGAGATGAAGGCCAAGTGCTATAAGAATATGTCGGCAGGCACGAAGATTTCTGCAGTTCCCGGCTGAAAGTATTGTTATTGATCAGATCGCAGCCTTGGGGGGCGTCCCGAAGGCTGTGATTTTTTGCCATCAGCGCAAATTAATGCCTGTCGATTGCAGCAACTTGCCATCCCGATCGTGGTAATTCACCTGAATGTGTTCTGCATCGATGACCAGGTGCGCGAAGTTATCCTGACTGATGACTTTGCCGGTCAATTCCTGTCGATATTCGCCTGCGGCGTTGCGTGCCAACGGCCGGTCGAGGATAAAGCTGGATTGACTGGCATAGGGCAGCAGTTTGATGTTGCACAATGGCGACGACACGATGGTGTGCACCTCAAAGTCCGGGTCTTCGCTGTGGGTCAGTCGACTGGTCAAGGAGCCGTGGACGTCACCGGAAACGAAAATGACATTCTTCAGCCGGTGCGAACGAATGGTCTCCAGCAACCGCAGACGTTGCCCGGGAAAACCGGCCCAGGCGTCATCCCCGTTGTGTTTGGCGTCGGGATAGAGCATCACGCTGGTGACCACCAACTTGACCCGGGCGGGGCTGTGGATCAGCCATTGGCACAAGGCATATTCCTGCTCAACATCAAGGATGTGTCGATCATCGGCGGACAGATTACGCTGGGTACGGCTATCGGTGACGAACCATTCGATATCGCCATCGGTGAACTGATACCAATAGTGCTTTGGATGCCGGCTGATCCGTCCATCGGCAAGTAATTCAAATGCCGGGCTGTGGCTGGCTTGATATAACTCATAAGCAGTGATGGCGTTTTTATATAGAACATCATCGCCTGATCTTTTCTTGGTCGGCCAGTTATCTTCAATTTCGTGATCGTCGAGGATCATGTAAGTCGATACATTGGCCATTAACCTGGAAATATGCGGCTGGGAGAAAGCTACACGGTATTTTGCGAGTATTTTCTGATATTCGCGGTCAGGCGCGAAAAAATTCAAATCGTCGACATAGATCTGATCGCCAGTCATCAACATCGCGCTGACCGGCGGGTCGGCTTGCTGTGCCAGTTGTGTAATCGAGGCAAATATCCGGTCACCCAGATGTGGCGCCGACGGGATACCGGCGGTCATCCGCAAGTAACGACATGAGCCAACGAAATAGGCTCGTGGCGTTCCGATCGTGCCGGATCGGGTGCGCAAGCGATAGAGTTCTTGCGGCCATTGCAGCGGCAGTTCTTGCAGCGAATCCACAGAGTGCCCGGCACTCGTGGTGCTGAACCTGCCGGCCTGGTATTCGTATTCGGTATCGGCCGCCAGGTTATTGAGAACAATGACATCGGACATGTCCTGCAGGCTTGTCAGCCTTACAAAGATACTTTTAAGCCATTGTTCATGCCCGGACTGCCGATAACGGATGCCGGCAAATACGGGTGCATCTTTTTGCGCTTCGCCGCGCACAAAGATACGCGCGTGATCAGTTGTAGTGTGCCCAACTATTGGGCCGACAGAGAGTTTTAGCATGTTCGAATCCATTCGAATAATGAACTAATCAACCAGTGGCTTTAAAAGTTGCCAGCGTAGTTTTGGGCGTTAAGGCTAAGTGTTTGCAGGCGGGAAAATGTCGGGCAAAAAGGGATGGGGTGTGTGGGGCAATCAAACCAGGCATGTAGGACATTGCCTGCGTTTCGTGCAGGCAAAAAAAGCCCCGCCAAATTGGCGGGGTTGAGGTACGAGCGTGGCGCTCGGAAACGTGGAACGCGATCGGCCCTCCGGTGAAGGAGGGCCGGTCGGTGTTACAGGAGCATGGTGCGGATGTCGCCCAGCAGATCGCTCAGACGCTTGGTGAAGCGTGCAGCAGCGGCGCCGTTGATCACACGGTGATCGTAGGACAGCGACAGCGGCAGCATCAGTTTCGGCTGGAAGGCTTTGCCGTCCCAGACTGGCTGGATGGTTGCCTTGGAAACACCGAGGATCGCCACTTCCGGCGCGTTGACGATCGGCGTGAAGCCGGTGCCGCCAATGTGGCCGAGGCTGGAAATGGTGAAGCAGGCGCCTTGCATCTCGTCCGACGAGAGCTTCTTGGTCCGGGCTTTTTCAGCCAGGGAAGCAGCCTCGGCGGCCAGTTGCAGCAGACTCTTCTGGTCGACGTTCTTGATGACCGGTACCAGCAGGCCATCCGGGGTGTCGACGGCGAAGCCGATGTTCACGTATTTCTTGCGGATGATCGCTTTGCCGCTTGGCGCCAGCGAGCTGTTGAAGTCCGGCAGTTCCTTGAGCAGGTGCGCGCAGGTCTTGAGCAGCAACGGCAGGATGGTCAGCTTGACGCCAGCCTTCTCTGCAACGGCTTTCTGGGCAACACGGAACGCTTCGAGTTCGGTGATATCCGCCGAGTCGAATTGCGTCACGTGCGGCACGTTCAGCCAGCTGCGGTGCAGGTTGGCGGCGCCGACCTGCATCAGGCGGGTCATCGGCACTTCTTCGATTTCACCGAAGCGGCTGAAGTCCACGACCGGAATCGGCGGGATGCCCGCGCCACCGGTTGCGCCAGCAGCAGCGGCCGGTGCTTCCTTGGCCTTCTGCATCATGGCCTTGACGTAAACCTGCACGTCTTCTTTCAGGATGCGACCGTGCGGACCGCTGGCACCCACTGCGTTCAGCTCGACGCCGAATTCGCGGGCCAGTTGACGCACGGCAGGGCCGGCGTGAACTTTCGCGCCAGGCTTGGCTGGTGCGGCGACCGGGGCAGAAGCAGGTGCAGCGGCGGCAGGAGCAGCAGCGGCTGGAGCAGGTGCGCTCGGAGCAGCAGCGGCAGGTGCCGGAGCAGCGGCCGGAGCGGCGCCTTTGACTTTCAGCTTGAGGATCAGGTCGCCGGTACCGACTTCGTCATCGAGCTTGATGGAAACGCTTTCCACCACGCCAGCGGCAGGCGATGGAATTTCCATGCTCGCCTTGTCGGATTCCAGGGTGATCAGCGACTGGTCGGCCACAACGGTGTCGCCGGCCTTGACCAGGACTTCGATGATCTTGGCCTTGCCCGCCGAACCGATGTCCGGAACGTGGATGTCCTGAACGCTGTCGGCAACCGGTGCAGCCGGAGCTGCTGCAGGAGCAGGCGCAGCGGCGGCAGCTGGAGCGGCAGCCTGGGCCGGAGCAGCAGCCGGTGCAGCAGCACCTGCCACTTCCAGATCCAGGATCAGGTCGCCGGTGCCGACTTCGTCGTTGAGCTTGACGCTGATGGCCTTGACCACGCCAGCGGCAGGCGACGGGATTTCCATGCTCGCCTTGTCGGATTCCAGGGTGATCAGCGACTGATCAGCTGCGACGGTGTCGCCGACCTTGACCTGGATCTCGATGATCTGGGCCTTGCCCGACGAACCAATGTCCGGCACGTGCACTTGCTGAACGCTGGCGGCAGCCGGCGCAGCAGGAGCAGGGGCGGCGGCAGGTGCAGCAGCCGGTTTGGCTTCAGCCTTGGCCGCCGGTGCGGCTGCCGCAGGGGCCGCAGCAGCGGCACCTTCGACTTCCAGCTCCAGCAGTTCGTCGCCTTCTTTCAGGCGATCGCCCAGCTTCACTTTCAGGCTCTTGATGATACCGGCCTTCGGCGCAGGCACTTCCATGCTCGCCTTGTCCGACTCAAGTGTCAGGATGCTCTGGTCGGCTTCGATACGGTCGCCGACCTTCACAAACAGTTCAATTACTTCACCTTCACCGCTGCCGATGTCAGGTACGCGAATGAGTTCGCTCACAGAATCTCTCCTCAGCAGTCCAGTGGGTTGCGTTTTTCCGGGTTGATACCGAACTTGGCGATGGCTTCGGCCACAACCTTAGGTTCGATGTCACCACGGTCAGCCAGTGCTTCCAGGGCTGCCAACACCACGAAATGACGGTCGACTTCGAAGAAATGACGCAGTTTCTTGCGGCTGTCGCTGCGGCCGAAACCGTCGGTGCCCAGGACTTTGAATTCCTTGGACGGTACCCACTGACGGATCTGCTCGGCGAACAGTTTCATGTAGTCGGTCGATGCGATGACCGGACCTTTACGGCCGTTCAGGCACTCTTCGACGTAGCTCAGCTTAGGCTTCTGGCCAGGGTGCAGACGGTTGGTGCGCTCAACGGCCAGGCCGTCGCGACGCAGTTCGTTGAAGCTGGTAACGCTCCACACGTCGGCGCCGACGTTGAACTCTTCACGCAGGATCTTCGCCGCTTCACGGACTTCACGCAGGATGGTGCCAGAGCCCATCAGCTGAACGTGGTGCGCCGCTTCGCGGTTGTCTTCTTCGAGCAGGTACATGCCTTTCTTGATGCCTTCCTCGGCACCGGCCGGCATGGCTGGCTGCTGGTACGACTCGTTCATCACAGTGATGTAGTAGAAGACGTCCTGTTGCTCTTCGGTCATCTTCTTCATGCCGTCCTGAATGATCACCGCGAGCTCGTAGCCGTAGGTTGGATCGTAGGTGCGGCAGTTCGGGATGGTCGCGGCCAGCAGGTGGCTGTGACCGTCTTCGTGTTGCAGGCCTTCACCGTTCAGGGTGGTACGGCCGGCGGTGCCGCCGATCAGGAAGCCACGGGTGCGGCTGTCGCCAGCGGCCCAGGCCAGGTCGCCGATACGCTGGAAGCCGAACATCGAGTAGAAGATGTAGAACGGCAGCATCGGCTGGTTGTGGCTGGAGTACGAAGTACCGGCAGCGATGAAGGAGCTCATGGCGCCCGCTTCGTTGATGCCTTCTTCGAGGATCTGGCCCTTCTGGTCTTCCTTGTAGAACATCACCTGGTCTTTATCGACTGGCTCGTAGAGCTGGCCGACGGAGGAGTAGATGCCCAGCTGACGGAACATGCCTTCCATACCGAAAGTACGGGCTTCGTCCGGGATGATCGGCACGATGCGCGGACCGATTTCCTTGTCCTTGACCAGTTGCGCGAGGATCCGCACGAAGGCCATGGTGGTGGAGATTTCGCGGTCGCCCGAGCCGTCCAGGATCGCCTTGAGGGTATCGAGTGGCGGGGTCGGGATGTTGAAGCTCTTGGCGCGACGCTGAGGCACGAAACCGCCCAGTGCGGTACGGCGCTCGCTCAGGTAACGGGCTTCGGCGCTGCCTTCTTCCGGTCTGAAGAACGGCAGGTTTTCCAGTTCGTCGTCCTGGACCGGGATGTCGAAACGATCGCGGAACAACTTCAGGCTGTCGACATCGACCTTCTTGGTGTTGTGCGCGGTGTTCTTCGCTTCGCCGGCGCCGGTGCCATAACCCTTGATGGTCTTGGCCAGGATGACGGTTGGTTGTTCTTTGTGGTTGACCGCTTCGTGGTAGGCCGCATAGACCTTGTACGGGTCGTGGCCGCCACGGTTGAGCTTCCAGATCTCGTCGTCGGACAGGTCTTCGACCATCGCCTTGAGTTCAGGCGTGTTGAAGAAGTGCTCGCGGACGAACGCGCCGTCTTTGGCTTTGTAGTTCTGGTACTCGCCGTCGATGACTTCGTCCATGCGACGTTGCAGGATGCCGTGGGTGTCCTTGGCCAGCAGCGGGTCCCAGAAACGGCCCCAGATGACTTTGGTCACGTTCCACTGAGCACCGCGGAACACGCCTTCGAGTTCCTGGATGATCTTGCCGTTGCCACGAACCGGGCCGTCGAGGCGCTGCAGGTTGCAGTTGATGACGAAGATCAGGTTGTCCAGCTTCTCGCGGCCAGCCAGGGAGATCGCGCCCAGGGATTCCGGCTCGTCGCACTCGCCATCGCCCAGGAAGCACCAGACTTTCTGCTTGCCGGCAGGAATGAAACCACGGTGTTCCAAGTACTTCATGAAGCGTGCCTGGTAGATCGCCTGGATCGGGCCCAGACCCATGGATACGGTCGGGAACTGCCAGAAGTCAGGCATCAGCCAAGGGTGCGGGTAGGACGACAGGCCCTGACCGTCGACTTCCTGGCGGAAGTTGTTCATCTGGTCTTCGGTGATGCGGCCTTCCATGAATGCACGGGCGTAAACGCCTGGCGAGGTGTGGCCCTGGAAGTAGATCAGGTCGCCGCCGTGTTCTTCGGTCGGGGCCTGGAAGAAGTAGTTGAAGCCGATGTCATACAGGGTCGCACTGGAGGCGAAGCTGGAGATGTGACCGCCGAGGTCAGAATCCTTCAGGTTCGTACGCATTACCATGGCCATCGCGTTCCAGCGTACCAGCGAGCGAATGCGGCGTTCCATGAACAGGTCGCCAGGCATGCGTGCTTCGTGGGTTACCGGGATGGTGTTGCGGTAAGGCGTGGTGATGGCGTAAGGCAACTGCGAACCGCTGCGGGTCGCCAGTTCACCCATACGGGTCATCAGATAGTGAGCACGGTCTTCGCCTTCTTTGTCGAGAACCGATTCCAGGGCGTCCAGCCATTCCTGGGTTTCGACGGGATCGAGGTCTTGCATGGCTTGCTCCAGGGCGGAAAGGCTTCCAGAATCGGTTGCCTGAGTTTGCGACTGGCCTTGTGGGCAGACGATATAAATTCTTGGATTGCCGATAGGTTGTTCCGGCGGCGTGTAGTTTTACTACAAATCTTCCGGCATTTCAGCCCGGCTAATGTATATACGAGTAGTAAAACTACAGGAGAGCGGCTTGTGGCCCCCGGCTGCGTTGTGAGAATAATCGTTAAGGTTGGTCTTTTTCCAACTACAAAAGGTAAAGGCTTGATGCTGGCTGCCAAAATTAAAGAAATTTCAGCTATTTCTAACTTTTGTTCGACACTCCCTCAGGTAGTGGGTTTTCGAAAACCACTACATGCAGTCCGTTGTACGCCGATCAAGGATAGACCATGAGCCTCCCTTCGCTTGCCGAACTGCCCGCCATTCTCCTGCCGTTTGTCACCCGCGCCGAGCAGTCGTTCCGGGCTGCCGTCGCCGCTCTGGACGATGCCCACGGGCTGTCTGCCTGGACGCCAGAACGCTGGGCGCAATTTGCCCGCGTCACCGCCGCCAGCGATTTCGTGATTGAACAGTGTGTTCGTGACCCTTTGATGTTGCTGGAGCTGGTGCAGTCCGGCGAACTGGACCGCCGCTTCGCCCCCGGTGAGTTGTGCGGGCAGATCGCGGCCGCCGCGAACGTGGCCGAGACCGACGATCTGCTTGGCCGCGCCTTGCGCCGCCAGCGTGCACGCCATCAAGTGCGGATCATCTGGCGCGACCTGACCCGCCAGGCCGATTTGATCCAGACCTGCCGCGACCTTTCGGACATGGCGGATGCCAGCATCGATCAGGCCTATCAATGGTTGTATGTGCGGCATTGCCAGCAGTTCGGCGTGCCGACCGGGCGGCGCAGCGGCGAGCCGCAGCAAATGGTCATTCTCGGCATGGGCAAGCTCGGTGCCGTGGAGTTGAACCTGTCGTCGGACATCGACCTGATTTTCGCCTATCCCGAGGGTGGCGAAACCGTCGGCGTGAAACGCCCGCTGGATAACCAGGAGTTCTTCATTCGTCTGGGTCAGCGGCTGATCAAGGCCCTGGACCCGATGACCGTCGACGGCTTTGTATTCCGCGTCGACATGCGCTTGCGTCCCTACGGTTCGGCGGGCGCACTGGTGCTGAGTTTCAACGCGCTGGAGCAGTATTACCAGGACCAGGGTCGCGACTGGGAACGCTACGCGATGATCAAGTCGCGCGTGGTGGCCGGCGATCAGGTGGCCGGGGCGCAACTGCAAGACATGCTGCGGCCATTCGTTTACCGGCGTTACCTGGACTTTTCGGCCATCGAAGCGCTGCGCACCATGAAGCAGCTGATCCAGCAGGAAGTGCGGCGCAAGGGCATGGCCGACAACATCAAGCTCGGTTCCGGCGGTATTCGCGAAGTCGAGTTCATTGCCCAGGCGTTCCAGCTGATCCACGGCGGCCGCGATCTGAGCTTGCAGCAGCGCCCACTATTAAAGGTGCTGAGCACGCTGGAAGGTCAGGGTTACCTGCCGCCGGCCGTGATCAGCGAGCTGCGTGAAGGTTACGAATTCCTGCGTTACACCGAGCACGCGATTCAGGCGATTGCCGATCGCCAGACGCAAATGTTGCCCAATGGCGAGCAGGATCAGGCGCGTATTGCCTTTATGCTGGGTTTCGCCAACTGGACGGCGTTCCACGAGCAACTGATGTACTGGCGCGGCCGTATTGCCTGGCACTTCGGGCAGGTGATCGCCGATCCCGATGAAGAGCAGGGCGCCGAAAGCGAAGTGGTGGTCGGTGGTGAGTGGTTGCCGCTGTGGGAAGAGGCCCAGGACGATGAGGCCGCCTGCCGCCAACTGGAGGAAGGTGGTTTCAAGGATGCCCCAAAAGCCTTGAGGGCCCTGGCCGGCTTGCGCAGCAGCCCGCAGTTGAGGGCGATGCAGCGTCTGGGTCGCGAACGTCTCGATGCTTTTATTCCGCGTTTGCTGGCGCAGGCCGTGGAACATGACAATCCGGACCTGGTACTTGAACGGGTGCTGCCGCTGGTCGAAGCCGTGGCCCGTCGTTCCGCGTACCTGGTGCTGTTGACCGAGAACCCCAGTGCGTTGCGGCGCTTGCTGACGCTGTGCGCGGCGAGCCCGTGGATCGCCGAGCAAATCACCCGCTTCCCGCTGCTGCTCGACGAATTGCTCAACGAAGGCCGGCTGTTCAAGCCGCCACTGGCGCCAGAACTGGCGGCAGAGTTGCGCGAGCGCCTGACACGGATTCCCGAGGATGACCTCGAACAGCAAATGGAAGCCCTGCGCCACTTCAAACTGGCGCACCGCTTGCGGGTGGCTGCCTCGGAAATCGCCGGCAGCCTGCCGCTGATGAAGGTCAGCGATTACCTGACCTGGCTCGCCGAAGCGATCCTGGAGCAAGTGCTGGCACTGGCCTGGCGCCAGACCGTGGCCAAGTACGGCACGCCGCTGCGCACCGATGGCACTTTGTGCGATCCCGGGTTCATCATTGTCGGTTATGGGAAAGTCGGCGGCCTGGAACTCGGGCATGGTTCGGACCTGGACCTGGTGTTCATCCACGACGGCGATCCGCAGGCTGAAACCGATGGCGTCAAACCCATCGATGGTGCGCAATTTTTCACCCGGCTGGGGCAGCGGATCATTCACTTGCTGACGGCGCAGACCAACTCCGGGCAGCTGTATGAAGTGGACATGCGTCTGCGGCCGTCCGGGGCGTCGGGGTTGCTGGTGAGTTCCCTGGGGGCGTTTGCCCGTTATCAGGAGAACGAAGCCTGGACCTGGGAACACCAGGCGCTGGTGCGGGCGCGGGTGTTGGTGGGCAGTCAGGATGTCGGCCAGGCCTTCGAGAAAGTCCGCGCTGCGATATTGGGCAAGACCCGTGATCTGCCGACCCTGCGCCAGGAGGTCAGTGAGATGCGCGCCAAGATGCGCGATAACCTTGGCAGCAAGAGCACGGCGGCCGGCACCGGGGCAAATGCCTTCGAAGCCACGGTGCCGTTCGATATCAAGCAGGACGCCGGAGGTATCGTCGATATTGAATTTATGGTGCAATACGCGGCCCTGGCGTGGTCCGAAACACACCCGCCATTGCTGCGCTGGACGGACAACATCCGCATTCTGGAAGGGCTGGAGCATGAAGGGCTGATGCCCGTCGAAGATGCCAGCCTGTTGCGTGAAGCGTATAAAGCTTACCGCTCCGCCGCCCACCGGCAGGCCTTGCAGAAGGACCCCGGGGTGATACCGGGCGACCAGTTCGCAGACGAACGGCAGCAGGTCATGCGGATCTGGCGTGAGCTGGGGCTGAGCTGAAACGCTCCGGTTGGAACGAAGAGATTCAAATGTGGGAGCGAGCCTGCTCGCGATGAAGTCGTCACAACCAGCATCTATGCTGACGGTCAGGCCGCTTTCGCGAGCAGGCTAGCTCCCACGGTAGATCTGCGGTGTTTTGTAGAATTCTCGAGGCGGGGAGGCATAGGCCTCCCCGGTTCGTTTATGGAAACCACATGAAAATTCTGATCGTTGGGCCCAGTTGGGTCGGTGACATGGTGATGGCGCAGACACTTTTCCAGTGTCTGAAACAACGCCACCCGCAATGCGAAATCGACGTGCTGGCCCCCGAGTGGAGCCGGCCGATTCTTGAGCGCATGCCCGAAGTTCGCCAGGCCTTGAGCTTTCCGCTCGGTCACGGTGTCCTGGAGCTGGCAACGCGTCGGCGCATCGGCAAATCCCTGGCTGGCCAGTACGACCAGGCGATCCTGTTGCCCAACTCCCTGAAGTCGGCGCTGGTGCCGTTCTTTGCCGGCATCCCGAAGCGCACCGGCTGGCGTGGCGAATTCCGCTATGGCCTGCTCAACGACGTGCGCACGCTGGACAAGGATCGTTACCCGTTGATGATCGAGCGCTTCATGGCCTTGGCGTTTGAGCCGGGCGTTGAGCTGCCAAAGCCGTATCCGCGTCCGAGCCTGCAGATCGACCCGGTTACCCGCGAAGCTGCACTGGCCAAATTCGGCCTGGCCCTCGACCGTCCGGTGTTGGCCCTGTGCCCCGGCGCCGAGTTTGGTGAGTCCAAGCGCTGGCCGTCCGAGCATTACGCCAAGGTTGCCGAAGCGAAGATCCGCGAAGGCTGGCAAGTCTGGCTGTTCGGTTCGAAAAACGATCACGCCGTGGGCGAAGACATCCGCGCGCGGCTGATTCCCGGCCTGCGTGAAGAGTCAGTGAACCTCAGTGGCGGCACCTCGCTGGCCGAAGCCATTGACCTGATGTCCTGTGCCGATGCGGTGGTGTCCAACGACTCCGGATTGATGCACGTTGCCGCCGCCCTGAATCGCCCGCTGGTCGCGGTCTACGGCTCGACGTCACCAGGTTTCACACCACCATTGGCCGAGCACGTTGAAGTCGTTCGCCTGGGTATCGAATGCAGTCCATGCTTCGACCGCACCTGCCGTTTCGGCCATTACAACTGCCTGCGCCAACTCATGCCGCAAGCGGTGAACGAAGCCCTGCAGCGGTTGCAAGGCACTCCGGTCGAGGTCAAATAGCTTGCGGGTTCTGTTGATCAAGACTTCTTCGCTGGGCGACGTCATTCATGCGTTGCCGGCGTTGACCGACGCGGCGCGGGCGATTCCCGGCATCAAATTCGACTGGGTGGTGGAAGAAGGCTTTGCCGAAATCCCGACCTGGCATCCTGCGGTGGGCAAGGTGATTCCGGTGGCGATCCGTCGCTGGCGCAAAAACATCTGGCAGACCATCAAGAGCGGTGAGTGGAAACGCTTCAAGCAAAGCGTTCGCGCCACCAAATATGACTTGGTGATCGACGCCCAGGGCTTGCTGAAAAGCGCCTGGCTGACCCGTTACGTCAAGGCCCCGGTGGCCGGTCTCGATAAAAACTCGGCGCGCGAGCCCATCGCTGCGCGCTTTTACGATCGACGCCTGGCCGTTGCCCGTGGGCAGCACGCGGTGGAGCGAGTGCGTCAGTTGTTCGCCATCGCGCTGGGCTATGACTTGCCCAAAGGCCTGGGCGACTACGGCCTGAATATCGAGCGCCTGGTGGAATTGCCGCGCAAGAACCCGTACGTGGTGTTTCTGCATGGCACCACCTGGGACACCAAGCACTGGCCCGAAGCCTATTGGCGCGAGCTGACCGAACGGGTCGGCTACCTGGGCGTAGGGGTGAAGCTGCCCTGGGGCAATGCCCTGGAGAAAGCCCGGGCCGAGCGCATCGCTGCCGGTTTCAAACACGCCGAAGTGTTGCCCAAATTGAACCTGGCCGGTGTCGGCAAGGTGCTGGCGGGCGCGCAAGCCTGCGTGGCGGTGGACACCGGCCTGGGCCATCTGGCCGCCGCGCTGGATGTGCCGACGCTGTCGCTGTTCGGCCCGACCAACCCGGGCCTGACCGGCGCCTATGGCAAAGTGCAGATTCACATGGCCAGCGACTTCCCTTGTGCACCGTGCCTGCAAAAGAAATGCACTTACCAACCGACGGCCGAAGATGGCCGTCAGTTTGACCTGAAACGCGAGTGGCCGTTGTGCTTCACGCGTCTGAATCCCGAGCGTGTCGCGAGCCGACTGAGCACGTTGTTAATGGCTGAGGAGCTGCGCTGATGCAATTGGCATTTGTCCTGTACAAATATTTTCCGTTTGGCGGCTTGCAGCGCGATTTCATGCGAATCGCCCTGGAGTGCCAGAAGCGCGGCCATCAGATTCGCGTCTACACGCTGATCTGGGAGGGCGACGTACCGCCGGGTTTCGAAGTGCTGGTGGCGCCGGTCAAGGCGTTCTTCAACCATCGCCGCAACGAGAAGCTCAGCGAGTGGATGGAAGCGGACCTGGCCAAGCGTCCGGTCGACCGCCTGATCGGCTTCAACAAGATGCCGGGCCTGGACGTCTACTACGCCGCCGACGGCTGTTTCGAAGACAAGGCGCAGAACTTGCGCAATTCGCTGTATCGCCGTTGGGGCCGTTATCGCCACTTCGCCGAATACGAGCGGGCGGTGTTCGCCAAGGACGCCAAGACCGAAGTGTTGATGATTTCCGAGGTCCAGCAACCGCTGTTCATCAAGCATTACAACACGCCGCTGGAACGCTTCCACCTGCTGCCACCGGGCATCGCCCAGGACCGTCGCCGACCGGTCGATGCCGATGAAATTCGCGCAGGGTTCCGCGCGGAATTCGACCTCAAGGACGACGAACTGCTGTTGGTGCAGATCGGCTCCGGGTTCAAGACCAAAGGTGTGGACCGCAGCCTCAAGGCATTGGCGGCATTGCCCGCTGATCTGAAGAAGCGCACTCGCCTGTTTGTAATCGGTCAGGACGACCCCAAATTATTCCAGATGCAGAGCGCGACACTGGGGCTTGGCGATAACGTCACGTTCCTCAAGGGGCGTAGCGATATCCCGCGCTTCCTGCTGGGCGCCGATCTGTTGATTCACCCGGCGTACAACGAAAACACCGGCACGGTTTTGCTCGAAGCGCTGGTGGCCGGCTTGCCAGTGCTGGTGAGCGCAGTGTGCGGTTACGCCCATTACATTGCCGAGGCCGACGCGGGCCTGGTGCTGGACGAACCGTTCGATCAGGCACAGCTGACGCAATACCTGACCGGCATGTTGAACGACACTCAAGCAAGGGCGGCCTGGAGCCGCAATGGTCTGGCCTTCGCCGAAACAGCCGACCTCTACAGCATGCCGCAGCACGCGGCCGATGTGATTCTGGCGGAGCACGCTTAAATGAAGTTGATGCTGGCTGAACCGTTCAAGAGCCTCTGGGCCGGACGCGACCCGTTCGCCGAAGTCGAGGGGCTCAAGGGCGAGGTGTACCGCGAGCTGGAAGCGCGCCGGACATTACGCACGGAAGTCGACGGCAACGGGTTTTTCGTGAAAATCCACCGTGGCATCGGCTGGGGCGAAATCTTCAAGAACCTGCTCACTGCCAAGCTTCCTGTACTGGGTGCCGGTCAGGAGTGGCAGGCCATTCAGCGCCTGCAGGAAGCCGGCGTGCCGACCATGACTGCCGTCGCGTATGGCGAGAAGGGCAGCAACCCGGCCGACCAGCACTCGTTCATCGTCACCGAGGAGCTGGCGCCCACGGTCAGCCTCGAAGACTTCAGTATCAACTGGATCAAGCAGCCGCCCGAGCCAAAACTCAAGCGCGCGCTGATCGCCGAAGTCGCACGCATGACCGGCATGATGCACCGCGCCGGGGTCAACCACCGCGACTGCTACATCTGCCATTTCCTGCTGCACACCGACAAGCCGGTGACCGCCGACGACTTCAAGCTTTCGGTGATCGACCTGCACCGCGCCCAGACCCGCCCGGCGATCACCTCGCGCTGGCGTAACAAGGACCTGGCCGCACTGTACTTTTCCGCGCTGGACATCGGCCTGACCCGCCGCGACAAGCTGCGTTTCCTCAAAGGCTATTTCCAGCAGCCGCTGCGTCAGATCCTGATTGAACAGGCGTCTTTGCTGGCATGGCTCGACGGCAAGGCCAACAAGCTCTATGAGCGTAAACAACGATACGGGGATGCGCTCTGATGTCGGGTTGGAAACTGGAACCGGCCTACAGCGACCTGGCCGATGACTTTGGCAGCCTCGAGGCTGTGTTTGCGCTGCAAGGCGAGCGCTTGACCAGTGACCTGCTCTCGGAGGTCATCCGTGTCGAGCGCAATGGCGTCAACTATTACGTCAAACGGTATGTGGGCGCTGGCAAAGGCTTGCGGCGTTACCTGGGCAAGCCTCGGGTGAAGATGGAATGGCAGAACCTCAAGCGCTTCGCCAAGTGGGGCATCCCCACTGCCGAAGTGGTGGCCTGGGGGCTGGAACGACGCGGTGTGGCCTACGCTCGCGGCGCGATGATTACCCGGGAGCTGCCTCGTACCGAAGACTTGTCGGCACTGGCCGAGCGTCGCGACCCGAAACTGTCGGATCGCGCCTGGGTCGATACCGTCAGTCGTCAGCTGGCCGAATACACCCGGACCATGCACGACCACCGCTTCACCCATAATGATTTGAAGTGGCGCAACCTGCTGATCGACGATGAGGCTCGAGTGTTTTTGATCGATTGCCCCAACGGCGATTTCTGGCGCGGTTTCTGGCTCAAGTACCGCATCACCAAGGATCTGGCGTGCCTGGACAAGGTCGCCAAGTATCAACTGTCGGCGACCCAGCGCCTGCGCTTTTACCTGCAATACCGCAACCGGCCCCGGCTCAATGCTGCGGACAAGAAACGCATCCGGCACGTGGTGAGATTTTTCGAGGGGCGCGAATGACTGATTTTCTGGCCGCTGAAGACCGTGCGCTGCTGGAGCGCCATGGCCTCGGCACGTTCGAGGCGCTCTGGGCCAAACAGCTCGATGCGGTGGACGAGCCAAACACCGGTCGCGGCGGCTGGAGCAGCGTGTTTCGGCTGGATCTGGAAGGTCAGGGTTTCTATCTCAAGCGTCAAAGCAACTACCTGACCCGCACCTTGCGCGCACCGTTCGGCGAACCGAGTTTCGCTCGCGAGTTTCGCAACATCTCCCGTTACCGGAAGATGGGGATTCCGGCGCTGGAAGCGGTGTTCTACGGGGAGCGCAAGGTCGATGGTGAAGTCCGGGCGATCCTGTTGACCCGCGCCCTGGATGGTTGGGACGACCTCGAATCGCTGTTACAGCGCTGGGATGAACTGAGCCCTGAGCAGCACTCGGAAATCCTCAAGGCCAGTGGCGAATTGGCCAGGCAACTGCACGCTGCACGCCAGGTGCACGGATGCTTCTATCCCAAGCATATTTTCATGCGCGCCACCGGCAACGGCTATCAGGCTCAATTGATCGATCTGGAAAAGACCCGACCACTGCTGTACGGGCAGCGTGACCGAATCAAGGACTTGGAACCGCTGGCGCGCCGCGCGCCCGAGTGGGGAGAGTCGCAACTGCGGCAATTGCTGGCCGCCTATCTGGATCAACCACAGGACAGCTCGTTGATCGACAGCTGGCTGGGGCGTTTGACGACGCGGCGCAGCCAAAAGGGACCACGCTGATGCGTTTATCCGAGTTGAAGTCCGCCGGCCGCAACCCGGCGTTGCCGCTGAGCGTTTCGCTGGCTGATGCCGCCGGCCCCGCCGAGTTACAACTGCTGAGCCTTTTGCGGGTATTGCCGGGGCAGCGTTATGTCGGTGCCGGTGTCTGGCGTGGCCGACCGGTGTTGGCCAAGTTGCTGGTCGGCAGCAAGGCTGCGCGGCACTTCCAGCGTGAGCTGGACGGCGTGCGTTTGCTTGCCGCTCAAGGATTGACCACGCCGCAGCTGTTGGCCGATGGCCTGAAAGAGGGTGAGGGTGGTTGGCTGCTGTTCGAGTTTCTGGAAGGCGCCGAAAGCCTGGGTGATACCTGGAAGCAGGTTGAGCAGCAGCCCGTGCTGTCCGATGGGCAAGGAGCGGTGCTGGCCGAGGCGTTAGGTGCCATCGGTCAAATGCACCGCAAAGGACTGTGGCAGGAAGACCTGCACCTGGACAACCTGCTGCGTCAGCGTGGTCGTCTGTACTTGATCGACGGCGCCGGGATTTGCTCCGAAACGCCGGGGCAGCCGCTGTCACGGCAGAAGGTCCTGGAGAACCTCGGGGTGTTCTTCGCCCAGTTGCCGAAGTCGATTGAGCCCTTCATTGAAGAGTTGCTGGTGTATTACCTGCTGAGCAACGGCGAACACGCCTTGCCCATGGAGGCGCTGCAGAAGCAGATCGACAAGGTCCGCAGCTGGCGCCTCAAAGACTTCCTGATCAAGGTCGGCCGCGAGTGCACGCTGTTCAGCGTCCAGCGCGGGGCGTTCGGCTTGCAGGCGATTCGCCGCGAGGAAGAAGCGGCCATGCTACCGGTGCTGGAGCAGGCCGATGACTTGCTTGACCAGGGGCATCTGTACAAGACCGGCGGTGCGGCGAGCGTCGGCAAGGTCGAGGTCGATGGCCGCACGCTGGTGATCAAGCGCTACAACATCAAGGGTTTTGCCCACTGGCTCAAGCGTTTCTGGCGCCCGAGCCGAGCCTGGCATTCGTGGCGCGAAGGCAATCGCCTGGCGTTCTTCGGGATTGCCACGCCCAAGCCGCTGGCGTTGCTGGAAAAGCGTTTTCTGTGGCTGCGCAGTCGGGCTTACCTGATCACCGAGTATCTGCCGGGGCCGGACATCATCGAGCGTTTTGCGCCCTATGTTGAACGTGGCGATGCACCGGAAGCCGAGCTGGTGGCGCTGGATCACCTGTTCTCCGAGTTGATTCGCTTACGCATCAGCCACGGCGACTTCAAGGGACATAACCTGTTCTGGCAGCAGGATCGCTGGGCGTTGATCGACCTCGATTCGATGTGCCAGCACGGCTCCCTCGGCAGTTTCGCCCCGGCGTATGCCAGGGATCGCGCGCGGTTCATGCGCAATTGGCCTGAAGGTAGCGCCCTTTATCAGGTCATCGATCAGCGTTTGCCCAAAGACATCTCCAGCGCCGGCTGAATCGGACCTCCGGTCCTTTCGTCGGAACTGCCAGCCGAGAAGGGCGACAGGTTCTTGTGATCCGTCCTACGCGATCTTGGGAAATCATGAACTGTGGCCGAAATCGCCCCGATGCTAGTTTGCCTGACGTTCTCGGAGGTCAGGCTGTGACGATCAAAATGGCAGTTTCAGCGGGTGTTTTATCAGTGTCGCTAATGGGCTGCGGGACCGCCGCCACCGTCCTGCAGGATGAAGCCGAAGCCGCGCAGGGGCTGCGCCGGCAAAAGACCTATTGCCAGTCCATTCCCCGGGTCTACAGCGGCCTCGCTTACGACTTCTGTGTATTAAATGCGCCGCCAGACCCTACGGGTTTCCTTGTACCACTCGTATTGCTGGACTTGGCCGTGTCTGGCGCGCTGGACACCGTTGTCTTGCCGTACACGATTTACCGGCAAAGCGTGGACGGCAATATCCTTGTCTACTGGCGGCCTTCGCGTGGTTAAAAGTAATCTCAACGTCGCCCCCGCAGTTGCTGGCCGCTTGCGGCTAGAGGCTTGCCGCTGCTTTTACGCTATAATCCCGCCCTTTAGCTGTCTCTCGCCCATTGCGAGGGCACATTAATTTTTGAGGCGCTTGCGCCTGCATGCAGACTAAAGAGGCTAGACCCCTGTGGCATTGACGATTCTTGGCCTGTCCGGCGCCCTTAGCCATGATCCTTCCGCAGCCCTGTACATCGACGGCAAGCTGGTCGCGGCGGCTGAAGAGGAACGCTTCGTACGCGATAAACATGCAAAGAACCGCATGCCCTACGAATCGGCAAAATTCTGCCTGGAACAGGCCGGTATCAAGCCGTCCGATGTCGACGTGGTAGCGATCCCATTCGCACCGATCAGCCTGTTCGGCAAGGCCCGCTGGCAGTACGCCAAGCGTTACTGGTACGCCCCGGACCGTGCACTCGACGCGATCCTGATGGGCAATCGTCGCTACAAGCGCTATCGCAACAAGATCGTCTGGTGCCTGGAGCAACTGGGTTTTGATCCGAAGAAGATCAAGATCGAGCCGGTCGAACACCACCTGGCCCACGCCTCCAGCGCTTATCACTGCTCCGGTTTCAAAGAGAAAACCGCGATCCTGGGCATTGACGGCAAGGGCGAGTACGCCACGACCTTCTTCGGTTATGGCGAAAACGGCAAGATCCACAAGATCAAGGAATTCTTCGATCCGGACTCCCTCGGCGGCCTGTACGGCGCGATTACCGAGTTCCTCGGTTTCGATATGCTCGACGGTGAGTTCAAGGTCATGGGCATGGCGCCGTACGGCGACGCCAGCAAATACGATTTCTCGCGCCTGGCTTCGTTCGAAAACGGCGAGCTGGTAATCAACACCGACTACGCCAACGTCATCGGCCTGCGTCGCTACAAAGAGAAGGGCAAGGGTTATTACTTCTCGCCGAAGCTGATCGAGTGGCTGGGTCCCAAGCGCGAAGGCGACATCGCCGACGAGCCTTACATCCACTACGCCGCGAGCATTCAAGCGCTGTTCGAAAAAATTGCGCTGCAGATGATCGACTACTACCTGGGTGACGTGCTCAAGGAAACCGGCAAACTGGCCTACGCCGGTGGCTGTGCGTTGAACGTCAAGCTGAACCAGAAGATCATCGCCCGCGACGACGTCAAAGAGCTGTTCGTACAGCCGGCGTCCGGCGATGCCGGCACCGCGGTCGGCGCGGCAGCCTATGTTTCCCATGCCCGTGGCGTACCAGTCGAGAAGATGGAACACGTCTACCTCGGCCCGTCGTACAGCAACGAAGATGTTATCGCTGCGTGCGCCCGTCACGAGAACAAGCCAACCTGGCGCAAGCTCGACAACATGCCGGAGCAGATCGCCAAGATCATGGTCGACGGCAACCCGGTGGCCTGGTTCCAGGGCCGCATGGAGTTCGGTCCGCGTGCACTGGGTGGTCGCTCGATCATCGGTTGCCCGAGCATTGCGGGCGTGGCTGACCGGATCAACCACCAGATCAAGTTCCGCGAGCGCTGGAGGCCTTTCTGCCCGTCGATGCTCGACACCGTGGCGCCGCAGATGATCAAGATCGATCACCCGGCTCCATTCATGACCTTCACCTTCGAAGTGGCGGAAGAATGGAAAACCCGCGTGCCGGAAGTCGTCCATGAAGACGGCACCTCCCGTGCCCAGGTGCTCAAGCGCGAATACAACCCGCGCTACTACGACATGATGAAAGCGCTGGAAGTGCTCACCGGCAACGGCGTGTCGCTCAACACCTCGCTCAACCGTCGCGGCGAGCCGATGATCTGCTCGCCGACCGACGCCCTGAACATGTTCTTCGGTTCGGATCTACAGTATCTGATCATGGAAGACATCCTGGTGGTCAAAGAGGGCGCGAACGCCTATGACACGTTCGGCTGAACGTCATGTGCTGCAGTTCTGCCACGGCTATGACGGGCCGTTCCTGGACTGCGCACGGCAGTACGCCAGCCTGTTCGCGGGGACCGGTTATCGAGTGACCACGGTGTTTCTCACCGGGGTTGCCGATGCCGAAGTCGCCGCGGGCTGCGCTTCCGATGAAGTGCTGTTCATGGAGTACAGCTCCAAGGCCATTCGCGGCTTGAAGCTGGGAGCCATCGGCGATCTGCGCAAGATCGCCGCGTCGCGCAACTTCAGTTTCTGCATCGCTCACCGCTTCAAGCCGATCTATATCGCCTTGCTCGGTACGTCGTTGCCGGTGATTGGCGTGCATCACGCTTTTGACGATTACAAACGTGGCAGCCGTAAACTGTTCGCGCATATCTTTCGCAGGCGTCTGAGCCTGCTCGGTGTGTCCGACGCGGTGCGCGACGACATGCGCCAATGCCTGCCGAAGTGGCCGGCTTCGCGAATTCAGACCTTGTACAACCGCATCGATGTGGACGCCTTGCAGGCGACCCAGGTGTCGGCTCGCGAGGCCCGGGAAACCCTCGGGCTGGCGGCGGATGCCTGGATCGTCGGCAACGTCGGACGGCTGCATCCGGACAAAGACCAGGCTACGTTGCTGCAGGGTTTCGCCGAGGCGTTGCCGGGGTTGCCGGCCAACAGCCAGCTGGTGATTCTCGGTAAGGGGCGTCTGGAGGAGAACCTCAAGGCTCAGGCCCGGGAGCTGGGTATCGGTGACCGGGTTCTGTTCCTCGGTCAGGTGCCGGATGCGCGCAACTACTTCCGGGCCTTCGATGTGTTCGCCCTGAGTTCCGATCACGAACCGTTCGGCATGGTGCTGCTGGAGGCCATGGCCGCTGGCGTACCCTTGCTCGCCACGGCCTGCGGCGGAGCGAAAGAGGTGGTCGAAAGCGTGGGCATCCTGTTCCCGTTGGGCGATGCGGAGCGTCTGGCCCAGGGGCTGCAACATCTGGCCGGCATGGATGATCAGCAACGCCGGCAGTGTGCCGAGTTGATGCTCGAGCGCTTGCGCGAACGCTTCTCCGATCGCGCAGTGCGCGATGCTTTCTGGCACTTGCCGCACGTTACCGAACTGGCACCGAGGGGCTGATGCTCAACCGATTTCAAGGCTGGCGCGAGCGTGGCTGGGCGGTAGTCGACGCCTCGACTTACGCCGAAACCTGGCAGCGTTATGGCGGCAGTGTCGCGACTCATCCCGTGGTGGTCGAGCGGCTGGCGCAACTGGCCGACATTCCGGTGCGTTACCTGGCTTGGGTACAGGGTGAAGAGGTCAAGGCGGCGATCCCGACCTGGGGCCGCGACCTGGCCTTGTCCAAGGACGTGCTCAAGCGTCGTGGCAAGAAAGGTCTGTTCGATCTGGGCAACGCCGAAATCATCCTGCCGGCCGCTGCCGATACCCAGGCGCCTTTGCGCCATCGCGCGCGGTACCTGTCGGCGCTGAACGAAGGCCGTTTCACTGGCATCAAGTTGCAGACCGAACAACTGGCCATGGCCCGCACACCCGAAGAACTGTCGAAAAAATTTCGCTATAACCAGCGCCGCGAATTGCGCTTGCTGGAAGAGGCCGGTGGCGTGGTGCGGCCGGTGTCCGAATTTTCCAGCTTCGATCTGGCGGCGATTTACTGCGACCTGTTCCAGCGCCGCTGGGGTTTCCC
Organism: Pseudomonas sp. P4_B4; assembly: GCF_056402255.1. Taxonomy (NCBI): domain Bacteria; kingdom Pseudomonadati; phylum Pseudomonadota; class Gammaproteobacteria; order Pseudomonadales; family Pseudomonadaceae; genus Pseudomonas; species Pseudomonas sp. P4_B4. The sequence goes on from NZ_JBFUHS010000004.1 coordinate 88,124, forward strand.
GGCGACGGGTGCCGAACGCATGGCCGAGGTCATCGAGTTGCTGCGCGAGTTGCTGATCGGTTCGGTGATTTTCCTCAACGATGCGCCGATTGCGATTCAGCTGGTATACCGAGTCGAAACCCCGCAATGGATCAGCGTCGAGTACATCAACGGCGGGGTCGATCCGCAAACCCGTGAGTTCAGCCCCGGCAGCGTGCTGAGTTTCCTCAATACGCAAAGCGCCTGGGAGCATGCCCGGGCGCAAGACAAACCGTTGCGCTTTTCCTTCGGTCGCGCCGACCGTGAATACAAGGATCGCTGGTGCAACCCCGTGCCGGTCTTCACCGTATGAGCCAAGCCATGAGCCGCAAACAGCAACTGCTCAAGCGCCATCGGCGCAATAAACGTATCGGCCTGTTGATTGCGCTGGCGTTGTTGATCGTCATGGGTGTGACGGTGGCGTGGTGGTTGCCGCTGATGCTGGCGGTTCTGGGCTGGATTGCCCACGAAGCCTGGTTTGCCGATCATCTGTTCTACTCACCGAAAGACGATTACCAGTACAGCTTTCCTCCCTACACGCCCCAGCCCAAGGTGCACCTGAGCGGTGAACATTTGCGGCTGGACGAAGGGGTGATGCTGGTCGACGACGCGACGCTGGTGCTGGCCCTGCGGGTGAAAAGCACCTGGCTGGGTCGTTTTCTCGATCCGGTGGTCGAGTTGGCGGGGGGCGAAAACCCTGACCGACAAACCTTCGAACGGGGCGTGAACGGCCTGCGTTACCTCAATCTCAGTGGTCAGGCTCAGGCGCTGTCCCGTGGTGACCTGCGCTTGCGCGGGCGTTTCTGTCGTGTGTTCGGTGAGCCTGTGCTGTGGGCACTGGAACATCCGGATTACCGGCGTCAGCGGGTCATGGTCATCGCGCCCCACGCCGATGACGCCGAACTGGCGGCCTACGGTTTGTACAGTCAGGCCGACGAAACCTGGATCGTCACACTGACAGCGGGTGAAATCGAAGCCGAACACTTTCAGCAGATGGGCCTGAACAAGGTCGATGCGGCCCGCTTGAAGGGTCGTCTGCGCACCTGGGACAGCATCGCGGTGCCACGTTGGGCCGGTGTACCCGAGGCTCACTGCGTACAACTGGGTTATTTCTGCCTGCAACTGGCGAGCATGCAGGCCGCGCCTGCGGTGGCGGCGGGATCGCGGGAAGCGGACCTGGGCGACACCCGGCTGTTCCGTCAGTTGAATCCTTTCACGCTGCCCGGCGATACCGATGGCGCGCCGACCTGGAACAATCTGCTGGCGGATCTGCGTGAGTTGCTGCTGCGGGCCAGGCCCGAGGTCATCGTCCTGCCGCATCCGACCCTCGATCCGCATCCCGATCATATCTGCGCCCAGGCAGCAGTCCTCGAAGCCTTGCAAGGGCTGGACTGGCAGCCGACCACGCTATTGGGCTATGCCAACCATCTGCACGACAACGATCGCTGGCCGATGGGCGATACCGGTGATGGCATCGCCTTGCCGCCCGCCTTCGATTCGTCCCAGCCGATGCAGCCTTATTGCCTGCCGATGCCGCTGGAGCAACAGCGAGACAAAGCCATGGCGTTGGGCATGATGCACGACCTGCAACCGGCGATGCCGTTCAAGCGCCGCTTGCGTCGGTTGATTCAACGGATGTTGACCGGCCGGTTGCCGCCCACCTATGGCCAGAACGAATTCTTTCGCAAGGCAGTCCGGCGCCACGAGCTTTTGTGGTCCCTCAAGCACACACCAGGCAATGTTTCTCAGCGGGGAGAGTTATGAGTCAGCGGTTAAAGGTCCTGCAACTGCAGCCTGACTACAACGTCAAAGCCCATGATTTCGCCGACCTCGCGGAGCAAATCGTCAAGGCCCTGCCCAGTGATCGCTATGAAGTGACCGCCGCGTTTCTGCGCGGCAAACCCGGGCCGGGTGAAGCGGTGAGCCGGGCCGACCGTTCGGTGTACTTCGAGTTTTCCGACAAGTCCCTCAAGGGCATGCGCCTGCGGGCCATGTGGCAGCTGTACAAGTTCTGCCGTCGGGAAAAATTCGATGTGGTGATCTGCAACCGCTTCAAGCCGGTGAACATGATGCTGGCGCTCAACCGCTGGTTGAAAGTGCCGTTGTGCATCGGCATTTCCCACGGCTTTGGCGAGTACGACCGTTTTTATCGGCGCCGCCAGACCCAGCGCCTGATCGATCGTCACTGGCGTTTCGTCGGCGTGTCGCCAGCGGTGAAGCAGTATCTGCTGGACTGTGACTGCGGCTTCACTGACCAGAATACCTACGCCATCACCAATGCCATCGACATCGAGCAAGCCGAAGGCCTGCAACACAGTCGTGAAAAGGCCCGTGAACTGTTGGGCATCGATCCGTCGGTGCGACTGATCGGTGCGTTGGGGCGACTGGTGCCGGTCAAGGGGCATATCTATTTGCTGCAAGCCTTTGCCGCGCTCAAGGACAAATACCCGAATACCCAGTTGGCGATCATTGGTGCCGGCCGCGAAGAATCGCGCCTGGCTGCGGAAATCGACCGCCTCGGCCTCAGCGGTCGCGCGCATTTGCTGGGTTTCAAGGAAATCGCCCTGCAGTACATTCGCGCTTTCGATATCTGGACCATGCCTTCTTTGGCCGAAGGCCTCGGGCTGGCGCTGCTTGAAGGCATGAGCGGGCATTTGCCGGTGATTGCTTCGAACGTGCCGGCCATGTTGCCGCTCATCGAGGGCGCCGGCGGCCTGGCGATTACGCCGAAGGATGTGCCGACGCTGCAGGCGGCGCTGGACACTTACCTCGGGCTGTCGGATGACGAGCTCAAGGCCAAGGGCGAGCAGGCCTTCCGTTATCTGCAGCAACACCATGACATCGAGGAGTTCCGTCGCGAATACCTCAATCTGATCGACTCCGGCCTGGAACAGGCCCGCAAGGAGCAGCCATGAACGACGCGCAACCCATCGTCACGGTCATCATCGCGTCTTACAACCACGCCCCTTACATCGAGGAAAGCATTCTCAGCGTCCTCAACCAGACCTATCGGAACATCGAGTTGCTGGTGGTCGATGATGGCTCGAAAGATGACAGCGTCGAGCGGATCAAGGCGTTGCAGGTCATCCATGGTTTCGACTTCCGGGTTCAGGAAAACCAGGGGCTGACCAATACACTCAACGGTGCGATTGCCCGGGCAAAGGGCAGCCTGATCGTGCCGTTCGGTTCGGATGACATCATGCTGCCGGAGCGAATCGCCACCCAGGTCGCTCATATGGACGGCAAGCCCGAGGTCGGCATTTGTGCCGGTAACATCGAGCTGATCGACGCCGACGGCAATCTCTACCCCGAGAAGCGCCAGCGCCGGGATGTGCCGTTCCGTCGCCTGGACTTCGATGACATGTTCCTGGAGCGCAAGCCCTATCCTCCGGCCCCCACCCTGATGATCCGTCGCGAAGCGCTGGACAAGGTGGGCGGTTTCGACCCGACCATTCGCTTGGAAGACTTGCTGATCGAGTTGAAGGTGACCCATGCCGGTTACTTCATCGACGGTCTGAACGTGTTGATGGCGCGCTATCGCAAGCACGCCACCAACTCCTACAAGAACCACCGCTTCATGATCGACAGCATCCTGCGCACCTACGCGCTCTTCAGCGATCACCCGCTGTATGACGAGGTGCGCTACAAGTTTCTCAATTCCATGTTCCTCAAGACCGCCAACCGTGATCGCAAGCTGGCGCGGGAGTTGCTGGCGCAGATTCCGTTCAAGGCCTGGAACAAGAAAACTTGGCGTGGGTTGGGCCGGATGTATTTCTCACGGTTGGAGAAAGACTGAGCCATAGGCTGGATTCAAGGGGGAGAGCGCAGGCGCGGGATGTTTCGCGGCGACTTGCCACGACGATTGCTCAACGTTGTTGAGCCGTCTCCTCCAAAAGTTCTTTCCTCGGCTTCCTGTTCTGGCGTAACCAGTGCAGGGTTTTCTTGCCAGCATTGATACCGGGCATTTCGATGTACAGGTAAGTCAGGCTGCTGATGATGATCAGCAGGCAACTGCACACGGCCAGCAACGGCAGGAAGACCCAGGCTTCCCGGGCGTCAAGATGCAATATCGGCGGCAGTCGCTGCACCAGTATCCAGAGCACGAAACCGTGCAGCAAATACGTGCTGTAGCTGATTTCCCCCAGCCAGCGGATGCTGCGTGGCCTCAGGGCGCCGAACAAGGTATTGCCGGACGCCACGATCACAAAAAACAGTGAAAGCAGCAGCAGCGCTCCCGGATTGAATGCCCGGCTGAACACCGTAAAGGCGATCGCCAAAGCGAGCAGGGCGATGATGCCCGCCAGCGGAGACAGGCTCCAGGCGACCCATTGTGGACGGCGAATCCAGTACGCCGCGGCAATGCCGCCGAGGAAACTGGCCAGGATGTGCTTCTTCAGCGAGTGTTCCCAGCCGACCATCTGGTACAGGGCGTAGATGCCGATCAGGCACAGCACCGTCTGCATCCGGCCGCCGCGATAAATGAACACCATGCCGGCCAGTGGCAGGGCCAGGTAGAAAAACACCTCGTACCCCAGCGTCCAGGTGACGTTGGAGATCAACATGCCGGTCTGGTGGTACTGGTTGACGTCTGGCCGCTCGAAGGTCAGCCAGGCCAGGGTCTGACCAAAGAGTTGGGTGACGGAATCCTTGAGTTCCCAGCCCTGCAAATAAAACACGCTGACAAACACGGCCAGCATCAGCGGCAGGTAGAGCGGGTAGAGGCGAAACAGCCGCGATAGCGCAAACGCCAGCCAGTCGTGTTGCCGTCCGTGGGTGAGCAAGCGGTCCCAGAACAAAAACCCGGTGATCATGAAAAAGAGGGCAACGCTGCCTTGGCCGAGCTGCGAGTAGAAATTGCTCGGCGGAAAATCGATCACACCGGTCTGCAGAAAGATCCAGGTAATGATCGAGTGGTGCACAAACACACCGAAGGCCAGATACCCGCGTAAGCCGTCGATGCCGGCAAAGCGGCTTTCACCGCGATGCTCCAGCTGTCGGGTGAATCTCGGCACGGTGCGCAGCAGTAGAGCAGCGGTCGCGATGGCGAGCAGGTAGGCCGTCATCGCGATAAGCGGGTTGGTTTCTGTCATCGGTGAGCCTGGGCCGGAGGGCTTCCGGCCAGCACTTGCCTGTGCAAATTATCCACGTCGGATTTTGAAGCCGCCGCGGCGTATCCCTGCAGCAGCGCTTCGAAGTGGTCGTCGAACAGCCAGTGCCGATCTTCTGCGTAGCGCTGCATATGGCGCAGATTACGTCGGCGCAGGGAAGGGCTCAACGATGAAGGGTATATTCGCAGGTCGGCCAGGTCGATCAGGCCGAACTCGCCGTCCTCCAGCACCAGCACATTGCCCAGGTGCAGAGAGCGGAAGTAGACCCCTTGCTGATGCAATTGAGCCATGAACTTGCCGAAACGCTCCACCAGTGCCTGGCGCACCGCTGGTGCGGTGATGCCTTGCAGGATCTGGCGCAGCGTGTTGCCTGGCAACGGAGAGTAGTGGACTGCGGTGCTGCCGTCTTCGAACCGGTAGAGGTCGAGGATGTGCGGTGTCGGGATGCCCCTGTTGCGCAGTTGCACGCTGTTGACGGCAAAACGCTCGGAATAGGGCGTGAAACTGCCCGAGGTATACCAGCGGCGGCGGCGGAACAGCTTGAGAAAGCTGCCATCGCTCAGGCGCAGGACTTTGGGGCCCAAACCATCCTCTTCGATGATCCGGGCATCGGCAGTCAGCTGTTGCAGGGCGCTTGGCGTCGCGCTCTTGATCGGCCTGTCCAGCAGGCGCCTGGCCCGTTGATTGATGCTCAATGCGGCAATCAGTGCCAAGGGGATCCACAGCAGGTACCAGTGCTCCTTGGGGCGAGAGATAATCCCGCCACCTTCGGTCAGGCCCGCACCGATACCGAAGGCCAGCCAGGCTGAGGCAATGATAAACAGCGGTTGCACGCGATGGCGCCAGCTACTGATGAAGCTCCACGCGAGGAAGAACAGCCATGGCAGCAGTCCGATAATGCCGACGTAGTAGAGCACGCCCAGGGCAAAGCTATGGGGCTCCTGAAGGCTGTAGCCGACGCCTGGGTCCAGGGCCAGCTCGGCGTTGTAGCCGTGCCCGATCCATGGATGATCTGCGATCTTGTCCAAGGTCATCTGCCAGATCTCGATACGGAAGGAGCTGCCTCTTTCGATGATTTTGTGTGTAAACAGCACGAACGTCGCCGTTCCGGCGATGAGCATGGAGCCGAGCATGAAGACCGAGCGTCGATTCCAGCAGATGAAACACAGCCACAGCGCAGCCAGCGTCAGTGCAACCAGTGGGGTTCTGGAGCCGGTGGCCAGCACTGTGGCGAACATGATCACCATCGCCGGTATGCTCAACCAGAGTACCTGGCGTCGCTTGCAGGTCATGCTCAGGCTCAGCCAGTAGGTACAGAAAAAGCCGAAAACGTGGGAGCTGAGCAGTGGACTGTCGAACGCGCCTGCACCGATCAGGCGCATTTCCGGTTGGTAGATCTGGCCGAACCTGTACAGGTTGTAGACAGAGGCGATCAGCGCCGCCATCGCGGCGCAAAACACCAGGGGCTGAATGATTTCGCTGCGATAGCGTACCAGCAGGTAGCAGCCGACGAACAACATCAGGGTATGCAATGGCGGTTTGAACTCACCAAACCCGATGTCGTCGCCTGGCCCCCAGTACAGGCTGAGCAGTGCCCAGGCCAGAAATAGCAGGACTGCGATGGCGATCGGTTCGTGCAGCAGTTCTTTGCTGAACCGCGGACGCAGGCACAGTGCAATCAGTGTCGGAATGCTGAACAGGCCATAGTAAAGCTTGTGATGCACGCTGCGCCCCGGCAGGAAAAACAGTGCACAAAGCAGCAATAAATAACCGAGCGGAAGGATCCACAAACAAATGAAATCGAAGATTCTATTGGACGTGCTGTACAAAGCGTTTAATTGCATGCTGAGTAACTTATTCCTAAATTGAGCGACCGTACCAAGGCAGGGACATCTGGTGGCGAGTTAACGCGCCACAATACACAGACTGTATGCGATTGCCAGAACCCAGGGGAAGCTGTGCTAAAGTCAGCGTCCTTTTCATCGACATTCGCGTGATATGACCGACTCCAGTCTCTGCGCAAGCCCATCGAGCTTGAAAATCTACTTCCGCCTGCTCGGCTATGTTCGGCCGTACATCAGCCTGTTCCTGATCAGCATCGTCGGTTTTCTGATTTTCGCTTCGACTCAGCCAATGCTGGGCTACATCCTCAAGTACTTCGTCGACGGTCTATCCAACCCTGAAGCGGCGCTGTTTCCAACCGTGCCCTACCTGCGGGATCTGCAACTGCTGCAGGCGGTGCCGTTGTTGATCATCCTGATCGCCGCGTGGCAGGGGTTGGGGTCGTACCTGGGCAACTACTTCCTGGCCAAGGTTTCCCTTGGTCTGGTCCATGATTTGCGGGTCCAGCTGTTCAACAACCTGCTGGTGTTGCCAAACCGGTATTTCGACAAGCATAACTCGGGGCACCTGATTTCACGTATCACCTTCAACGTGACCATGGTCACGGGGGCGGCAACTGATGCGATCAAGGTCGTAATTCGTGAAGGCATGACGGTGATCTTCCTGTTTGCCTCGCTGCTGTTCATGAACTGGCGTCTGACGCTCGTCATGGTCGCCATCCTGCCGTTGATTGCCATCATGGTGCGTACGGCCAGCAAGAAATTCCGCAAGCAGAGCAAGAAAATCCAGCTGGCCATGGGGGACGTGACGCATGTAGCGTCCGAAACGATCCAGGGTTATCGCGTGGTACGCAGCTTCGGCGGTGAAAAGTACGAAGAAAAACGCTTCTTCGACGCCAGCCAGGGCAACACCGACAAGCAATTGCGCATGACCCGTACCGGCGCCATCTACACGCCGCTGCTGCAATTGGTGATCTACACCGCCATGGCCGTGCTGATGTTCCTGGTGCTGTTCCTGCGGGGCGATGCGTCCGCCGGCGATATGGTGGCCTACATCACCCTGGCCGGCCTGCTGCCCAAGCCGATTCGCCAGCTGTCCGAAGTCAGCTCGACCATCCAGAAGGGCGTGGCCGGTGCTGAAAGTATCTTCGAGCAACTGGATGTCGAGCCTGAAGTCGATACCGGCACCGTCGAGCGTGATGTCGTCAGCGGTCGCCTGGACGTGCGCAACCTCAGTTTTACCTACCCTGACACCGAGCGTCAGGTACTCAATGACATCAGTTTCTCGGTCGAGCCCGGGCAAATGGTGGCATTGGTGGGCCGTTCGGGCAGCGGCAAGTCGACCCTGGCCAACCTGATTCCGCGCTTCTATCACCACGACAAGGGCGAAATCCTCATCGATGGCGTCGAAGTGGAGCAGTACAAGCTGTTGAACCTGCGTCGGCATATCGCCCAGGTGACTCAGCACGTGACGCTGTTCAGCGACACCGTGGCCAACAATATCGCCTATGGCGACCTGGCCGGCGCACCCCGCGAAGACATTGAAAAAGCGGCCAAGGATGCCTACGCGATGGACTTCATTGCTCAATTGCCTGAAGGCCTGGACACCCAGGTCGGGGAAAACGGCGTGCTGCTGTCCGGTGGCCAGCGCCAGCGCCTGGCGATTGCCCGTGCACTGTTGAAGAATGCTCCGCTGCTGATTCTCGATGAGGCGACTTCGGCACTCGATACCGAGTCCGAGCGGCATATTCAGGCAGCCCTGGATCAGGTCATGAAAGGTCGCACCACGCTGGTGATCGCTCACCGGCTGTCGACCATCGAGAAGGCCGATCTGATCCTGGTCATGGATCAGGGGAAAATCGTCGAGCGCGGCACCCATGAACAACTGCTGGCGCAAAACGGCTACTACTCGCGCCTCAACGCGATGGGCCTCGACGCCCCGGCCGAAGACATCGCCTGATCCTGAAAGGGCGAGCCTGGCTCGCCCTTTCGCATACCCGGCGTGCAACGCGTCCGGTGATTTGTATCCAGACCTTTACGCTTCTTGACCAAACCGGAATAAATCTCGGAAACGTGCTTGTTAAGGTTCCTGAACGAACTTTGACTTGAATCGAGAGGGCCATCCCTTTCCCGCGGGTGTCTGCATGTTGCAACGTTATCTCTGGAAACTGTTGCCCAAGCCGCAACGGGCTTTTCTGCTGGGGCGCCTGTCGGTCGTGGACCGTCAAGTGGTGAACAAGTCGATGTCGGCCAGCGTCAGTTTCCCCAAACCCTTCGAGCTGCGTTCCTGCCTGTTCATCCACGTCCCCAAATGTGCCGGCAGCAGTGTCTGTGCGGCCATGTTTGACGACTGGAGTCCGGGCCACTTGCCGTTGTACTGGTACGAGCAGCAATTTCCCGAGCAGTTTGCCGCCAGCTTCAAGTTCGCGTTCGTTCGCGATCCGCTGGAAAGGGCTTACTCGGCTTACGCATTCCTGCGGGGCAATGCCTTGGGGAAACGGGATCACGCGGCGCAGAAACTGGTCAGCCACTACCGTGACTTTGATGACTTCGTCGGCCGCTGGCTGCACCCGGAAACGATCCAGCGACAGTTGCACTTCGCCGCGCAAACGGACTTCCTGACGGACTCCATGGGGCATCTGGCGCTGGATTTCGTCGGCTACCAGGAACACCTGGAGCGGGATTTCAGGCAGGTTTGCGAGCAATTGGGCTATCCGGTGGAACTGCCCCACGTGAACCGGTCGCAGCAGCGGCGCCCGACGCTGGCGCGCGAGTTCTGCACGGTACGCACCCGCAGGCTGGTACGGCGGGTCTATCAGCGTGATTACGAGACGCTAGGATATGAATGAAGCCGTGTCGTTGTCCCGCCACTCGATCAGGCCCTACCCGTTATTGCTGTCGAGCGAGGACCGTGCTGCCCTCAAGTCGCAGACACCACGCTGTCTCTGGTTGACGGGGTTGTCAGGGGCTGGCAAGTCGACCCTGGCCAACGCACTGGAGCTGCAACTCAATCAACAGGGGCTGCACACGTTTGTGCTCGATGGCGACAACCTGCGTGCCGGTCTGTGCCGTGACCTGGGGATGGGGGCTGAATGCCGTCGGGAAAATATCCGGCGCACTGCCGAGGTGGCGCGCCTGATGGTCGACGCGGGGCTGATCGTGATCGTCGCGGCAATCTCGCCGTTCCGGGCCGAACGCGAGGCTGCGCGTCGATTGTTTGCCGATGGAGACTTCATCGAGGTGTTTGTGAGCACGCCGTTTGCGGTTTGCGCGCAACGTGATCCCAAGGGTTTGTATCGGGCTGCCCGTGAAGGCCGGATCAAGGATTTCACCGGCATCGACAGTCCCTATGAGGCGCCGCTGCACGCGGAGTGCGAAATCGATACACAGACGATGGAAATGAGCGAGGCGTGCTGTCGTCTGGCCGGTTTTCTGCTCAAAAAATGAGCAATAAAACCCGGCGAATCATCCGGTTGCAGCCACCGCACAAGCCGACACCAACCCTGTGTTAATATCGCGCCCCTGTTCATTCTGTATGTGGGTTGCACCATGAAGTTGTCCATGCCGCGATTCGATCAAGCCCCTGTCTTGGTAGTCGGCGATGTCATGCTCGACCGTTACTGGCATGGTGGTACCTCACGGATTTCTCCTGAGGCGCCGGTGCCGGTGGTCAAGGTCGATCACATCGAAGACCGCCCGGGCGGTGCTGCCAACGTTGCCTTGAACATTGCCGCCCTGGGGGCTCCGGCCTCGCTGGTCGGTGTAACCGGCGACGATGAAGCCGCCAACAGCCTGGTCAACAGCCTCAAGGGCGCCGGCGTGCGGGCCATCTTCCAGCGCATTGCGCACCAGCCGACCATCGTCAAGCTGCGGGTCATGAGCCGTCACCAGCAGCTGCTGCGTATCGACTTCGAAGAGCCCTTCGCCACCGACGCGCTGGCGCTGGCCGCTCAGGTCGACGAGTTGCTCGAAGGCATCAAGGTGGTGGTGCTGTCCGACTACGGCAAAGGCGCGCTGAAAAACCATCAGGCGCTGATCCAGGCCGCCCGTGCCCGTGGCATTCCGGTGCTGGCCGATCCGAAGGGCAAGGATTTCTCGATCTACCGCGGTGCGAGCCTGATCACACCAAACCTCAACGAATTCGAAACCATCGTCGGTGGTTGCGCCGATGAGCACGAATTGGTGAGCAAGGGCGCGCAACTGATGCACGACCTGGAACTCGGTGCCTTGCTGGTGACCCGTGGCGAGCACGGCATGACCTTGCTGCGCCCGGATCATCCGGCGTTGCACTTGCCGGCCCGTGCCCGTGAAGTGTTCGACGTGACCGGTGCCGGCGATACGGTGATTTCCACCCTGGCGGCCGCGATTGCCGCTGGCGAAGAGCTGCCCCACGCGGTGGCGTTGGCCAACCTGGCGGCGGGTATCGTGGTCGGCAAGCTCGGTACGGCGGCCATCAGTGCGCCGGAACTGCGTCGTGCGATTCAGCGCGAGGAGGGTTCCGAGCGCGGTGTGCTGGGTCTTGAGCAACTGTTGCTGGCGGTCGATGATGCCCGTGCGCACAACGAACGGATCGTGTTCACCAACGGTTGCTTCGACATCCTGCATGCCGGCCACGTGACCTATCTGGAACAGGCGCGGGCCCAGGGCGATCGCCTGATCGTCGCGGTCAACGACGATGCATCGGTCAGCCGCCTGAAGGGGCCGGGCCGTCCGATCAACAGCGTCGACCGGCGCATGGCTGTGCTGGCCGGTCTGGGTGCGGTGGACTGGGTCATCAGTTTCTCGGAAGGCACTCCGGAAAACCTGCTGAGCGCGGTCAAGCCGGACGTGCTGGTCAAGGGCGGCGACTACGGGATCGACCAGGTGGTCGGCGCGGACATCGTGACGGCCTACGGCGGTACCGTGAAAGTGCTGGGGCTGGTGGAAAACAGCTCGACCACGGCGATTGTCGAGAAGATCCGCAAGTCCTGATTGTGGCGTGGGTTTGTTGTGGCCAGGGGGTAAGCCCCTAGCCACAAGAGCCCACTTGATCTTGCTATCGTGCCGCCTTGCGCGGCACGATTTTCTTCAGCAGCAATTTGGCCTTCCCGCGCAACCGCGCCAACCCTGAATCCTTCACCGGCGGGGTCAGACCCTGCTGCCTCACCCAGTCCTTCCAGCGAATTCGCTCATCGCGAACCAACCAACCTTCCTGTCGGGCAAAGCTCTCGGCCAGATACAGTCCGCGCGTGCTGGCCGGGTACAGCTGATCCTTTTTCAAGGTGTAGAGCTCAGCCATCGGGTGTCCGTCCTGCAAGGGCATCAAGTACAGATCGGGGCGCTTGCGGTCGAGGCGGGCAACGAGTTGATCACCTTCCAGTCGCTCATCGACATGGAACAGGCTCAGGGATTTGGCTTCCTTGGGAACGTCCAGGCGCAAGTCGTAAATCAGTTGCAGTGACGCCGTTGGCAAATGCACGTAAGCCCGCGGGCGCTCTATCAGCATCAGGTTGGCGCAACGTACCGGCCGCGCCGAGCCGGACAGTGGCGACAAGCGAAACGGCAGGGCTTCACGGTAATGCAGGGCGGCTGAGTAGGGCGCTGGCAGCCAGGTGTCATTGAATCGTCCACCGAGCCAGCCTTCCGGGGTTTCCAGCAGGCATTCTTCGGCTATCTCCTGGATCGCCGTGTGCAAGGGCAGGTTCAGTTCATGGGCCGGCACGTAACCGGAGATCAGCTTGAGCACCACATCGCCACGGTCCTGCCGGCGTTGGCGCACCAGCACCCAATAGTCGCGATTCTGCCAATGCAGGGTCAGGCGCACCGAAACCCCGAGGTTGGCCAGCTCCAGGGCAAACCGTTCGCTGTCGCCGACCGTCACCGGCCGACGACGTTGCAGGGTCTGGGAGAAATTCAGCGGCCTGCCGACGCTCTGATAAGCCAGGCCTTCGGGGGTCGCTTCGACGAATAACGGCAGGGTCTTGAAGTTGCTCGGGTTCTTTCTGATGAGCGTACGCGACATGTCGGCTCCTGCTTAAGGCCGCGTGGGCGGCGTCAGTGGCTACGTAGGACCTGGGCAACGGTCGCGACATTGTGGGCGAGGTGCAGCGGATTGATGGTCCCGACAATAGCACTGGCAACACCCGGATGTTCAAACAACAACTCGAAACTGGCGCGCACCGGATCCACGCCCGGACTCAGGCATACATGACCACTGGCGAGGGCTTTTTTGACCAGAATGGCTTTGCCGTGTGCAGCAGCATAGTCAATGACGGCCTTCTCGTTTTGTTCGTTGAGATTGTAGGTGACCATCGCGCAGTCGCCTTGCTCCAGCGCCTTCAAGCCGCCGTCGACGGTTTTGCCAGAAAAGCCGAAACCGCGAATCTTGCCTTCGGCCTTGAGCTCGGCGAGGGTTTCGTAGACTTCGCAGTCATTGAGGATCGCCAGGTCGTTACCGTCGGAGTGCACCAGCACCAGGTCGATGAAGTCCGTTTCCAGGCGTTGCAGGCTGCGTTCCACCGACATACGTGTGTGTGCGGCGCTGAAATCGTGATGGGACTGGCCGTCGGCAAACTCTTCGCCGACCTTGCTGACAATCACCCAGTCCTGACGCTGGCCGCGCAGCAACGGGCCGAGGCGTTCTTCGCTACGACCATAGGCCGGGGCGGTGTCGATCAGGTTGATGCCCAGGTCGCGGGCGAGTTTGAGCAGCATGCGTGCTTCATCGTCATCGGGAATCCGGAAGCCGTTGGGGTACTTCACCCCTTGGTCGCGGCCCAGTTTCACGGTGCCCAGGCCCAGGGGTGAAACCAGCAGGCCGGTGCTGCCCAACGGGCGATGCAAGTCGTGCAGGGTCGGTTGGCTCATGGCAGCAGTTGCTCCCAGGCAGGTACGCCCATCGGCGGCTTCGGCAGGTCAGGCAGTGCTGCCGGGTGGCTTGGCTGGATACCGTCGCGGGTCAGGCTGGCGATCACACGGTCGGCGAAGTCCGGCGCCAGGGCGAGTTTGGTCGGCCAGCCCACCAGCAGTCGGCCTTCCTCGGCCACAAAGGCGTTGTCGGGACGGGTCAGGCCTGATTGCAGCGGTTCGGCGCGATCCACGCGCAAGGTGGCCCATTGCACCGTGCTCAGGTCGATCCATGGCAGCAATTGGCCGAGTTCTTTCTGTGCGGTGGCGATCTGCTCGGCGGGCTCACGGGTCACGCCTTCGGATTCCGCGATATCGCCGCCCAGGTACCAGACCCACTGGCCATCCGCCGCCGGGTGCGTGGTCACAGTGATGCGCGGCTTGGTGCCGCCGCCCAGGCAGTGGGCGTACAGTGGTTTGAGGCTTGGACCCTTGGCGATGATCATGTGTAACGGGCGGCGCTGCATGGCGGGCTGGCTCAGGCCCAGCGATTCAAGCAATGCCGCGGTTCCGGCGCCGGCGCTCAGGACGATGCGCTGGGCACGGATCTCGCGCTCGTCCACCTTCAGGCCGACCAGCACGCCGCCTTCCAGCAGCGGCTCGATCTTCTGCCCGGCGAGCAAGCCATCGCCGGCCAGATCGGCCAGGCGCTGGATCAGGCTCGGCACATCGACCACCAGTTCCGCCAGGCGATAGACCTTGCCCTTGAAGCGCTTGTCTTGCAGGGCTGGCGGCAATTGTTCGCCCTTGACCTGATCGACGCGACCGCGCACGGCTTTGCTGGCAAAGAAACTGGTGAGGTTGCCGGCGAGGGTGCCGGGGGACCACAGGTAATGGGCTTCGGACAGCAGGCGCACGCCGGTCAGGTCCAGCTCGCCGTCACCGGCCAGGGCTTCACGCCAGCGGCGCGGCATGTCGGCGATGGCTTCCGAGGCGCCCGTCAGGGCGCCATGCAGCGCGTATTTGGCGCCGCCGTGGATGATGCCCTGGGACTTCACACTCTGCCCGCCGCCGAGGCTGGCGCTTTCCACCAGCACGGTCGAAAACCCCTGGCGACGCAGGCGCGCATTCAGCCAGAGGCCGGCGACACCAGCGCCGACAATCAGCACGTCGGTGGAAATAACGGATGGCATTCGGCGACCTCTGTGTTCAAAGCGAAGCCGCAAGTTTCAAGCTTCAAGCTTCAAGCTGCAAGCAAGAGTGGGAGAATATCCCTCTTGCAGCTTATGGCTTGCAGCTTGTAGCTGCTCTTAATGCCCCGCAGTTTTGGAGAACAGCTGGATGACCACAACACCCAGCACAATCAACGCCATCCCCAGCATCGCTGGCACGTCCAGCTTCTGCCCATAGACAAACAGCGCCGCGACGCTGACCATCACGATCCCCATGCCGGCCCACACGGCGTAAGCCACGCCCACCGGAACGCTGCGCACCACCAGGGTCAGCATCCAGAAGGCAATGCCGTAACCGACGATGACCAGCACCAGTGGCAGCGGGGTGCTGAGACCCTTGACGGCTTTCATCGAAACAGTGGCAATCACTTCGGCGCAGATGGCAATGGCCAGGTAGTAGTAGGCGGTCATGGGTCAATCCTCGTGTGAAGTGTTGCTCTCTGAGGTCGGCATTCTAGAGATTCGCCAGATGCGGTAAAGTCATTACCTATCTGCTTAGAAGATGGGTTGAGCCATGAACATGCAATGGAATCTGGAGCAGCTGCGGTTGTTTGTCAGCGTAGCGGAGCAGCGTTCGTTTTCTGCCGTGGCGCGGGATCAGCGCAAGGCGCAGTCGGCGGTCAGCAGTTCGATAGCGTTGCTGGAAGAAGACCTGGGTGTCAGCCTGTTCGACCGCAGCAGCGGCCGTCAGCCGAAACTCACTGAAGCCGGCACGGCTTTGCTGGACGAAGCGCGGGAGGTGTTGCGCCAGTGCGAACGGCTCAACGGCCGGGCGCTGGCGATGATGCGCGGGCAGGAGGCGCGACTGCGTGTGGCGCAGGATGAGGCGATGCCTTATCAACCGATCATCGAAAGCTTCGAGGCCCTGGCGGAAAAATTCCCCAGCCTTGAAGTGCAACTGACCAGCGCCGCCCAAGGCGATGTCGCGCGCAAGCTGGTGGAGCGGCGCGCCGATCTGGGGCTGCTGTTCTTTCACGATCAGATTCCCGAGGCACTAGAGCGGCGGGTGCTGGGCAGCGTGGAAATGGTCACAGTGTGCGGCAAGGATCATCCGTTGGCGCGCAAAGGCGCAGTGGACGGCCAACAACTGGCGCAACATCGGCAGTTGCTGATGTCCACGGAGTCGAGCATTTATCCCGGCAGTGATCCGGCCAGCCCACAGGTGTGGCGTGCCGACAGTTTCTATGTGATGGCCGAATGGCTGGTGCGTGGCCTCGGCTGGGCTTGGTTGCCACGCCACGTGGTGCAGTACCCGACCTATCAGAACCAGATGGTCGAACTGGTCAGCGAATGGACCCCGCCGGCCCTGGTGGTGGAACTGGTATGGCGCCGGGATGAGCCGCTCGGTCCGGCCGCGCGCTGGCTCGCCGAACGTTTTGCCGTGCACTTGCAGGCGATTGGCGAAAAAAGCCGATAAACTCCGCCGCCATGAATAGAACTCTCTACACCGTGCTGTTTTATCTGGGGCTGCCATTGGTAGCGATTCGGCTTTGGCTGCGCGCGCGCAAGGCGCCGGCGTATGCCAGGCGCATCGGCGAGCGCTTTTCCTGCGGGATGCCGTCGATGAAGCCGGGCGGCATCTGGGTGCACGCCGTGTCGGTGGGCGAAAGCATAGCGGCCGCACCGATGATCCGCGCCTTGCTGGCGCGTTATCCGGATCTGCCGATTACCGTGACCTGCATGACGCCGACCGGTTCGGAACGCATCCATGCACTGTTCGCCAATGAGTCGCGCATCCAGCACTGTTATCTGCCCTATGACCTGCCTTGCGCTGCCCGGCGCTTCCTCGATCGGGTCCAGCCGAAACTGGCGGTGATCATGGAAACCGAACTGTGGCCCAACCATATCCATCAATGCGCCAAACGCGGGATCCCCGTGGCGCTGGCCAATGCGCGATTGTCCGAGCGTTCGGCCAGGGGCTACGGCCGGTTCCGCAAACTGACTCAGCCGATGCTGGCCGAAATGAGCCTGTTCGCGGTGCAGACCGAAGCCGAAGCCCGGCGTTTTCTTGACTTGGGGGCGCGGGCGGAAACCGTCGAAGTGACCGGTTCGATCAAGTTCGACCTGACCATCGACCCGCAACTGCTGGCGCGCGCCGTTGAGCTGCGAGGGCAATGGCAGGCGCTGGAGCGACCGGTGTGGATCGCGGCCAGTACCCATGACGGCGAAGACGAGGTGGTGCTGGCGGCCCATCGTCAGTTGTTGGTCAATCACCCCGATGCTTTGTTGATTCTGGTGCCGCGTCATCCGGAACGCTTCAATTCGGTGTACGGGTTGTGCCAGCAACAAGGGTTTGCCACGGTCCGGCGTTCCAGCGGCGATGGAGTCAGCGCGAATACTTCAGTGCTGCTGGGCGACACCATGGGCGAGTTGCTGTTTCTCTACGCCTTGGCTGACAGTGCATTCGTCGGCGGCAGCCTGGTGCCGAATGGCGGTCATAACCTGCTGGAGCCGGCGGCCCTCGCTAAACCGGTGCTGAGCGGGCCGCATCTTTTCAACTTCCTCGAAATCGCCGCACAGTTGCGCAGTGCCGGGGCGTTGCAGGAAGTGGAGGATGCCGAAGGGCTGGCGGTGGCGGTGCAGCGGCTGTTCGAACTGCCACGTGATGCGCAGCGCATGGCAGAGGCCGGGTTGAACGTGATGCGCGCCAATCAGGGCGCATTGCAGCGCTTGCTGGATGGGTTGGGGCGGTTGATCGAGCGTTAGACCGAGTTGTATTCATTCGCGAGCAGGCTCGCTCCCACACTCGAAACGCTGTGGGAGCGAGCCTGCTCGCGAAGCTTTTGCTTTTACTGCTCCGGTCGCGCTTTCAACTGCTCCTCCGCAGCCTTGGCCAGATCCGGCGGCAGGAAGTCCTTGTCCGGGTTGTAGTTTGGATTGAGCCAGCGTGCCAGGACTTGCAGATCCCCGGGGTTCAACGTGCCGGCCTGTTGCTTCAAGCGCAGGTTGTCGAGGATGTAGTCGTAGCGGGTGTTGTTGTAGTCGCGCACCGAGGTGTAGAGCTGACGTTGCGCATCCAGCACGTCGACGATGTTTCGCGTACCCACCTGATAGCCGATTTCAGTCGCTTCCACCGCGCTCTGGTTGGAGATGATCGATTGCTTGCGCGCCTGTACCTGCTCGACATCGGTGTTCACCGCGCGGTGCAGGTCGCGGGTGTTTTCCACGATTTGCCGGCGCAGGGATTCGCGTTGCTGCTCGGTCTGGTCCAGTTGTGCATAGGACTGACGCACCTGGGAGTTGATCAAACCACCACTGTAGATCGGGATGTTCAGTTGCAGGCCAACGGTCGTTTGCTCGACGTTGCCGCCGTACGGCAGGGGCTGGTTGTTCGGGTTGCTGAAGCCCAGTGCGTCGTTGTCGCCTTTCTCGTACTTGGCGATCGCGTCAACCGTTGGCAAGTGCCCGGACCTGCGTTGCTTGAGGGTTTGCTCGGCGGCGCTAACGGCATAGTTGCTGGCCAACAGATTGAGGTTCTGCCTGCCCGCGGTTTCGACCCAGGCCTTGGCGTCGTTCGGTACTGGCGGCAGGATCGGCAAGTTATGGCTGATGCCCCAGATCGAGTTGTACTGGCGGTTGGTCAGGGTGATCAATGCTTCAAAGGCGTCGTCCACCTGGCGCTGCGCAACGATGCGGTTGGCGCGTGCGGTGTCGTAGCTGGCTTGTGAGTTCAATACGTCGGTCTTGTCCGAGAGACCGACATCGAAACGCTCGTTGGATTGATCGAGCTGGCGTTTGAACGCCGCTTCTTCGGCCTTGGTCGAGGCCAGGTTGTCCTGGGTGCGCAGCACGTTGAAATAGCTGTCAGCGGTTTGCAGGATCAGGTTTTGCTCGGTCGCCGAGAGTTGCAGGGCGGCCTGTTCGTTGACTTCCTTGGCGGCCTGGAACTGGAACCAGCGGTCAGCCCGGAACAGCGGCTGCGCCAAAGTGGCCTGGTAGGAATGAGCATCGCGGTTGGACGTGGCGGACGGCTGATCGAGATCCGTACGCACCTCTGAAATATTCGCGCCGCCCGAGAGGTTCGGCAGCAGCCCGGCGCGGGCCTGGGGTACGACTTCTTTCTGCGCGCCGTATTGGGCGATGGCAGCCGCCAGATCGGCGTTGTTGTTGACGGCTTCCTGATAAACGCTGACCAGGTCCGTCTTGGTCGATAAGGGCGCATCTGCTGCCCAGGCCATTCCGTTGGACGCACAAGACACGGCGAGGGCCAGTGAGAGTTTGCGCAGCATAGACGATCCCTAGAATTGATATTACAGAGGTAATTTGAGCGCCAAGGCTAAGGCCCCGCTTTGACAGCGTCAATGCCGGCTCAGCGTAGCGAGTGTAGTTGTGCATCGGGGCTGCAACAATCCTGATACTGCGTGTAATTACGCCATTCATCATGGTATTTGCCGTGGGGTTGGCGTTCTTTGCCAGTTGTGTCTAGACTGGCCGGGTTCTTGTCGGGGTGCCTTGCTATGAGGCTGAGATCGAATAAATTCGGATCCCGTTGAACCTGATCAGGTTAGCGCCTGCGTAGGGAACAAGATTTCTCGTCACCCGGCGAGTCCTCTTGTGCTTCGTCCGGGATGTTGTTCGACAATCGAACACCCCTCGAGCACTGAGCACAGCACAGCTGGCTTTCCCAGCGCCCGTGCGTCCATTCGTTTACAGGTTCGCTCCGACAAAAATCCACTGCCTGGATGTGTGTCTGGAGAGCCCGTGATGACTACAAAAGCAAAAAACGCCACCAACCTGAGTGACTCGGCCAAGGTCGATCAGCAATCGGTTCAGCCGTTTACCCGCTCGCAAAAAATCTATGTTCAGGGCACTCGCCCGGACATCCTCGTGCCGATGCGCGAAATCAGCCTCGACGTGACGCCGACCGACTTCGGCGGCGAGGTCAACGCACCGGTAGTGGTGTATGACACCTCGGGCCCCTACACCGACCCCAATGTCATCATCGATGTGCGCAAGGGCTTGGCCGACGTGCGTTCGCCGTGGATCGAATCCCGTGGCGATACCGAGCGTCTGAGCGGCCTGAGCTCGAATTTCGGCCAGGAGCGCCTTGCCGATCCGGAGCTGACCAAGCTGCGCTTCGCTCACGTCAACAACCCGCGCCGCGCCAAGCCGGGTGCCAACGTCAGCCAGATGCACTACGCGCGCCAAGGCATCATCACCGCCGAGATGGAATACGTTGCCATCCGCGAAAACATGAAGCTGGAAGTGGCCCGCGCCGCCGGCCTGCTGGACCAGCAACACGCCGGCCACAGCTTCGGCGCCAGTGTGCCGAAAATCATCACCCCCGAATTCGTCCGTGACGAAATCGCCCGTGGCCGCGCGATCATTCCGGCCAACATCAACCACACCGAACTGGAACCGATGATCATCGGCCGTAACTTCCTGGTGAAGATCAACGGCAACATCGGTAACAGCGCACTGGGTTCGTCGATCGAAGAAGAAGTGGCGAAACTGACCTGGGGTATTCGCTGGGGTTCGGACACGGTCATGGACCTGTCCACCGGCAAGCACATCCACGAAACCCGCGAGTGGATCATCCGTAACTCGCCGGTGCCGATCGGTACGGTGCCGATCTACCAGGCCCTGGAAAAAGTCGGCGGTGCGGCCGAAGACCTGACCTGGGAGCTGTTCCGCGACACGCTGATCGAGCAGGCCGAGCAGGGTGTCGACTACTTCACCATCCACGCTGGCGTGTTGCTGCGCTACGTGCCGATGACCGCCAAGCGCGTGACCGGCATCGTCTCCCGTGGCGGTTCGATCATGGCCAAGTGGTGCCTGGCGCACCACAAAGAGAACTTCCTCTACACCCATTTCGAAGACATCTGCGAAATCATGAAGGCCTACGACGTCAGCTTCTCGCTGGGCGATGGCCTGCGTCCGGGTTCGATTGCCGACGCCAACGACGAAGCGCAGTTCGGCGAACTGGAGACCCTCGGCGAGCTGACCAAGATTGCCTGGAAACACGACGTGCAGTGCATGATCGAAGGCCCGGGCCACGTGCCGATGCAGTTGATCAAAGAGAACATGGACAAGCAGCTGGAGTGCTGCGACGAGGCGCCGTTCTACACCCTCGGCCCGCTGACCACCGACATCGCGCCGGGCTACGATCACATCACCTCCGGTATCGGTGCGGCGATGATCGGCTGGTTCGGTTGCGCCATGCTCTGCTACGTCACGCCGAAGGAGCACCTGGGCCTGCCGAACAAGGATGACGTGAAGACCGGGATCATCACCTACAAGATCGCTGCGCATGCCGCCGATCTGGCGAAGGGTCACCCGGGGGCACAGATCCGCGACAATGCCTTGAGCAAGGCGCGTTTCGAGTTCCGTTGGGAAGACCAGTTCAACCTGGGCCTCGATCCGGACACCGCTCGTTCGTATCACGATGAAACCCTGCCGAAGGATTCGGCCAAGGTCGCGCACTTCTGCTCAATGTGCGGGCCGAAATTCTGCTCGATGAAGATCACTCAGGAAGTCCGTGAGTACGCGGCCAACCAACGGATCGAAGCGGTCGACGTGGACGTCGCCCAAGGCATGGCCGAACAGGCCGAGCGCTTCAAGCAGGAAGGCAGTCAGCTTTACCAGAAAGTTTGATCTGACCTGGGATTGACGGTGCCTTTGGTGCCGTCTTCGCGAGCAAGCCCGCTCCCACATTTGATCTCCTGTGAACACAGATTTTGTGTATGACAGAGGCCAAATGTGGGAGCGGGCTTGCTCGCGAAAGCGCCAATTCAGACACCGAAACTCCCAATAACAAAATGTGTTCCTCTGAGATAACACCCTTGAGCATTCAACCCAGTACTTACTCTCCCGATATCGCGGTGCCGAGCGACAAACGTGTGTTCGGCGGCCGCGATCTGTTTTCCTTATGGTTCTCCCTCGGCATCGGCCTGATGGTGTTGCAGACCGGCGCATTGCTCGCGCCAGGCCTTGGCTTGTCCGGTTCGTTGCTGGCGATTTTTCTCGGCACCCTGGTCGGCGTTCTGCTGCTGGCGGCGGTCGGGGTGATCGGCAGTGACACCGGCCTGTCGTCGATGGCCGCGCTCAAGCTCAGCCTCGGTACCAAAGGCGCGAGCCTGCCGGCGGTGTTGAACCTGCTGCAACTGATCGGTTGGGGTTCGTTCGAAATCATCGTCATGCGCGATGCCGCCAGTCTGTTGGGCGCCAAGGCCTTCAGCGAAGGCAGTCTGCTGTCAAATCCCGTTCTGTGGACGCTGTTCTTCGGCGCACTGGCGACCTTGTTGGCCGTTAGCGGTCCATTGACGTTCGTGCGGCAGATCCTGCGCAAATGGGGTATTTGGCTGCTGCTGGCCGCATGCACCTGGCTGACCTGGAACCTGTTCGCCAAGGCTGACCTGGCCGCGTTGTGGGCCCAGGCCGGTGACGGTTCGATGCCGTTCGCCGTGGGTTTCGACATCGCCATTGCCATGCCGCTGTCGTGGTTGCCGCTGATCGCCGACTACTCGCGCTTTGGCAAACGGGCGAAAAACGTCTTCGGTGGCACCGCCATCGGTTTCTTCATCGGTAATTTCTGGCTGATGAGCCTGGGCGTGGCCTACACCCTGGCGTTCGCGCCGAGCGGTGAAGTCAATGCCTTGCTGCTGGCGCTGGCCGGCGCCGGCCTGGGGATTCCGCTGCTGCTGATTCTTCTGGATGAATCGGAAAACGCTTTTGCCGATATTCACTCGGCGGCGGTGTCCAGCGGGATTCTGTTGCGCGCCAAAGTCGAGCATCTGGCGTTGGCCATCGGCGTTATCTGCACGCTGATTGCCCTGCTGGCGCCGTTGGCCCAGTACCAGAACTTCCTGCTGCTGATCGGTTCGGTGTTTGCGCCGTTGTTCGGCGTGGTGCTGGTGGACCACTTCATTCTGCGCAAGCGCAGCGCCCAGGTGGCCTCGGCCGCACTGCGCTGGCCGGCACTGCTCGCCTGGCTGGGCGGGATCAGCACCTATCATTTGTTGGCCAACCTGTATCCGGATGTCGGTGCAACCCTGCCGGCACTGGTAGTGGCAGGGTTGCTCCAGCTAGTGCTGGGCCGGGCCTTCAGTTACGGCCGGGAAACAGCTCGGGCTTGATGATGCCGTTCAGGCGAGGGTAGGGGATCTTCAGTTCGACATGGCCCAGCGCGTAAGGCGCGATGGTGCTGGTTTCGTACTTGAGGATCACCCCACCGTAGGTCAGCGCCACGTTCTGGGTTTTCTGGAACGGCCAGCTCTTCACGAACTCCGGTTCCTGATCGAGCTTGGTGCTGATCAACCAGCTGTTGTGTGCCACCTGCGCGGCTTTCCAGAACGCGTCTTCCTGCCCCGGCACCAGCATGTCCGACAGCGTCAGCACTTTATGCTGCTGGCGCGAATAGTTGATGAAACCTCGACCTGGGGTGCCATGGGCACCGCCAGTGTCCAGATAGCTGGACAACTCGACGATCACCAAGCCGTCATGCTGCTCACGTACCTTTGCCTGTAAGTAGCTGCTGTTGCGCGGGCCGGCGGTGCGCAAAAACTCTTCGCGATAGGCTGCCAGGGTCGGGGCGACCGGCGCGTCGGGCGAGGTGCGGGTCATTTGCAGCAGGCGTTTTTCGATGATGCCGTCCAGTGCAGGCTCGTCCGCAAAGTGCAGGGTGTCGATGTTGACCAGCGGGCAATCGGGGTTGCTGCAACCGGGCTTGAGTTGCTCGGAGGCGTCGCGGGTGGTTTCCAGCGGCGTCCGGTAGTTGGGCTGGAACAGGCTCGCGCAAGCGCCCAGGGTCAGGGCGATAGCGGCCACGGAGGCGATTTTGAAAAGCGACATGAGCGTCCTTTCTGAAACAGGGGAAGGCAAAAAGTTACCGGCTTCGACTCTCAACAAAGCAGTCAGTTCGCCACTAAGCTAATTAGAGTGGGTTTCGCCCTCACCGTCCATCCCGCTGACGGGAAAGGGGCTGCATCAAACGTCACGGGCGCGTTAGGATGGCGCGAAGTCGAGGCCCAGGAAAAAAAGCAGCCTCGAACAGGATTTGCAGTAAAAGAGGATAGTCATGACGGATTTTGCCAACGCCATTCCGACCGCCGTTGATATCGTGCGGCGCGAAAAGTGCTACGAGGGCTTCTACAAACTCGAACGCGTGCACTTGCGCCACGAATTGTTCGCCGGGGGCATGAGCCGCGAGATCAATCGTGAAGTATTCGTTCGCCATGACGCGGTATGCATGCTGCCTTACGATCCGCAGCGCGATGAAGTGGTGCTGATCGAGCAGTTTCGCGTCGGTGCCATGGGCAAGACCGACAACCCGTGGCTGATCGAACTGGTCGCTGGTCTGATCGACAAGGATGAAGTGCCGGAAGCAGTTGCTCACCGCGAGGCGCAGGAGGAAGCTGGGCTGGTAATCGGGGCGCTCTGGCCGATGCTCAAATACTTTCCATCGCCGGGCGGCAGCAACGAGTTCGTGCATTTGTACCTGGGGCGTTGTGACACCACCGGGGTTGGCGGCCTGCATGGGCTGGAGGAAGAGGCAGAAGATATTCGCGTCACGGTCTGGGCTTTCGAAGATGCCCTGCAAGCCGTGCGCGACGGGCGTATTGCCAACGCGGCGAGCATCATTGCCTTGCAATGGCTGGCTTTGAACCGTGTTGAAGTGAGGGGGTTATGGTCGTAAACAAGCTGCGCGATCGCTATCGGGTGGACCTGGTGGGGCTGCAAGCGTCCTGCGAGGCGAACTACGCACGCCTGATGCGACTGCTGCCGGACATGCGCAGCGAGCCTGCCGCGCGGCGCATCGCCGTGACCCATGGCGACCAGATGCTCGGTGTGCTGGCACTGGAGGTGCTGCTGACCTGTCCTTACACCACGACCCTGCAAGTGCGTCAGGAACACAGCCTGCCCTGGCTGCCGGTGCCGCAACTGGAAGTGCAGGTCTATCACGACGCGCGCATGGCCGAAGTGGTCAGCGCCGAACATGCACGACGCTTTCGCGGCATCTATCCTTACCCGAACGCCTCGATGCACCAGCCGGACGAAAAGGCCCAGCTGAACATGTTTCTGGGCGAATGGCTGAGCCATTGCCTGGCGCTGGGGCATGAGTACGAAGTCGTACGGTAATTGAGCAACGCAGTTGTGAACTGCGTCAGGTTCAACGATTTCCCCTTTCGATCGTCCCCCAGCATAATTGCGGCACTTACCCATCCCCGTGATCACGCCCTGGGAGAACGCCTTGCCGAGCGTATCCACATTGACCACCGCCGATCCGGCGTTGCTGGTGCAACTCTCCGACAGCCACCTGTTTGCCGAAGCGGACGGCGCGTTGCTGGGCATGAATACCCGCGACAGCCTGCAAAAGGTCATCGAGCTGGTGCGCGCGCAACAGCCGCGGATTGACTTGATCCTGGCCACGGGTGATCTGTCCCAGGACGGGACGCTGGAGTCCTACCAGCAGTTTCGCGACATGACGCGCCAGCTCGATGCGCCGGCGCGCTGGATTCCCGGCAATCACGATGAGCCGTGGATCATGGCTGAGGCGGCGGTGCAGAGCGCTTTGCTCGAACCGGTGGTGGATATCGGCAACTGGCGGGTCACGTTGCTCGATTCGGCGGTGCCAGGCTCGGTGCCGGGTTATTTGCAGGATGAACAGCTGCAGTTGCTCGCCCGCTCGTTGAGCGAAGCGCCGGAACGTCATCATCTGGTGTGCTTCCACCATCACCCGGTGTCCATCGGTTGCGCATGGATGGAGCCGATTGGCTTGCGCAATCCCGAGGCGCTGTTCGCCGTGCTGGAGCGTTTCGAACAGGTGCGCGCGGTGTTGTGGGGGCATGTGCATCAGGAGATCGACCAGATGCGCAATGGCGTACGTTTGATCGCCTCGCCCTCGACTTGCATCCAGTTCGAGCCCGGCAGCGAGGATTTCAAGGTCGGGGAACAGGCACCGGGCTATCGCTGGTTGCGGCTGCTGCCCGACGGGCGGCTGGAAACCGGGGTGGAGCGGGTCACCGGGTTTGATTTCACTGTGGATTACGGTTCCAACGGCTACTGATTTTTTCATTTTTTCTGGAAAACCTGGTCGCGCCCTTCGCGAGCAAGCC
Organism: Pseudomonas sp. P4_B4; assembly: GCF_056402255.1. NCBI lineage: Bacteria > Pseudomonadati > Pseudomonadota > Gammaproteobacteria > Pseudomonadales > Pseudomonadaceae > Pseudomonas > Pseudomonas sp. P4_B4. The sequence continues at coordinate 114,202 of NZ_JBFUHS010000004.1, forward strand.
CGCTCCCACAGGGGGGCTTGTGACCGACGCAGGTCCAGTGTGGGAGCGGGCTTGCTCGCGAAGGCGTCTACACAGACGCCGTGAATTCTGCGGATATCCCCGATTCTCCCGAGTCCCTGTAAACTCCGCCTCTTTAGCCGACGCACAGGGAGCTCAAATGTCCGGTTCGATCCTTTATATCCACGGCTTCAACAGCTCGCCGTTGTCGAAGAAGGCCTGCCAGTTGATCGACGTGATGGAGCGCCTGGGCCTGAGCGAACACTTGCGCGTTCCGGCATTGCACCACCACCCGCGCCAGGCTATCGAGCAGCTGGAGCGGGCGATTACCGAGCTGGGGCGGCCACTGCTGGTCGGCAGCTCGCTCGGCGGCTACTATGCCACTCACCTGGCCGAGCGCCATGGCTTGAAAGCCCTGTTGATCAACCCTGCCGTCAGCCCGCACCGGATGTTCGACGGCTTTCTGGGGACGCAGAAAAACCTGTATACCGAAGAGACCTGGGAAATGACCCACGACCATGTGACGGCCCTGGCCGAACTGGAAGTGCCGGCGCCCCAGGAGCCGCAGCGTTATCAGGTATGGTTGCAAACGGCTGACGAAACGCTGGACTATCGCCTCGCCCAGCAGTATTACCGGGCATGCGCCTTGCGTATCCAGGCCGGAGGCGACCACAGTTTCCAGGGTTTAGCCGGGCAATTGCCGGCCATGTTGAGTTTTGCCGGCATTGGCGCCGATTTGTATCAGGCAATCGATTTCACCGCATTGTGAGCGATAGCCCCATGAATTCTTTTTTCACCGAACACTGACGACGAGACCCCATGGCCACTCCCAGCGCTAGCTCTTATAACGCAGACGCCATCGAAGTCCTCTCGGGCCTCGACCCGGTGCGCAAACGCCCCGGCATGTACACCGACACCAGTCGGCCGAACCACCTTGCCCAGGAAGTCATCGACAACAGTGTCGACGAAGCCTTGGCCGGGCATGCCACATCGGTGCAAGTGATCCTGCATGCCGACCATTCCCTGGAAGTCAGCGACAACGGCCGTGGCATGCCGGTGGACATTCACCCCGAGGAAGGTGTTTCGGGCGTCGAGTTGATCCTCACCAAGCTTCATGCTGGTGGCAAGTTTTCCAACAAGAACTACCAGTTCTCTGGCGGTTTGCACGGTGTGGGTATTTCCGTGGTCAACGCCTTGTCGACCGAAGTGCGAGTGCGGGTAAAGCGTGATGGCAACGAATACCAGATGACCTTCAAGGATGGCTACAAGGCCACCGAGCTGGAAATCGTCGGCACTGTCGGCAAGCGCAATACCGGCACCAGCGTGTTCTTCGCGCCGGATCCGAAATACTTCGACTCCCCGAAATTCTCCATCAGCCGCCTCAAGCACGTGCTCAAGGCCAAGGCCGTGTTGTGCCCGGGGCTGCTGGTCAGCTTTGAAGACAAGGCCACCGGCGAGAAAGTCGAATGGCATTACGAGGACGGCCTGCGTTCCTATCTGGTGGATGCGGTCAGCGAATTCGAGCGCCTGCCGGACGAGCCGTTCTGCTGCAGCCTGGCCGGTAATAAAGAAGCGGTGGATTGGGCGCTGCTGTGGCTACCCGAAGGTGGCGACGCGGTTCAGGAAAGCTACGTCAACCTGATCCCGACCGCCCAGGGCGGCACCCACGTCAACGGTCTGCGCCAGGGCCTGCTCGACGCCATGCGCGAGTTCTGCGAATTCCGCAGCCTGTTGCCACGCGGCGTGAAGCTGGCGCCGGAAGACGTCTGGGAGCGCATCGCCTTCGTTCTGTCGATGAAGATGCAGGAACCGCAATTCTCCGGCCAGACCAAGGAGCGGCTGTCTTCTCGTGAAGCGGCGGCGTTTGTCTCCGGTGTGGTCAAGGATGCGTTCAGCCTGTGGCTCAATGCCAACACGGAAACCGGCATGCTGCTGGCGGAACTGGCGATCAACAACGCCGGTCGTCGCCTCAAGGCCAGCAAGAAGGTCGAGCGCAAACGCATTACCCAAGGCCCGGCGCTGCCTGGCAAGCTGGCCGATTGTGCCGGGCAAGACCCGATGCGTTCCGAGCTGTTCCTGGTCGAAGGTGATTCCGCTGGCGGCTCGGCCAAGCAGGCGCGGGACAAGGAATTCCAGGCGATCCTGCCGTTGCGCGGCAAGATCCTCAACACCTGGGAAGTCGACGGCAGCGAAGTGCTGGCCAGTCAGGAAGTGCACAACATCGCCGTGGCCATCGGCGTCGATCCGGGCGCGGCGGACATGAGCCAGCTGCGCTACGGCAAGATCTGCATCCTCGCCGACGCCGACTCCGACGGTCTGCACATCGCGACCTTGCTGTGCGCCTTGTTCGTCCAGCATTTCCGCCCGTTGGTGGATGCCGGTCACGTCTACGTCGCGATGCCGCCGTTGTACCGCATCGACCTGGGCAAAGAGATCTACTACGCCCTCGATGAAGCCGAACGCGATGGCATCCTCGATCGCCTGGTGGCCGAGAAGAAGCGCGGCAAGCCGCAAGTCACCCGATTCAAGGGGCTGGGCGAAATGAACCCGCCGCAGCTGCGCGAGACCACCATGGACCCGAACACTCGGCGTCTGGTGCAATTGACCCTGGAAGATTTCGAGGCTACCTCGGAAATGATGGACATGCTGCTGGCGAAGAAACGCGCTGGCGATCGCAAGACCTGGCTGGAGTCCAAGGGCAACCTGGCCGAGGTGCTGGGCTGATGCGTCTGGGCTTTGCCCTGGCCTGTGGGTTGCTGCTGACGTCGATCACGGTATCTGCCGAGCCGGCGCCACAGCTGCGCCTGTTGTCCGGGCATGTCGTCGACGGCATGCGCGGAGGCAACCTGTCCGGGCTGGCGCAGTGCGGTCATGATCTGTGGGCGGTTTCCGACCGCGACGATGACCAGATCTACCGCCTCGATACCAGCGAATCTGCCTGGCAGGCACAAACGGTGCACATCGACGTACCGCTGGTGCCTGACAGCGGTTTGCCTTGGGGGCTGAAGTCTCGCGTCTGGGGGGCTTCGTTCGTGCGTGGCGGTGATCTGGACTTTGAAGGCATCACCTGCGACAGCGCCGGCAATCGTTACATCGTCAGCGAAGGCCATGCCGCTGTCTTGCAAGTGCCGCCAACGGGGCCTGCCGCCTGGCTGAAAATTTCGCCGATGCTGGTTCGCGAGGCACGGGCCAGAGGCCTGCTGTTGCAATTCAATGCGCTGTTCGAAGGGCTGGCGGTCAATCAGGCGGGCGATCAGATGTGGTTCGCCGCCGAGCGGCAAGGCCGGGGATTGCTGATGATCAAGCGCAAACAGACCCTGTGGGAATGCGACGGTGGCTGCGTGCTGCTGAGCGAGGCGGGCATGGAAATGCAGCCCGAGCAGTTTCCCCATGCCGAAGCCGTGCCGCGGGACTTCTCTGACCTGTCGCTGTTCAACGGCAAGCTGTTCACCCTTGAACGCAACGCCTACCAGATCTGCCGCCGGGATCCGCAGACGGCCAAGGTCGAGCGCTGCTGGTCGTACGCCGCCGAGTTGTTGCAGGAAAACCGTCGTTATCCACAGAACTACGGACTGGAAGAAGCGTTGATCGTGGATGCCGACGGCGCCTGGATCGGTGTCGACAATAACTTCGGCGCGCGCGCCGATGGCGAAGTCCGTCCGGTGGTCTGGCGCTTTGCTGCACCGGAAGGTGGCTGGAGTGCCAAGCCATGAGACAACAAACCCCGGGTCAGCGCATCGGCCGGGTGTTTATGGTGTTGGCCTGGTGTGCGGCGCTGTTTCTGGCCACGCGGTTTTTCGGTCAGTGGGAAGCGCGTCAGCAAAATCCGAATGTGGTGGTCAGCTCGGAGCAGGGCGAAGGTTTCATTGAGGTGAAACTGGTGAGCAATGTGCAGGGGCATTTCGTCGTCAGCGGCCAGATCAACGGCCAGCCGGTGGACTTCATGCTCGACACCGGCGCGACCGATGTGTCGATTCCGGCGGACCTGGCCAAGCGTTTGAAGCTCGAAGAAGGATTCGGCGTGACCCTGAGCACGGCCAATGGCCTGAGCCAGGGCTATCGCACCCGTATTGAACGCCTGCAACTGGGCGACATCGTGCTGCGGGATGTACGCGCACTGGTGGCCCCGGGGCTGCATGGCGATCAGGTGTTGCTCGGCATGAGCGCACTGAACAAACTTGAATTTACCCAGCGCGGTGGCACCATGCTGCTGCGCCAGACAACGAACCGATGAGGCCCGCATGAGCGACTCCCTTGATCTCAGCCTGGACGGTGTAGAACGCCGCTCGCTGGCTGACTTCACCGAAAATGCCTACCTCAACTACTCCATGTACGTGATCATGGACCGTGCCTTGCCGCATATCGGCGACGGCCTGAAGCCTGTACAGCGCCGCATCATTTATGCGATGAGCGAGTTGGGGCTGGACGCCGATTCCAAGCACAAGAAATCGGCGCGTACCGTCGGTGACGTGCTCGGCAAGTTCCACCCCCACGGCGATTCGGCCTGCTACGAAGCCATGGTGCTGATGGCCCAGCCGTTCAGCTATCGCTACACGCTGGTCGACGGCCAGGGCAACTGGGGTGCGCCGGATGATCCCAAGTCCTTCGCCGCCATGCGTTACACCGAAGCGCGGTTGTCGCGTTATTCCGAAGTGCTGCTCAGCGAATTGGGCCAGGGCACGGCGGACTGGGGGCCAAACTTCGACGGTACTCTCGACGAACCATTGGTGTTGCCGGCACGTTTGCCGAATATCCTGCTCAACGGCACCACCGGTATCGCCGTGGGCATGGCCACCGACGTACCGCCGCACAACCTGCGCGAAGTCGCCACGGCGTGCGTGCGCTTGCTCGATGAGCCAAAAGCCACGGTTGAACAGCTCTGTGAACACATTCAGGGCCCGGATTACCCGACCGAAGCGGAAATCATCACCCCGCGCGCCGATCTGCTGAAAATGTATGAAACCGGCAAGGGCTCGGTGCGCATGCGCGCCGTGTATCACATCGAAGACGGCGACATCATCGTCACCGCGCTGCCGCATCAGGTCTCGGGTGCCAAGGTGCTGGAACAGATCGCCGCAATGATGCAGGCCAAGCCGTCCAAGGCGCCGCAAATTGCCGACCTGCGTGACGAGTCCGACCACGAAAACCCGTGCCGGATCGTGATCATTCCGGGTGCGCGGAAAAACTTCGACCACGATGCGCTGATGCAGCACCTGTTCGCCAGCACCGAGCTGGAGTCGAGCTACCGGGTCAACATCAACATCATCGGCCTGGACGGCAAGCCGCAGCTGAAAAACCTGCGGGCGCTGCTGGTCGAATGGCTGGAGTTCCGGGTGCAGACCGTGCGTCGTCGCCTGCAATTCCGCCTCGATAAAGTCGAGCGTCGCCTGCACCTGTTGGACGGTTTGTTGATCGCCTACCTCAACCTGGATGAAGTGATCCACATCATCCGTACCGAGGAGTACCCACGGGCCAAACTGATCGAGCGTTTCGCCCTGAGCGAAATCCAGGCCGACTACATCCTCGACACCCGTTTGCGTCAGTTGGCGCGACTGGAAGAGATGAAGCTGCGTGCCGAGCAGGATGAACTGCTCAAGGAACAAGCCAAGCTGCAAGCCCTGCTGAGCAGCGAAGCCAAGTTGAAAAAACTGGTGCGCAGCGAACTGATCAAGGACGCTGAAACCTACGGGGATGACCGCCGGTCGCCTATTGTCGAGCGCGCCGAAGCCAAGGCCCTGACCGAGCACGATCTGCTGCCGAACGAGAAAGTGACGGTCGTGCTGTCGGAAAAAGGCTGGATTCGCTCCGCCAAAGGCCACGAAATCGACGCCACTGGGCTTTCCTACAAGGCCGGGGACGGTTTCAGGGCGCTGGCAGCCGGGCGCTCCAACCAGTTTGCCGTGTTCATCGACTCCACCGGCCGCAGTTATTCGGTGGCCGCCCACACCTTGCCGTCGGCCCGTGGCCAGGGCGAGCCGCTGACCGGTCGCCTGACGCCGCCGCCAGGGGCGAGTTTCGAATGCGTGCTGATGCCGGAAGACGATGCGCTGTATGTGATAGCCTCCGACGCCGGCTACGGCTTCGTGGTCAAGGGTGAAGACCTGCAGGCCAAGAACAAGGCGGGCAAGGCCCTGCTGAGCCTACCGAACAACGCCAAAGTCATGCTGCCGCGCCCAGTGGCCGATCGTGAGCAGAACTGGCTGGCGTCGGTGACGACCGAAGGTCGCCTGCTGATCTTCAAAATCAGCGACCTGCCACAATTAGGTAAGGGCAAAGGCAACAAGATCATCGGGATTCCCGGTGAGCGAGTGGCCAGTCGTGAAGAGTATGTGACGGACATCGCCGTATTGCCGGACGGTGCAACACTGGTGTTGCAGGCCGGGAAACGTACCTTGTCACTGAAAGCGGACGACCTCGAACACTACAAGGGTGAACGTGGTCGTCGTGGCAATAAATTGCCGCGTGGTTTCCAGCGGGTAGATGCGCTGCTCGTCGAAAACCTCAATTAGGCGACCTAGGGGGCGTTCTCGACTAGTTTCCCCACCGCGCCGGGTCTGCTGTTGTGCAGGGCAAGGCGCGAGAAGCGAGGTTTGGTCACTCCAAATAAGCTTCGAGCAACACAGCCCTGCACAACAGCAGGCCCGGCCCTTCGGGTTGTGCCTTAAAGCGGGCCAGGCTGCGTTGGAGTCCTTGGAAAGGGAGCAACCATTACCAGCGGCCTCCGCCTTGCCTGGCCCGCTTTAAGGCGACAACGCGGTGGGGAAACTAGGCGAGAACGCCCCCTGGAAGCGCCGAACTACGAATTAACCCGTAGTTCGGCGCTTTGCGCTGGAGTCGGAACGCATATTCACGGATGATATGGCCTTTCAAACGCCGGCATTGCCGCGCGTTCTTCATATTTGTTGAGTATTTTCACTGTGGTCAGCCTTTTAGCGATCACCTGGATGGGACGATGACTGCTCTGCGCCTTCCTTTTATTCTTCTGCTCGCCGGCATTCTTGGCCTGGCGGGTTGCAGCGTTCACCAACCGGTGTCGTTGTATCAGCTGGACGCTGGTAGTCCAGTTCAGCCCGCACAGAACGCGGGCATGGCGGTATTGTTGGGGCCGGTCACCGTGGCCGACTACCTGCAACGCGAAACCCTGTTGCAGCGTCAGCCGGATGGCAGCCTGCAAGCCTCGACCGACGGTCGTTGGGCTGGCAGCCTTTCGTCGGATATCGATCAGTTGCTGCTGCGTCAGGTCGCAGGTCACCTGGACAGCCAGCGCGTAGTGCTGGCCCCGGCGACAGTGGGCTTCACCCCGGACGTTCAGGTGCTGCTGACCATCACACGCCTGGACTCGGGTGAAAAACAACCGGCGATCCTCGACGCGCAATGGCGCCTGATCGACCGTCGCGGGCAGGTTCGCGACAACCGCATCATCCATTTGCAGGAACAGCATGCCGGTAGCACGGCGGCTCAGGTCCAGGCGCAGGGCGTATTGCTGCAACGCCTGGCCGAGCAACTGTCGGTGGCGCTCAAACCGCTGGCCAATCAGCCGCCGATCGCCGACGTCCCGCGCAAGCCGGCAGCCAAGGCGGCAGCACCTGCGGTAGAACAGGAAAAGCAGCCGAAAATACCGATGGCCGCGCCTATTCGTACGGATATGGAAGTGTTCCGCTTCTAAGCCAGGATGGATTTGAAACAAAGCCCGCATTGATGCGGGTTTTGTTGTTTCTGCAGGTTGGAGATATCTGGCGTCAGTTCCGGCCTCTTCGCGGGCAAGCCCGCTCCCACAATTATCTCTGTGAACACAGATCTTGTGTACGACCACGTCCCATGTGGGAGCGGGCTTGCCCGCGAAGGCGTCATGACAGGCAACAAAAAAGCCCGCAGACGATCGCTCATCTGCGGGCTTCACTTGGCCGGGCCTAAGGCTTAAGCGCGACGCTCATGCATCCGCGCCAATTGCCGTTCAAGCATCGATGGATACGGCTCCATCAATCGTTCCACGCAGCATGCACCTTCAGGGCTGGCAATCGGACGGATCCGTGCGCGCTGGCGAATCAAGGCGTCGTCGCTGATCTTGCGCTCCACCAGCAGCAGGTTGCGGCTGTGTTGCGACAAGGCGAGGGCGTCCTGGGCGGGGTCGGTCAGCAGCAGGTCGATCTGGCTCAGGCCGAACAGTTCGTCGCCCAGGGTCAGGCCCAGCTGCAATTGCAGGGTGATGCCGCTGTCCGCGACTTCGATCTGCAACTGGTGGCCCAGGGCCCGCAGCAGCTCGCCACAGCAAATGGCGTTGGTCAGGTAATCGTCACCGCAGTCTTCCGTGTGGAACAGCATCAACGTGCTGCCATCGTTCAAGGTCTCCACTTCGCCTTGATACAGCGACGCGGCCTGGTCGAGGCAATCGCGATAGCGTTCGAGCAGTTCTTCAAGACGCGCCCGCGGCAGGCGTCGCAGTTGTTCCTGGGAGCCCAGTTGCACTGCCAGTACCGCGCTGTGTTGCGGCACGCTCGGCGTGGCCTTGCGAATCACCGGTTGTGGGGTGCTGTCCAGCGACTCGTCGCGCAGATCGGCGAACGGGTCATTATCATCGTCGTCTTCGACGGTGCTGACGATCTGCCGTGGCGCTGGCTTGAGCGCCGCTACCGGGCGGCTCTCGTCGAAACTCGGATCGCGCAGGTTACGGACTTCGAAGGCCGGGTCGGCTTCGTCATCCATGTCGTCGAATTCCGGTTCCGGTTCCGGTTCCGGTTCCGGCACAGGGGCGGGCTCCGGGGCGAAGTTGGCGTGCAGCTGACGCGCCAGGTCGCCGATTTCGTCCTGGCGGTCGGTGGCCGGGGTGTATTCATCGATATTGCGCAGCCACACCCGCAATTGCAGCAGCGGCGTGGAGAGATAACGCCCCATGCGCAGGCTCAGGGCCAAAGACAGGGCCAGCAGGATGGCGCTCAGAATGCCCATGCTTTGCAGGCTGATGGTCATCGGCTGCTGGAACTGGTCCATGTCCAGGCTGATGCGCAATTGCCCGGCAGTCACGTCCTGGAAGGTGATCTTGCTCTGGTACATGCCCTCGGCTTCGCCCAGCAGGCCATGCTTGGGGCGCTGGCCGGATTCGGCAAGGATGCGGTTGTCCGGGCTGTAGATGGCGGCGTGGGCCACCAGCTTGTTCTTGGTCAGGTTATTGAGCAGCACATTGAGGCTGAGGATGTCGTTGGACACCAACAGTTCGGTGGCCGAGGTGGCCGTCTGCGTGGTCAGGCTTTCGCCCAGCGCATCCGCCTGCTCGTGCATGGCCTGCTTGAACTGCAGGCCCATCACACCGGCATAGATGACCAGGGCCAGGGCGACCAGGATCACGTTATGGCTGGCGATGCGCAATGCAATCGGTACACGGCGGTGGCGCAGTGCCCGGAAGATCAGCAGGAAGAAGTTGTCGGTTTTTACTGGCGTGGGCCGGTTCACTTGAGCTCGGCTCTTTTGTCCGTGGAGTTGACGCGCAGTATAGCGACAGGCCCTAGGCCGTCAAAGCGCTCACGGTGCCCGATGGTCACTGAAAGTGGGTAGAATGCGGTTTTTTTCCACCTGCGGGGGTGCGCCTTGCGCGAAATCGTCCTGATAAACATCACGGGAGTCGACCGTCCGGGTCTGACTGCGGCCATTACCGGCGTTCTGGCCCAGGGTGGTGTGAACATTCTCGACATCGGTCAGGCGGTGATCCACGACACCTTGTCGTTTGGCATCCTGGTTGAAATTCCCGACACCGAGCAAGGCAAGTCTGTGCTCAAGGACATCCTGTTCAAGGGTTACGAGCTCGATCAACAGGTCCGTTTCACACCGGTGTCCGAAGTGGATTACCAGCAGTGGGTCGGCAACCAGGGTAAAAAGCGCCACATCGTGACCTTGTTGACCCGCAAGGTGACAGCCGGGCAGTTGCAGGCCGTGAGCTCGATCACCGCCAAATATGGCCTGAACATCGACCACATCGATCGTCTGTCCGGGCGCATGCCGCTGGACACGCCGGCCGACAAGGGCAAGGGTTGCATCGAGTTTTCTGTGCGTGGCGAGGCGGCTGATCCGCAAGCGCTGCGTGCCGAATTCCTCAGCGTTGCCCAGGAACTGAACGTCGACATCGCTTTCCAGGAAGATTCGCTGTTCCGTCGCAACCGTCGCCTGGCGGTGTTCGACATGGATTCAACGCTGATCGAAGCCGAAGTGATCGATGAACTGGCCAAGGCGGCTGGCGTGGGTGACAAGGTGTCGGAAATCACCGAGCGGGCGATGGCCGGTGAACTGGATTTCCGCGCCAGCTTCAAGGAGCGCCTGGCTTTGCTCAAAGGTCTGGACGTCAACGTGCTGGATTCCATCGGCGCCTCGCTGCGCCTGACCGAAGGTGCTGAAACCCTGTTCGCCGAACTCAAGCGCCTGGGCTACAAGACCGCGATTCTGTCGGGCGGCTTCACCTACTTCGCCAAGCAATTGCAGGCCAAGCTGGGTATCGACTACGTGTTTGCCAACGAACTGGAAGTGGTCGACGGCAAAGTCACCGGCGTGGCGGTCGAGCCGATTGTCGATGCGCAGCGCAAGGCGGATTTGCTGAAGGAACTGGCACACAAGGAAGGCTTGCGCCTGGAGCAGACCATTGCGGTCGGTGACGGTGCCAATGACTTGCCGATGCTGGCGATTGCCGGGTTGGGTGTGGCGTTCCGCGCCAAGCCGCTGGTGAAACAGTCGGCCAAGCAGGCGATTTCGACGCTGGGTCTGGATGGCGTGCTGTATCTGCTGGGCTTCCGAGATCGGGACGGCCAGCTGTAACACCGCAAAACTACTGTAGGAGCGAGCTTGCTCGCGATGAACAGCGGGGCGACGCGGGCATTCAGATTGCCCGCGTCATCGTTAACGTCCATCGCGAGCAAGCTCGCTCCTACAGGTATGTGCGTTGATCAGGCTTTTGGTGAGCCCATGCCCTGACCCATCTGCACCGCAGTACCGGCGGTCATTTCTTCAGCCCACTTCACCTGATCCGGCCCGAACAGTACGACGGCGGTCGAACCCAGCTTGAAGCGACCCAGTTCCGCACCTTTTTCCAGGTGGATCGGCGCGCGGGAGGCTTCGTCGTAGCGGAAGGTTTTCAGCTCGCGCTTCGGCGGCGTGACCAGACCGGCCCAGACGGTTTCAATCGATGCAACGATCATTGCACCCACCAGCACCACGGCCATCGGCCCGCGCTCAGTGTCGAAAATGCACGCCACGCGCTCGTTGCGGGCGAACAGTTCCGGAACGTTTTCAGCGGTGGCCTGGTTGACCGAGAACAGACGACCCGGGATGTAGACCATCTCGCGCAGGGTGCCGGCCAACGGCATGTGCACGCGGTGGTAGTCCTTCGGCGACAGGTAGATGGTCGCGAAGTCACCACCCATGAACGGCGCAGCGTTTGCTGCATCGCCACCCAACAGTTCCAGCACGCTGAAGCTGTGGCCTTTGGCCTGGAACACGCGGCCATGCTCGATCGGGCCGAGCTGGCTGATCGCGCCGTCGGCCGGGCTGAGGACCGCGCCCGGGGTCTCGTCCAGCGGACGGGCACCGTCTTTCAGTGCGCGGGTGAAGAACGCGTTGAAGTGCTCGTAGGCGGTCAGGTCTTCGACCAGCGCCAGGGACATGTCCACCTGATAACGCTTGGCGAACCAGGTGGTAAAGGCATTCTTGAACCAGCGCACGCGGCATTCGGCAATGCAGCCGGCCAGTCGCGAGAGCAAGTTGTGGGGCAGCAGGTACTGGCTGATGATAAACAGACGCTTGTTCATTAACGGTCCTTAAAAATCTCAAATCTCTACAGGGGTATCGGGATGGTTGCCCCATTCGCCCCAGGAGCCGGCGTAGCCTTTGACCCGCGGATAACCGAGAGCCTTGGCCACCAGATAGGTAAAGCCAGAACGATGATGGGTCTGGCAGTGGGTAATCACTTCTTTGTCTTTGCTGATCCCGAGTTGTTCGAGGATCTGCGGCATGTCGGTGCGGATGCGCAGCTGGCGCGTCTGATCCATGCCGGCGGTCCATTCGAAATTGACCGCGCCGGGAATGTGCCCGCCCTTGGCTGCCAGGACTTTCTCGCCGGAGTACTCCAGCGGCCCGCGTGCATCCCAGATCGCCAGGTCGGCGGCGCCGAGACGGCTTTGCAAGTATTCGCGAGTGGCGGTGGGTTCGTCGTGCAAGGTCAGTGAAACCGGGCCACCCACGGGTGGCGGGATCTGGATCGACATGGGCGAACCTTCAGCCAGCCAGGCCGGTAGGCCACCGTCGACATAGTGGTACTTGCTGTGGCCGATGACATCCAGCAGCCAGATGAAGCGCCCGGCCCAACCGCCGCCTTCGTCGTCATACACCACGTAGACCGCGTCGGGGTTGTGTCCCAGCTCACCAAACAGCGTTTCGAGTGCTGCCAGCGGGGGCATCAGTCCAGGGGCGGGGGGCTGGCCGAGCTGCGTGCGCTTCGGATCGACAAAGCGCGCGCCGGGAATGTGCCCTTCGGCGTAGCGGGCGGCACTGGTCAAGTCCACCAGAATCAGTTCGCGGGCGTCGAGGCGAGGGAGCAAGTCGCTCGGCTCGATCACCAGCGGCAAGCCAGAGAAGTCAGACATGTGAGGTCTCCAGAGCACAAAAGGGAGGATTGTAACGTAGCTTATTGGCCTCGGTGGCTAAAGCTGTGCAGGGCTTTCTCGATGCACTGCGCGGTTTTGCCGAAGGCCTGTACGGAAATTTCCGAAAACGGCCCGCCGCCTTGATCCGCCACGACGATCATGATCACCCTTCCATTGTTGACTAGCGAACGCAGCAGCAAGTGTTCGCCGCTGAACTGTGAGCGCAGGCTGTTGGGCAGCAGGGCCGAGAATTGCGCGTTGTTGGCTGGCGTCAGGCGCACCTGGGCCTGTTGCGCGAGCAGGCGCTGCAACACGTTGCTCTGGCTGACCACGAAGTTCAGCCCGGCCGCTTCCTTCGGCAGCCCGGCCGTCTGGTGCACGCGCAGGTTGGCGTGGGTACGGTCGGCCATCAGGATCATCACCCGACGCATGCCGCAGGCCACGAGGGCGTCCCGGGCGGCGATGGTCAAGTGCATGGCGTTGGTGAAGCGACTCGGCTCGACCAGCAATTCGGCGCATTGCTTGCGCCACGTTGCCAGCTCTTCGGCGCTCGGTGCCGCCGCCGGCAGCAAGCCTGCGTGGACACGGTTCAAGCCCCACGGCCAGATCAGCGATTCGGCAGGGTGCCAGAGGTCGGGCATGGCGTGATGGCGGGCGCTGTTGGCGGCTTGCTGGTGCAATTGTTGCTGCAGCTCGTCCATCGGCATTTGCAGGTAAAGGCTGGTCAGGTACTGCCAGCGCTCACTGTGCGGGCTGTCCCAGGCGTGTTGTGCCGACAGCGCCAGACCGTTGGCCAGCAGCACCGTATTGGCCGGTTGATTGAGCCAGCGACGCAGGGTCGGATCGTCATCGAGGCGGTTCTGCTGGCGCAGTGGATGCTCGCTGTCACGGGCGATGCGCAGGACTTTCACCAGTTCGCGCTGTTCAGTGAGCAACAGTCGATAGCCCTGCTGCACCCAGATCGGCAAGCGCCAGATCTCCACCAGTGCCTGGCCGATGTCCAGCAGGCGCACACCAAACAGTTGCTGTTCGACTTTGCGTGCCGACTCACCTTTATGGATGACCCGCAGCTCCCAGTCTTCGAGCAGTTTTGGATGGGTCAGCGCCAGCGGCCACAGGGGCGAAAGAAACAGCAGGCTGCCCCAGTGGATGTCCTGCCACAGGCGCGCCAGGCGACTGGCAAAAAAGCCGTTGGCCTGTTGCGTGGCGTGCTGGCTGATCATCTGCAACTGACGCAGGGCTTTGGGAATCTCGGACTGGGGTTCGGCGGGCAGGCGCGCGAGCAGCTCTTCGGTGCGCTTCAGACCGAGGCGGTTGATCGCAATTTCAAGGTTTTCCGCAGGCTCGGTCATGCTGCCATGGGTATGCCGGTTGGCTTCGCGAATCACGCTCAAGGCCAGGGCCGGACTGCCTTGCATCAAGTCGGCGATGTCGCGTAGCGAGCTGCGATTGTCGCCGATGGCCTTGCAGACCCGGTCGTGGCTGGCTTGCGGAACCGGCAGGCGTACGCCATCGAGAAGCTTGACCCAGCCTTCGAGAGTGGTCGGTTTCGGGGTTGTAACGTTCGTTTCGTTAACCATGGTGGGAGGCGATCATCGTCAACATTACCTATGCCCGGATGGGGTCAAATCAGTTTTTCGCCTGAACTGGCTATAGTCTGGCGCAGTTTTGCCGATAAGGAGAAGAAGAGATTTTTTAACTTCCGAATATGACCTTGAACCCGACTCAGTAAGTGCTCTCCTAACCTATGGCTAAAATTATCGGCATCATCGTCGTATTCGCGAGCGTGCTCGGCGGATACGTGCTTTCCCACGGCAAGATTGCCGCCCTGATCCAGCCTTTTGAGGTCATGATCATCGGCGGCGCCGCCCTCGGCGCATTTTTGCAGGCCAACCCCGGCTACATGACGATGCACGTGCTCAAGAAGTCCCTGAGCATGTTTGGTTCGCGTTTCAACCACGGCTTCTATCTGGAAGTGCTGGGCCTGATCTACGAGATCCTCAACAAGAGCCGCCGCGAAGGCATGATGGCCATCGAAGGCGACATCGAAGATGCCGCCGCGAGCCCGATCTTCGCCAAGTACCCGACGGTTCTCAAGGACGAGCGCATGACCGCGTTCATCTGCGATTACCTGCGCATCATGTCCTCCGGCAACATGGCCCCGCACGAGCTGGAAGGCTTGTTCGACATGGAACTGTTCAGCCTTAAGGAAGACCTGGAACACCCATCCCACGCCGTGAACGGCATCGCCGACGCCATGCCCGGTTTCGGTATTGTCGCGGCGGTACTGGGGATCGTGGTGACCATGGCTTCGCTGGGTGAGGGCGATCAGAAGTCCATCGGCCTGCACGTGGGTGCGGCACTGGTGGGTACCTTCTTCGGTATTCTCGCCGCCTACGGCTTCTTCGGCCCGCTGGCCCATTCCCTGGCCCACGATGCCAAGGAAGAGCTGAACGTCTACGAAGCCATCAAGGCCTCGCTGGTAGCTTCGGCTTCCGGCATGCCGCCATCGCTGGCCGTGGAGTTCGGACGCAAGGTGCTGTACCCGGCGCACCGTCCAAGCTTCGCCGAGCTGGAACAAGCGGTTCGCGGTCGATAAGCCATGGAAAATAACCAGCCGATAATCATCAAGCGCGTCAAGCGCATCGCCGGCGGGCACCACGGGGGCGCGTGGAAAATCGCCTTCGCCGACTTCGCCACGGCGATGATGGCGTTCTTTCTGGTGTTGTGGCTGCTGTCCACCGCCACGCCGGAACAGAAGATTGCCATCGCCGGTTACTTCAAGGACCCGATCGGCTTTTCCGAAAGCGGCACGCCGTACATCATCGATCTGGGCGGCACGCCGACCCTGGCGCCGGAAAACACCCTCAACCCCGAGGTGAAGTCCCAGCCACAACCGGACAAGGTCACCATCGATACCGACCAGGTTGAAGGCATGGCCGAGCAGGTCGAGAAAGAACGCCTCGAGCTGTTGCTGCAAGAGCTGCAGAACAAGGTCGAAGAGAACCCGCAGCTGCAGAAGTTCAAGGATCAGATCCTGTTCGAAATCACGCCGGACGGCCTGCGTATCCAGATCATGGACGCGGAAAACCGCCCGATGTTCGACTCGGGTTCAGCCCGTCTGAAGCCGTATTTCGAAGACATCCTGCTGGCCATGGCCGACACCATCAAGGCGGTGCCGAACAAGATCAGCATCAGCGGCCACACCGATGCCAAGCCGTACACCGGCACCGGTGATTTCGGTAACTGGGAGCTTTCGGCCAACCGTGCCAACGCTGCACGGCGTGCGCTGGTGGCGGGCAGTTATCCGGATGCTCAGGTGGCGCGTGTGGTCGGCTATGCCTCGTCGGCGCTGTTCGATCGCGAGCATCCGTTCAACCCGGTGAACCGCCGTATCGACATCGTGGTGCTGACGAAGAAAGCCCAGCGAGCGATCGAAGGTTCGCAAGGGGCGGAGCCTGCTCCTGATGCACCGCAGGGTTCGGCCGCTCCGGGAGCCGTACCGGCTGCGCCAGTCGACCCGAACGCGTTGCCGGCGGACAAGGAACCTCTGCCGGCTCACGAGCTTCGTGAACGTCTGAACCTGTTTGATGGCCCGGCGCCGAAACCGGGTGAGCCAGCCAAACCGGCTGAACCGCCTAAGCAGTGACCGACAAAAAAGCCGACAGCGATGTCGGCTTTTTTGTGTCTATTTCGTGCCTGTGTCTCCGAGTGCTTTGTGTCTGCCTGGTAGCTGTAGGAACGATCTGAAGTTTTTCGCCAAGGTTCTCAGTCGTGCACGAATCTGTCTATAGTTCAGCCGTTGCCGCTCACGCAGTGACCGATCTTAGCCGGTCGAATCAAAGAGGGAATCTCATCCAATTGATTGGAGTTAGACCTATGGCTAAGTACCACCTTCTGCAAGGCAACCTCAGCGTCGGTCCGACGCTGTACATCGATACCGAAGCACGTGCTTCCGATCTTCTTGAAACTGCCGTCCACCGAATCAAAGCTGCACGCAATTTGCTCAACAGCGTCACCTGCCTGTGCGTGAAAGATGCCGAAGGTCATGACCTGGAGCATTTCGCCAACGCCGCACACATATTGATTCAGGATGGCTGCGACGCCTTGGATGCGCTGGGGTGGACGCTGGAAAAGATCGCACGCTGAGAATAAGAAAGCCGCGTTAGTCGTGCAATGCTGCTCACTTAAGAGATAGAGCGAACAATAAACAACCTGTGGCGAGGGAGCTTGTCGGATCGCCGCACCGTCCCGTTGGACTGCGCAGCAGTCCCATTTTTAGGGCCGCTTCGCGCCCCTGCGGGAGCAAGCTCCCTCGCCACGGGTACAGTGTTCGTCCTTTAGTGAACAGCATTACGATAGTCGCGGCTTTTTTATGTGTGCGACACGACTGGAATGAATGCTGCCGATCATTTTCGTGGTGTCACGAAAATGATCGATAGGCCGCAAGGCGAGTACCAAAAGCCGCGACACGATCACGGTTTTTTTGCCTTTACTGCAGTTTCAGAACCCACGAATGATCCGCGTCTTGAGATCGGCGTGAAAGCGATCCGCATTGGATTTGTTGACGCTGCGCGCCGACTCGCTGCCGGTCACTGATTCCAGTGACATCGAGCGCTTGAGTGTCGCTTCGTTGCGATAGGCATCGATAAAGAAGTCGATGTCCCGGTCGCTGATCAGCTTCGGCCATTTATCTAGGTACAACGGCAGCTCTGTCGGGCCGGTCTTGAACGAGCAGATACGCCGATTAGTGATAGTCGCCTCGCCGATTTCGAACGGCACCCACCAGGACAGCGCGGTTTTCTCCGACACCACCGCCAGCAGGTGCGTGCATTCGCTGATGTTGCGGGTGATCACCCCGGTGATGTCATCGGTGGTCTGGGATTCGATATCCAGTACGTCGAGGTAGGTCTTGATATTGGCCTGGATCAGGCGCCCGTTGATTTTGACCGCGTGGGCGCGATCCATGTGGCGGTAGCTGATAAACACTGGCATCAGAAATGTCCCTTGATCGCGAGTTCGCGGTAATAGGCGCCGAGGGCGGTGAGGCGGCAGCCGGTGGCGTGGATGGCGGCGTAGTACATGTGTTCGGCGTCCACCGGTTCGACCAGGCTGTGGCGGTTGCACTTTTGCAGTTGGGCGAAGACTTCGCCGTGTTCCGGGTTGAACTCGGGTTCGGTGGGCTCAAAGCTGGGGGCGAGGGGGTATACCGACTCCGCTTCGGCAAACCATTCGGGGAGTTTGCGCAGGATTTCCTTGGGGATCAGCGGCGACACTTCGCGCAGGGAAATGAACTGCGAGACGTTGGTCTTGAACACCGGACGCTGTTCCCAGGCGTCGAGGGCATTGTCGACAAACGAATAAAGGCTGCCGGGAGTGATCTTGCCCAGGATGTTCGCTGCACCACCGTGCAGGGCCTGGAGCAGCAATCCGGTGAACACGCCGTGCTGCACGCCCTCCATCGCCGGCTCTTCCTTTTTGCAGGCGGTCAGGATGGTCATGCCGTCGCCGACCACGCTGCCTTCACTGCGCAAGGCGCGCAGTTCGCCGGCCGAGCCGCTCTGGCAACAATCGAGAATGATCACTTTGTTTTTGATCTTGGTGGCTTTGCTCGCCCAGTTGAAAATGTCACTGAGGCGAATCCCGTCCTTGGCGCTCTTGTAATCCTGCGGGATCAACATGCCTTCGTCGGTGTCGGTATCGAAGCTGCCGTGGCCGGCGAAATACAGCAGCGCGACATTGCAGTCCCCGGAAAACAGCTCGCGGATCTGGTCTTCGAGTTTTTCCCGGCTCAGGTAGTCCTCGGCAGAGGTCAGTACGATGTTCTTGAAGTTCGGATCGCCATTGGCGTCAGTCTTCAGCACGGAGGCCATGGCCATGGCGTCATTGCTGCAACCGCTCAGGCGCGATACATGGGTGTAGTCGTTGATGCCGATAAACAGTCCCTTGCGCATGGTTACACCGCCGTATGCTGGCGAATCGCATCGATGATGCTGTTGGTGTTCCATGCACATTCGGCATGTGCCGCGTCACGTACCGCCGTGGAAATGCGCTCGGCACCGAACGGCTTGATCGCAATGATCACCTTGCCCATGCGCTGGGCGATCTCGATTTCCTTGTTGATCCACTTGCTGTAGGTGGAGTACATCCCGGCCATGATCAATACCGCCGAACACGGGCGGATCTTGTTTTCGATGGCCTCCTCAAGTTGTTTGTCGGTTTTCGCGCCGACAATCGGGTTGTCCGGTGGCACCGAAAAATTCTTGTAGGTGAAACCGGGCTTGGCATTGAGCAGGCGCACGAGATTGTCGTGGGCGTCGGGGTAGTTCCACGAATGGCTGATGAACAGATGGTAGGTTTGCATGGGTGTCCCTCGGTGTCGCTGGAGTGCGAAGAGGGTTTGAACTTAGGCGATTACAGGGCGGCCACAAGGTGTCGGCGCGTAAAGAGAAATCTCCTACAAGCGAGCGTGCGCACGCCTTACAGAAAAGTCTGATATTTAAGCGGGGAAAGATCCAGCCGCCGGCCGCTCCGCTGAAAGCAGGGCGGTCGGCACGTCTGTTTAGTAGCCGTTTTCCGGCAGGCTGGCGATGATCGAGCGGTAACTGTTCATCCGTTGCTGCTGCACGCGGCCGTCTTCAAGGGCCTTGAGCAGGGCGCAGCCGGGTTCGCGGTCATGCTTGCAGTCACGGAAGCGGCAGGTGCCGAGCAGATCGTTGAACTCGATGAAGCCGGCTTCGACGTCGGCACGGCTTACATGGCCCAGGCCGAATTCACGGATACCCGGGGAGTCGATCAACTCACCGCCGCCGGGGAAGTGGAACAACCGCGCGGTAGTGGTGGTATGGGTGCCCTGGCCGGATAGCTCGGACAGCGGGCCGACGCGGGTTTCGACATCCGGCAGCAGGCTGTTGACCAGCGACGACTTGCCGACACCGGACTGGCCGACGAACACGCTGATGCGTCCGTCCAGTTGCGTCTGCAATTGCTCCATGCCACTGCCGTGGTGCGCCGACACTTCCAGCACCGGATAACCGAGGGTGCGGTATACGGCGAGCAAGGCATTCAGCGCAGGGGCGTTGTTTTCGTCGATCAGGTCGAATTTGTTCAGCAGCAACAGCGGCTTGATGCCCGCATGCTCGGCCGCCACCAGATAGCGGTCGATCAGGTTGGCGTGGGGTTCGGGCAGCGGTGCAAACACGATGACGATCATGTCGACGTTGGCCGCCACAGGCTTGAGCTGACCACGGCTGTCCGGGCGGCACAGCTCGGTGTTGCGCGGCAGTTGCGCCACGATCACGCCGATACCCTGGTTGCCGGCACGCCAGACCACCTGATCGCCGGTCACCAGCGCCGGCAGGTTGGCGCGCAGGTGGCAACGGAACACCTGGCCGGCCAGTTCGCCGTCGCGGGCCTCGACCTCGACCTGCACGCCGAAGTGCGCGATCACCAGACCGTGCTGTTCCGGGCCCAGATCGCCGCCCTCAAGCGCCTCGACAGCCGAGGACTCGCGTTTGGCGGCGCGGGCAGCGCGTTCGCCCTGAATCTTTTCGATGCGCCAGTTTTGACGACGATTGAGTTGGCGTTTGGCCATGGGTGTTCCGTATAAAGAATGCAGCGATTAGGTAAAACGGCCGCGAGTTTAGCACGCCCGGCTACCGGCCTAGGCTAAACTGCGCAGCATTGCCTAGGAGCCGACACATGCAAAATCCGCAGAACCTGATCTGGATCGACCTGGAAATGACCGGTCTGAACCCGGACACCGACGTCATCATCGAAATGGCCACCATCGTCACCGACAGTGACCTGAATACCCTGGCCGAAGGCCCGGTGATCGCCATTCACCACAGCGACGAAATCCTCGCCGGCATGGACGAGTGGAACACCCGTCAGCACGGCGGTTCCGGGCTGACCCAGCGGGTTCGCGACAGCCGCATCAGCATGGCCGAAGCCGAAGCCGAAACCATCGCCTTCCTGGAAAAGTGGGTGCCGAAGGGCAAGTCGCCGATTTGCGGCAACAGCATCTGCCAGGACCGTCGCTTCCTTTATACCCACATGAAATCTTTGGAAAGCTATTTCCACTACCGCAACCTCGACGTGTCCACGCTCAAAGAGCTGGCTGCGCGCTGGGCACCGGATGTGCGTGACAGCTTCAAGAAGGGCAGCACGCATCTAGCCCTGGACGACATCCGCGAATCCATCGCCGAGTTGCAGCACTACCGCAAGCATTTCATCAAGGCTTGAAGATGCCCGGCGAGGGCTTCTGTGGCGAGGGGGCTTGCCCCCGTTGGGGCGCGCAGCGGCCCTAAACCAGCCAGCGTGTTCTATCAGGCAAGCCGCGCGCGCTGGTTTACGACTGCTTCGCAGCCGGACGGGAGCAAGCTCCCTCGCCACAGGGTGTGTCTGCCCTCTTTTGGTGCTCCAGCGAAGTCAGTAGACTGCGCGCCTTTTCTGCAAGGACCGCCCCATGCTGCTGATGCTCTACCTGATCGCCATCACCACCGAAGCCATGACCGGTGCCCTGTCTGCCGGCCGTCGTGGCATGGACTGGTTCGGTGTGGTGTTGATTGCTTGTGTCACGGCGTTGGGTGGCGGTTCGGTACGCGACGTGTTGCTTGGGCACTACCCGCTAACCTGGGTCAAACACCCGGAATACCTGGTGCTGACGTCTGTCGCCGCGATGATTACGGTGTTCACGGCGCGCTGGATGCGCCATTTGCGTTCACTGTTCCTGGTGCTTGATGCCATGGGGCTCGTGGCATTTACCCTGATCGGCTGCATCACCGCCCTGGAAATGGGCCATGGCATGTTGGTGGCATCGGTCAGTGGTGTGATCACCGGCGTCTTCGGCGGCATCCTGCGGGACATCTTCTGCAACGATATTCCGCTGATCTTCCGGCGTGAGCTCTATGCCAGCGTCTCGTTTGCGGCAGCGTGGTGCTACATGCTCTGCATCTATCTGCAATTACCCGATGAACAATCGATTCTGATCACTTTGTTCGGCGGTTTTCTGCTGCGCTTGCTGGCGATCCGTTTTCAATGGGAAATGCCCAAGTTCGTCTACAACGACGAAGCCTGACGTTCGGCGTGTTGCCGCAACGCCCATTCGACATGCTCACGCACCAGTTCTGAAGGATGCTGCCGTCGCGCCTTCAGCGCTTCCAGCACCGGAATCGTTGAGGGCGCATTACCCAAGCCCACCGCCAGGTTGCGCAACCAGTTTTCGTAACCGGTCCGGCGCAGCGGCGAGCCTTCGGTGCTGCTCAGAAATTTTTCTTCATCCCACATGAACAGTTCCGCCAGCCCGGCATTGTCCAGATTGTGCCGCGGCTTGAAGTCGCTTTCACCGGACGGGCGGGCGAAGCGGTTCCACGGGCAGACGATCTGGCAGTCATCACAGCCGAACACCCGATTGCCGATCAGCGGCCGCAAATCTTCAGGGATGGCGCCTTTGAGTTCGATGGTCAGGTAGGAAATGCAGCGTCGGGCATCCAGCACATAGGGGCCGACGAAGGCATTGGTCGGGCAAATGTCGAGGCAGGCGCTGCACCGCCCGCAGTGTTCGGTGGCGTGGGGCGGGTCGACCGGCAGCGGCAAGTCGACGAACAGTTCGGCGAGGAAGAAATAACTGCCGGCCTTGCGATTCAAGACCAGGGTATTTTTGCCGATCCATCCAAGACCCGCCTGTTCGGCGATGGCTTTTTCCAGCACCGGGGCACTGTCGACAAAAGCGCGGAAGCCGAACGGGCCGATCTCGGCCTGAATTTTTTCCGCCAGTTGTTGCACGCGTTTGCGGATCAGCTTGTGGTAATCGCGACCCAGGGCATAACGGGAGACGTAGGCTTTTTCCGGTTGGGCCAACACTTTCGCCATTTGGGTGTCGCCGGCCAGGTAGTCCATGCGTAGCGAAACCACGCGCAACGTACCCGGCACCAGCTCTTCGGGGTGCGAGCGCTTGCTGCCGTGGGCGCCCATGTAGTCCATTTCGCCGTGGTAGCCGGCTTCGAGCCAGCGTTCCAGGTGCTGCTCATGCTCGGCCAGGTCGAGGCCGCTGATGCCGACTTGTTGAAAGCCCAGCTCGCGGCCCCAGTCCTTGATGGATTGGGCGAGGGCAGGCAGGTCTGTGGTAATAGCGGGCATGAGGCGAGAGAAACCGGAGCTGAGGTGCGTATAATTCTGCCAGACATCGGAGCCCGAAGACGCATGCCGCACACTAAAGATGAATTACCCGACGCGCTGTATAGCGCCGCCCAGGTGCGAGCACTCGACGCGAGCCTGATCGCCGCCGGCACAGCGGGCTTCGAATTGATGCAGCGCGCGGCGCGGGCGACGTGGCGGGCGTTGGTGCGGCAGTGGCCGACAGCGAACGAACTGAGCGTGCTGGCCGGACATGGCAATAACGCTGGGGACGGGTATCTGGTGGCCGTATTGGCCCAACGTGCCGGTTGGTCGGTGCGGGTGCTGGCTGTGGGGGATCCGCAGCGCTTGCAGGGTGATGCGGCGTTGGCCCATGCCGAGGCGGTGTCCGAAAACGTGCTCATCGAGCCCTGGACGGCACAATCCGGATTGCGCGGCATTGTGCTGGATGCTTTGCTTGGCACCGGACTGAGCGGCGATGTGCGTGAGCCGTATGCCAGCGCCATCGCCGCGATCAATGCCTGCGGACTGCCGGTTGCGGCGGTGGATATTCCGTCAGGGTTGTGCGCTGATACGGGCCGCATCCTTGGTCATGCCGTGCATGCTGACCTGACGGTCACGTTCATTGGCTTGAAGGTGGGGTTGTTCACCGGTGATGCGGCGGATGTGGTCGGCGAACTGGTGTTCAATGACTTGCACGCCGATTCGCAGTTGATTGGTGGCGCGGCGTTCACCGCTCGTCGTCTGACGGCCGCTAACCTTCCGCGTCCAGCGCCCCGGACCCCGACCTCCCATAAAGGCCGATTCGGCCATGTGCTGCTGATCGGTGGTGATCGCGGGTTGGGTGGCGCGATCCTGCTGAGCGCGCAAAGTGCGCTGCGTAGCGGGGCAGGCATGGTGTCGGTGGCGACTCGCAGCGAACACGTGTCCGCCGCGCTGGCGCGGATCCCCGAGGCGATGGTGCTGGGCACTTCGTCGGCCAATCAGCTGATGGTTTTGCTGCAAAAAGTTTCCGTGTTGGTTGTCGGTCCGGGGCTGGGGCAGGCTGGCTGGGGGCGCAGCTTGTTGTCGGCCGCTGCCAATGCACCGCTGCCGCAAGTCTGGGACGCTGATGCGCTGAACATGTTGGCCGAGGAGCGTGTGAGTTTGCCCGGCAATTGCGTGATCACTCCGCATCCGGGCGAAGCGGCGCGTTTGCTAGGGGTGAGCACTGCCGACGTTCAGTCTGACCGTCCCGCCGCAGCCCATGCCTTGAGCAAAAAATATACAGCTGTCGTCGTCCTGAAAGGTGCCGGCAGCCTGATCGCCCATCCTGATGGGCGTCTGGCGCTGTGTCATCAGGGGCACCCGGCCATGGCCACCGCTGGTTTGGGCGATGTACTGGCCGGTCTGGTCGGCGCATTGCTGGCCCAGGGCATGGAGCCATTCGACGCAACATGCCTGGCGGTCTGGCTGCACGCCAATGCCGGCGGGCAACAAGGAAAATTCGGCCGTGGGCTGGCGGCCAGTGATTTGATTCCAGCCATTCGTCAGTTGTTGGAGGAGCAAGCACCGTGTCTGAAGTAACCCTGTACCTGGCCGATGAGCAGGCCATGAGCGACTTTGGCGCACGCGTTGCCCGAATCACCCAAGGCCATGGCCTGATCTTCCTTGAGGGCAACCTGGGGATGGGCAAAACCACGTTGTCCCGAGGCATCATCCGCGGCTTTGGGCATGTCGGGGCAGTCAAAAGCCCGACCTTCACCTTGGTTGAGCCTTACGAGATTGGCGACATTCGCGCCTTCCATTTCGATTTGTACCGTCTGGTCGATCCGGAGGAACTGGAGTTCCTCGGTATCCGTGACTACTTCGAAGACGATGCCCTGTGTCTGATCGAATGGCCCGATAAAGGTGCAGGCTTTTTGCCAAAGCCTGACCTGACCATTACCATTAGCCCGCAAGACAGCGGGCGTTCGCTGAAAATTTTATCCCAGGGCTCGCGTGGCGAGGCCTGGTGTGCCGCTTTGGCATTGGAATCCAAATAGATGATGGGGTTAGGTATGCGCTTTCGCGCGTTGGTGGCTGCCGTAGGGGTGTTGTTTTTGGCGGTGACCGTCGACGCTGTGGCCGATTCGAAGGTCAACAGTGTTCGTCTGTGGCGTGCACCGGACAACACACGACTGGTGTTTGACCTGACCGGCCCGGTGCAACACAGCGTCTTTACCCTGACGGCTCCGGACCGCCTGGTCATCGACATCAATGGCGCGACCCTCGGTGCGCCGCTCAACGTCAACACCTCGAACACCCCGATTACCGCCATGCGCTCGGCCCAGCGTACACCGACCGACCTGCGGGTGGTCATCGACCTGAAAAAGGCCGTGACGCCGAAAAGCTTCTCCCTGGCGCCGAACGCCCAGTACGGCAACCGGTTGGTGGTCGATCTGTTCGATAACGCCGCAGATGCTGCGCCTCCTCCAGCGCTGACACCGTCGGTCGCCACGGTGCCCGCCGTGCCGGTAACG
Organism: Pseudomonas sp. P4_B4; assembly: GCF_056402255.1. Classification (NCBI taxonomy): domain Bacteria; kingdom Pseudomonadati; phylum Pseudomonadota; class Gammaproteobacteria; order Pseudomonadales; family Pseudomonadaceae; genus Pseudomonas; species Pseudomonas sp. P4_B4. The sequence goes on from NZ_JBFUHS010000004.1 coordinate 139,457, forward strand.
CCTGCGGAACCGGCGATCAAGTTGCCACCGGCTCCGGCCGGCAAGCGCGACATCATTGTGGTGATCGACGCCGGTCACGGCGGCGAAGACCCGGGGGCCTCGGGCTCCCGTGGTCAACGTGAAAAAGACGTGGTACTGGCCATCGCCCGTGAACTGCAACGGCAGGTCAACGGCATGAAAGGCTTCCGCGCCGAACTGACCCGTACCGGCGACTACTTCATTCCGTTACGCGGCCGTACTGAAATTGCCCGCAAGAAAGGCGCCGACCTGTTCGTCTCGATCCACGCCGACGCCGCGCCTTCTGCCGCCGCTTTCGGTGCCTCGGTGTTTGCCCTGTCCGATCGCGGCGCGACTTCCGAGACCGCCCGCTGGCTGGCCGACAGCGAAAACCGTTCCGACTTGATCGGTGGTGCCGGCAACGTCAGCCTCGATGACAAGGACCGCATGCTCGCCGGCGTACTGCTTGACCTGTCGATGACGGCATCCCTGACGTCCAGCCTGAACGTTGGTCAGAAGGTGCTGAGCAACATCGGCCGGGTGACACCGCTGCACAAGCAACGGGTCGAACAGGCCGGGTTCATGGTGCTGAAGTCGCCGGACATTCCGTCGATCCTGGTGGAAACCGGGTTTATCTCCAACGCCGACGAAGCCTCGAAGCTTGCCGCGTCGAGCCACCAGCAGGCGCTGGCGCGCTCTATCAGCAGCGGCGTGCGCCAGTTCTTCCAGCAGAACCCGCCACCGGGCACTTACATTGCCTGGCTGCGTGATTCCGGCAAGATTGTGCAGGGGCCGCGTGATCACCGCGTCAACCCGGGCGAAACCCTTGCGATGATCGCCGTGCGCTATCAGGTATCGCCTGCGACCCTGCGCAGCGCCAACAACCTGTCGAGCGATGAGCTCAAGATCGGTCAGCACCTGACCATTCCGGGCACTGAACTGGCGGCCAAAGAATGAATCAGGTCGTGAGCAACGGCGCGCGAATCGAGCTGCTCAGCCCGCGACTGGCGAACCAGATTGCCGCGGGTGAGGTGGTCGAACGCCCGGCTTCGGTGATCAAGGAGCTGCTGGAAAACAGCCTCGACTCCGGCGCCAAACGCATCGACGTCGATGTGGAGCAGGGCGGCGTCAAACTGCTGCGTGTGCGCGACGATGGCAGCGGCATTTCCGCCGATGACCTGCCTTTGGCCCTGGCCCGTCACGCCACCAGCAAGATCCGCAACCTGGAAGACCTCGAACAGGTCATGAGCCTGGGGTTTCGCGGCGAGGCCCTGGCATCGATCAGCTCCGTCGCGCGCCTGACCCTGACCTCCCGCACCCGCGACGCCGATCAGGCCTGGCAGGTCGAGACCGAGGGTCGGGACATGGCGCCCCGTGTGCAGCCTGCGGCCCATCCGGTGGGCACTTCGGTTGAAGTGCGCGACCTGTTCTTCAATACGCCGGCGCGGCGCAAGTTTCTCAAGACCGAAAAAACCGAATTCGATCACCTGCAAGAAGTGATCAGGCGTCTGGCCTTGGCGCGTTTCGATGTGGCGTTCCATCTGCGCCATAACGGCAAGACCATCCTCAGCCTGCACGAGGCCCATGATGATGCGGCCCGTGCCCGGCGCGTGGCGGCGATCTGCGGGCCGGGTTTCCTCGAGCAAGCGCTGCCGATCGAAATCGAGCGCAACGGCCTGCATCTATGGGGCTGGGTCGGCTTGCCGACCTTCAACCGCAGCCAGGCCGATTTGCAGTATTTCTTCGTCAATGGCCGTGCCGTGCGCGACAAACTGGTGGCCCACGCGGTGCGCCAAGCCTATCGCGACGTGCTGTTCAACGGTCGACACCCGACCTTCGTGCTGTTTTTCGAAGTCGATCCGACCGGCGTCGACGTCAACGTGCACCCGACCAAGCACGAAGTGCGCTTCCGTGAAGGGCGCATGGTTCACGATTTCCTCTACGGCACCTTGCACCGCGCCTTGGGCGATGTGCGACCGGACGATCATCTGGCGGCGCCGGTTGCCACGGCCATCGTCCGGCCTACCGGCCTCGAAGCCGGTGAATTCGGGCCCCAGGGCGAAATGCGCCTGGCCGCCAATGCGCTGCTGGAACAGCCCCAGGCTCAGCCGTCGATCAATACGCCGGCGGGCTCGGGTTCTGGCGCGGGTTATCAATATCAGTACACGCCGCGTCCGCAGTCCGGAGTTCCTGTCGCCGAAGCGCAGGCCGCCTATCGCGAGTTTTTTGCGCCGCTGCCCGAGGCCAATGCCGTTGCGCTGCCGGCGGGGCAGGACGACATCCCGCCGCTGGGTTATGCGCTGGCACAACTCAAGGGCATCTACATTCTTTCGGAAAACGCTCAGGGCCTGGTGCTGGTGGACATGCACGCCGCCCACGAGCGGATCATGTATGAGCGGCTGAAGGTTGCCATGGCCAGTGAGGGCCTGAGCGGCCAGCCGTTGCTGGTGCCGGAGTCCCTGGCCGTCAGTCAGCGTGAAGCCGATTGCGCCGAGGAGCATGTCGCCTGGTTCCAGCGCCTGGGCTTTGAATTGCAGCGCCTGGGCCCGGAAACCCTGGCGATCCGGCAGATCCCGGCACTGCTCAAGCAGGCCGAAGCCAACCGTTTGGTCGCCGACGTCCTGGCTGATCTGATGGAGTTCGGCACCAGCGACCGCATTCAGGCGCACCTGAACGAATTGCTCGGGACCATGGCCTGCCACGGTGCGGTCCGGGCAAATCGACGCCTGGCCCTGCCGGAAATGAACGGTCTGCTGCGTGACATGGAAATCACCGAGCGCAGCGGTCAATGCAACCATGGCCGACCGACCTGGACCCAACTGGGCCTGGACGATCTGGACAAACTGTTCTTGCGCGGTCGTTGATGAGCCAGTTCCCACCTGCGATTTTCCTGATGGGCCCGACCGCCGCCGGCAAGACCGACCTGGCCATCGAGCTCACCAAGGTCCTGCCTTGCGAGTTGATCAGCGTCGATTCGGCGCTGGTCTACCGTGGTATGGATATCGGCACCGCCAAGCCTTCCAAAGAGCTGCTGGCGCAATACCCGCATCGTCTGATCGATATTCTCGACCCGGCCGAGAGCTATTCGGCTGCTGATTTCCGCCGTGATGCCCTGGAAGCCATGGCCGATATCACCGCGCGCGGAAAAATTCCGCTGCTGGTGGGCGGCACCATGCTCTATTACAAGGCTTTGGTTGAAGGTCTGGCGGATATGCCGGCCGCCGATCCCGAGGTCCGCGCGCAAATCGAAGAAGAGGCTGCGCGCCTTGGCTGGCAAGCCTTGCACGAACAATTGGCGGTGATCGATCCGGAGTCCGCGGTGCGAATACATCCGAACGATCCCCAGCGATTGAGTCGAGCACTGGAGGTTTATCGTGTCAGCGGTCAAAGCATGACCGCCCTGCGATTGCAACAATCTGTGCAAAGTACCGAAGCAGCCGCTTCGGGACTGCAACAATTGCCCTATACTGTCGCGAACTTGGCCATTGCCCCGGCAAATCGCCAGGTACTGCACGAGCGAATTAAACAAAGATTCACTTTAATGTTGGAACAGGGATTCATTGACGAGGTCGTAGCCCTGCGTAATAGAGGTGACCTGCATGCCGGGTTGCCGTCTATACGTGCAGTAGGCTACCGCCAAGTCTGGGACTACCTGGATGGCAAGCTGACGTCAGCCGAGATGCAGGAGCGTGGAATCATTGTCACGCGCCAATTGGCGAAACGCCAGTTCACCTGGCTGCGCAGTTGGACTGATCTGCATTGGCTGGACAGTCTGGATTGCGACAATCTGCCGCGCGCCTTGAAATACCTTGGGACCATCTCCATATTGAGCTGAGTCCTTGCAATTGCCGTCTATCCTTGGGGGTGTGGCGGCTAAAGCCATCTGTTTACCTATTTTTTATATTGAATCCTTAAAGGAGTGCGGCACATGTCAAAAGGGCATTCGCTACAAGACCCTTACTTGAATACTTTACGTAAAGAGAAAGTTGGGGTGTCCATCTACCTGGTCAACGGTATCAAACTGCAAGGCACGATCGAGTCTTTCGACCAGTTCGTTATCCTGCTGAAAAACACCGTCAGCCAGATGGTCTACAAACACGCGATCTCTACAGTGGTGCCGGTTCGTCCAATTCGTCTGCCTAGCGCAACCGAATCCGAAGCTGGTGACGCTGAGCCAGGTAACGCCTGATAGGAGTCTCCTTTGTTCTTTGAGCGCCACGGTGGTGGTGAGCGAGCCATTCTCGTTCACTTGGATGGACAGGACCCTGAGGCGCGCGAAGATCCGCAGGAGTTTCAGGAGTTGGCTATTTCGGCTGGCGCCGAGACCGTCGCGTTTTTCAACGTGCCGCGTCATCGGCCAACCGCCAAAACCCTGATCAGCAGCGGCAAGGTCGAAGAATTGCGCGACTTGGTCCAGGCCGAACAGGTCGATCTGGTGATTTTCAATCACATCCTCACGCCCAGTCAGGAACGTAACCTCGAACGTATTTTCGAGTGTCGCGTGATCGACCGCACGGGTTTGATTCTCGATATCTTCGCTCAACGCGCCCGCACCCATGAAGGCAAGCTCCAGGTCGAACTGGCCCAGCTTGAGCACATGAGTACGCGGCTGGTTCGCGGCTGGACTCACCTTGAACGACAGAAAGGCGGTATCGGCCTGCGCGGTCCGGGTGAAACCCAGCTGGAAACCGACCGGCGCCTGTTGCGGGTTCGCCTGAGGCAGATCAAGGGACGCCTGGAAAAGGTCCGCAGCCAGCGTGAGCAATCGCGCCGCGGCCGCAAACGGGCTGACATTCCGACGGTTTCACTGGTGGGTTATACCAACGCCGGCAAATCGACGCTGTTCAACTCGGTAACCGATTCCGACGTCTTCGCGGCTGACCAGTTGTTCGCCACCCTCGACCCGACCTTGCGCCGACTCGAGCTCGATGACCTCGGTCCGATCGTGCTGGCGGACACCGTGGGCTTCATTCGCCACTTGCCGCACAAGCTGGTCGAGGCATTTCGGGCTACGCTCGAAGAGTCGAGCAACTCCGACCTGTTGCTGCACGTGATCGACTCCCATGAACCCGAGCGTATGGCCCAGATTGAACAGGTCATGGTGGTGCTCGGAGAGATCGGGGCTCAAGACTTGCCGATCCTGGAGGTCTATAACAAACTCGATTTGCTCGAGGGCGTGGAGCCGCAGATCCAGCGCGATGCCGATGGCAAACCGCAGCGGGTCTGGCTTTCGGCGAAAGATGGTACGGGTCTTGACCTGCTCAAGCAGGCCGTGGCCGAGCTGCTTGGCGATGAGTTGTTTGTTGGCACCTTGCGCTTGCCGAACCGATTTGCTCGACTGCGTGCGCAGTTTTTCGAACTTGGTGCGGTACAGAAAGAAGAACACGATGACGAAGGTATCAGTTTACTGGCCGTTCGTTTGCCACGAGCCGAATTGAATCGGCTGGTGAGCCGCGAAGGTTTGCAACCGATGGAATTCATCGAGCAACACACTTTGCAATAAAAGCCTGAGAAAGCGGTTGTGTCGTGGTGACAGGCATTCTGTAGCATTGGTCGGCGCGCCGTGGGTGCGTCTTTGCTTTATCAGATGGAGAGCGCTATGGCTTGGAATGAGCCGGGTGGCAACTCGAATAATCAGGATCCTTGGGGTGGCAAGCGTCGTAACAACGGCGACCGCAAGGGACCACCGGATCTCGACGAGGCCTTCCGAAAGCTGCAGGAAAGCCTGAACGGTTTGTTCGGTGGTGGTAAGAAACGTAGTGGCGACGACGGCGGTGGTCCGGGCAAGAGTGGCGGCTTTGGCGGCCTGCTCGGCATCGGTCTGGTCGTGCTGGCCGCCGTTTGGCTGTACAGCGCGGTTTATGTCGTCGACGAGCAGGAGCAAGCCGTGGTGCTGCGCTTAGGCAAGTACTACGAAACCGTGGGTCCGGGCCTGAACATCTACTTCCCGCCGATCGACAGGAAGTACATGGAAAACGTCACGCGTGAGCGTGCCTACACCAAGCAGGGCCAGATGCTGACTGAAGACGAGAACATCGTCGAAGTGCCGCTGACCGTGCAGTACAAGATCAGCAACCTGCAGGACTTCGTGCTGAGCGTCGATCAGCCGGAAATCAGCCTGCAGCACGCGACCGACAGCGCCTTGCGCCATGTGGTGGGTTCCACCGCGATGGACCAGGTCCTGACCGAAGGTCGTGAACTGATGGCCAGCGAGATCAAGGAGCGTCTGCAGCGCTTCATGGACACCTACCGCACCGGTATCACCGTTACCCAGGTCAACGTTCAGAGCGCAGCGGCACCGCGTGAAGTCCAGGAAGCCTTCGATGACGTGATCCGTGCCCGGGAAGACGAGCAGCGTTCGCGTAACCAGGCTGAGACCTATGCCAACGGCGTCGTGCCGGAAGCCCGTGGTCAGGCCCAGCGCATTCTCGAAGATGCCAATGGCTACCGTGACGAAACCGTCTCGCGCGCCAAGGGTGAGGCCGATCGCTTCACCAAACTGGTCGCCGAGTATCGCAAGGCACCTGAAGTCACCCGCCAGCGTCTGTACCTGGACACCATGCAGGAAGTCTTCAGCAACACCAGCAAGGTTCTCGTGACCGGCAACAAGAATGGCCAGAGCAACCTGCTGTACCTGCCTCTGGACAAGATGGTCGAAAGTGGTCGCAGCACCAGCACTCCGGTGACCGGCGCGGCAGCCACCGGCAATGAAGCGAATGCGCGTGCGGCAGCTGATCTGCAGCAACAGCAAGCACGTACCAGGGAGAGTCGCTGATGAGCAATAAATCGCTGATCGCCCTTATTGTCGGCGTCGTCGTGGCGATCGCTGCCTGGAACTGCTTCTACATCGTGGCTCAGACCGAGCGTGCGGTGTTGCTGCAGTTCGGTCGCGTGGTCCAGACCGATGTTCAGCCAGGCCTGCATGTGAAAGTGCCTTACGTTAACCAGGTGCGTAAATTCGACGCACGCCTGATGACGCTGGATGCACCGACACAACGCTTCCTGACGCTGGAAAAGAAAGCCGTGATGGTCGATGCCTACGCCAAGTGGCGCGTGAAGGACGCAGAGCGTTACTACACCGCGACTTCCGGCCTCAAGCAGATCGCCGACGAGCGTCTGTCCCGTCGCCTGGAATCGGGCCTGCGTGACCAGTTCGGTAAGCGCACCCTGCACGAAGTGGTGTCGGGTGAACGTGATGCGCTGATGGCGGATATCACGGCTTCGCTGAACAAGATGGCCGAGAAAGAGCTGGGCATCGAAGTGGTCGATGTTCGGGTCAAGACCATCGACCTGCCGAAAGAAGTGAACCGCAGTGTGTTCGAACGTATGAGCACCGAGCGTGAGCGCGAAGCTCGCGAGCACCGCGCCAAGGGTAACGAGCTGGCCGAAGGCATCCGTGCCGACGCCGATCGTCAACGCCGCGTGCTGCTGGCTGAAGCCTATCGTGAATCCGAAGAGGTTCGCGGTGATGGCGATGCCCAGGCCGCTGCGATCTACTCCAAGGCCTACGGTCAGGATCAGGAGTTCTACGCGTTCTACCGTAGCCTGCGCGCCTACCGTGAAAGCTTCGCGAACAAATCCGACGTCATGGTCCTCGACCCAAGCAGCGACTTCTTCCACTACCTGGAAAAAGCCAAGCCTTGATACGGCGTTGACCTGATTTATCCCCCCGCCGGGCGGCTAAAACCTCTGGCGGGGTGATCCTTTGGGAAAACGTGTGTATGATGCGGCAGCCGGGAAATTCCCGGCTTTTTTGCGTCTGCATGTTTGATTGCTGTTTTAAAGCAGATGCCGGGCCGATTGGCTCGACAGTTTTTCGAGGAAAGTGGTTGGCGAAGCCGGTAGAAGGGCTTTTCGCTCCGTCGCTCATGCGCGTGGTTTGTGCGCAAGCCGATCATTTTCTGCTTCACTCAAGGCTCGCCGACAGGCTGGTCGCCCGGAGATAGGGGAAGGCGTAATGGCAACGGTAGACCGCTGGCTTCTGCCAGATGGCATCGAAGAAGTACTGCCACCGGAAGCTGCGCGTATTGAAGTCGCGCGTCGTCAGGTGTTGGATCTGTTCCAGAGCTGGGGTTACGAGTTTGTCGTGACTCCCCATATCGAGTACCTGGAATCCCTGCTGACCGGCGCGGGCCAGGACCTGGATCTGCGCACCTTCAAGGTCATCGACCCGCAATCGGGCCGTCAGATGGGTTTCCGTGCCGACATCACGCCGCAAGTGGCGCGCATCGATGCGCACACTCTGCGTCGTGAAGGCCCAAGCCGCCTGTGCTATGCCGGTAGTGTCCTGCACGCTCAGCCTCGCGCCTTGTCGTCCTCGCGCAGCCCGATTCAACTGGGTGCCGAGTTGTACGGCGACGCCAGCCCGAGCAGCGACGTCGAAGTCATCAGCCTGATGTTGGCGATGCTGCAACTGGCCGATGTGCCGGATGTGCACATGGACCTAGGTCATGTCGGTATCTACCGTGGGCTGGCCCGCGCCGCCGGTTTGTCCGGTGAAGTCGAGCAACAGTTGTTCGATGCCTTGCAACGTAAGGCCATTGACGAGGTCATTACCTTGACCGAAGGCTTGCCTGCCGATCTGTCGGGCATGCTGCGCGCGTTGGTCGACCTGTGTGGCGGTCGTGAAGTGCTGGCTGCGGCCCGCGAGCGTCTGGCCAAGGCGCCGGCTCCTGTTCTGGCAGCGCTGGACGACTTGCTGGCGATTGCCGAGCGGCTGTCCGGGCGTTTCCCTGAGCTGCCGCTGTATTTCGACCTGGGCGAGCTGCGCGGTTACCACTACCACACCGGTGTGGTGTTCGCCGTGTTCGTACCGGGTGTTGGCCAGTCCATTGCCCAAGGCGGTCGTTACGACGACATCGGCGCCGACTTCGGTCGCGCCCGTCCGGCTACCGGCTTTTCCACCGATTTGAAAACCCTGGTGACCCTGGGGCGTGCTGAGATCGAGCTACCGTCTGGCGGTATCTGGATGCCTGACAGTACGGATGCGGCACTCTGGCAGCAGGTTTGCCAGTTGCGCAGTGAGGGTCAGCGTGTCGTTCAGGCCTTGCCTGGACAACCTTTGGCCGCCGCCCGTGAAGCGGACTGCGACCGGCAATTGATTCAGCAGAACGGGCTTTGGCAAGTTTCGCCACTGGCTTCTTGAGTTTTCCCGCCGGCTGCCGCCGGCACCAAGTTTGCGCGAATGAGGACAAGTGTTATGGGTAAGAATGTCGTAGTCCTGGGCACCCAATGGGGTGATGAGGGCAAAGGCAAGATCGTTGATCTGCTGACCGAACATGCTGCCGCCGTAGTGCGTTACCAAGGTGGCCACAACGCTGGCCACACCCTGGTGATCGACGGTGAAAAGACCGTCTTGCACCTGATTCCGTCGGGCGTGCTGCGCGAAGGCGTGCAGTGCCTGATCGGCAACGGCGTGGTGGTTGCACCTGACGCCCTGATGCGGGAAATCGTCAAGCTGGAAGAGAAAGGCGTACCGGTGCGCGAGCGCCTGCGTATCAGCCCTTCCTGCCCGCTGATCCTGTCCTACCACGTAGCGCTGGACCAGGCCCGTGAAAAGGCCCGTGGCGAGCTGAAGATCGGCACCACCGGTCGCGGCATCGGCCCGGCGTACGAAGACAAGGTCGCACGTCGCGGCCTGCGCATCGGCGACCTGTTTCACCGCGAGCGTTTCGCCGCCAAGCTGGGCGAGTTGCTGGATTACCACAACTTCGTACTGGTCAATTACTACAAAGAACCAGCCATCGACTTCCAGAAGACTCTGGACGAGTGCATGGAATACGCCGAGCTGCTCAAGCCGATGATGCTGGACGTCACCGCCGAGCTGCACAACCTGCGTCGCGCTGGCAAAGACATCATGTTCGAAGGCGCCCAGGGCTCCCTGCTGGACATCGACCACGGTACCTACCCGTACGTCACCAGCTCCAACACCACCGCTGGCGGTATCGCTACCGGTTCGGGTGTCGGCCCGATGTTCCTGGATTACATCCTCGGCATCACCAAGGCCTACACCACCCGTGTTGGCTCGGGTCCGTTCCCGACTGAGCTGTTCGACGACGTTGGCGCATTCCTGGCCAAGCGTGGCCACGAGTTCGGCGCCACCACCGGCCGTGCCCGTCGTTGCGGCTGGTTCGATGCCGTCATCCTGCGTCGCGCTATCGACGTGAACAGCATCTCGGGCCTGTGCCTGACCAAGCTGGACGTTCTGGACGGCCTGGAAACCATCAACATCTGCGTTGGCTACAAAAACGCTGACGGTGCAGTGATCGACGCACCGACAGACGCCGACAGCTACATCGGCCTGGAGCCGGTGTACGAAGAAATGCCGGGCTGGAGCGAGTCGACCCTGGGTGCCAAGACCCTGGAAGAACTGCCGCAGGCTGCGCGTAACTACATCAAGCGTGTCGAAGAGCTGGTTGGCGCGCCGATCGACATTATTTCGACGGGCCCGGACCGCAACGAAACCATCGTTCTGCGCCATCCGTTTGCTTGATAAGTCGTTGATGTGAAACACAAAGGCCCCTTAATTGGGGCCTTTGTCGTTTATGCCTGTCGGGCGGCATGACCTTTGCTGTGAACATTAAAAAAAGCATTGCTTCCGGCGTGCTATCAATTTAATGGCGCCAAAGCAGAGGGATTTCAGATGTCGGCCGTTCTCTCGTTGTTACAAAGCCGTTTGTTGCGGCCTGTGTTCGTTACCCTTGGTATCGCCCTTTTGGTGCAGGTGCTGGTGGCTGTTGCTCTGACCCGGAGCACGGTGACCGCGCTGGAGGCCGATCTGGGCCTGCGCCTGGGTGCGGACAGTCAAAAGCTTTCCGCTGAGCTTGAGCAGGCAGGGCGCGAAGTCACGTCGAGCCTCGACAGTCTCTCTTCCAGTACGCGTCAGCGCCTGACAGCCGGTTTGTCCTCGCGTCTGGAGCAAGAGCAGGCGCAATTGCGTTCGACCCTGGAAAAGGACCTGAAGGACTCCGCCAGCGACATGGCGCAGCTTCTGGCTTCCGTCGCGCCCCGCGCCATGTGGGACAGCGACGTTCCGACACTTTCCGAGTTCGCCCGCCGGGCCCAGCGCAATCCCAATGTACTGTTCGTGGTGTATGACGACGCCACCGGCCAGCACCTGACGCGCTACCTCAACCGGGAAAACCCGATCAACAAGGCGCTGCTGGAAAAAGGCCAGGGCGAGCGTGCGCTGGACAAGGTGCTGGATGCGGCGAAGAACGATCCGTCGGTGTTCTACGTCGAGGCCTCGATCAATCCTAACGGCGTAGAAATCGGCAAGGTCCTGATGGGGGTCTCGACTGCATCGGTGGAGACTGATCTGGTGGCCCTCGACAAGCGCTTCTCGGCGTTGATCGCCAGCAGCGATCAACTGGTGGGCGACAGCCTCAAAGGCGCGGCCGCCGACAGCGCAACGGCCATGCGCTCGCGTCTGCAGTCGGCGCAGTCCACGGCGGCTGAAATGAAGGCCAATACCACCAGCACCGTACAGGAAGCCGCTGCAACATTGCGCTGGCGCATCGGCGTGTGTCTGGCGGTGGTGGGTTTCGGTGTCCTGCTGTTGTTGGCGGTGGTGCTCGGTCGCCGAGTGGTCAATCGCCTGAAAATGCTGATCGTAGCCATGGATGACCTGGCGGCGGGCGAGGGCGATCTGACCAAGCGTGTACAGATCAACAGCAAGGATGAAATCGGCGACATGGCCTCGGCGGTCAATCGCTTTGTGGATAAGTTGCAGCCGATCGTGCGCGAGGCGGGCGATGTGGCCCAGCGTACCGGTGTGGAAATCGGTGCGATGACCTTGCGCAATGCCGGTGCCGATGCAGCGGCGGGCATGCAGCGCGACGAGGTGGCGGAGAGTTTGCGTGCGCTGTCGCAAATGGCTGATGAGGCCCAGTCGGAAAGCCACGCCATGCAGGCGGCGCTGAAGCAGGTGGTGGACATCCGTCAGGCGACTGACGAAAACACCCGGACCTCGGCGAAAGTCGGCAGCCTGATCGAGGAGTTGGCCGGTCAAGTCAATACCGGGGCTCAAGTCATCGAGCGCCTGGCGCAGCAAAGTGAGCAGATTGAGGTGGTACTGACGGTGATTCACGGCATCGCCGAGCAGACCAACCTGCTGGCGCTGAACGCGGCGATTGAGGCGGCGCGTGCCGGCGAGACCGGGCGCGGGTTTGCGGTGGTGGCTGATGAGGTGCGGGCGCTGGCGAGCAAGACGCAGAGCTCTACTGGCGATATTCAGGCGCACATCGTGGCGTTGCAGCAAGGTGCGCGTGAGGCGGTAGCGGCGATTGGTCAGGCCGGGCGCCAGGCCAGTGAGGGTTTGCTGGTGCTGCGTGACAGTGCGCGGTTGCAGCAGTCGGTGCAGGCATCGGTCGAGCAGGTGCATGCGGCGATCGGTCTGGCTACCCAGGCCGCGGCGCATCAGGCTCAGGGTGCGCAGGCAGTGCGGGGGCGGGTCCAGACCATTCATGCCCAGGCCGAGAAGGCGGCGCAAGCCGTTGTGGCGACCACGGCGAGCGGCAAGGTGCTCGATGGTCTGGCGGCGCAGTTGAAGGCGAGCCTGGGGCAGTTCAGGGCTTGATCTATTGTCTGTGCCGGCCCCTTCGCGAGCAAGCCCGCTCCCACATTGGCCCTTCGTGAACATCATATTTGTGTTCGACAGAGGACCACTGTGGGAGCGGGCTTGCTCGCGAAAGCGGTTTTAGCGGCTCAGATACATCCGGGTCGTCAGCAAATAGACCGGCAACCCCGACACCAATATCAATAGCGCTGCATAAGGCGCCGCCGCCGCAAACTCCACATTCGCCGTATGCGCCCAGACTTCCGTCGCCAGGGTGTTCAGCCCGGTGGGACTCAACAGCAAGGTCGCTGTCAGCTCCTTCATCGCATCCAGGAACACCAGGGCAAAAGCCGCGCCCAGCGCCGGAAAAATGATTGGCAGTGTCACTCGACAGAACGCACGGAATGACGAGGCTCCCAATGTGCGAGCCGCCTCCTCAAGTTGCGGTGCCGCCTTGTTCAGGGCGGTGCGGATCGGCGCCTGGGCCAGCGGCAGAAACAGCAGGGCATAGGCAATCAGCAGCAATGCCGAAGTCTGGTAAAGCATCGGCACGTAATGCAGGGCGAAATACACCAGGGTCAGGGCAATGACCAGCCCCGGCAGGGCGTGCAGCAGATACGGCAGGCGCTCGGCCCAGATCGCCAGTTGGCCTTTGTAGCGCACGACCAGCAGGCCGACCGGCACTGCCAGCACCAGGCACAGTGCAGCGCCACCCAGCGACAGTGCTAGGGATGACAGCAATGCTTCGCCGATTGCCGTCACGGGAAAGGCGGCCGATGATCCTACCGCCAACCAGTAGGCCAGCATCCCCAGCGGAATCCCGCTGCCAATGATTGCCAGCAGCAGGCAATAAAGCTGTCCCGCCACAGCCCAGGGACCCAGTTGAACCTGTTCCGCGCGTCGTGCCGCGCCCTGGCCGGTGCGCACGTGCCGACCCTTGCCGCGCACGCGCAGCTCCAGCCACAGCAGTGCCAGGCACAACATCAGCAGTACGGCGGAGAGCATCGCCGCGTTGGCATTGCTGAACTCCAACTCGAACTGCTGATAGATCGCCGTGGTGAAGGTTTGCAGGCCGATGATCGACAAGGCGCCGAACTCCACCAGCATGTGCAGGGCAATCAGCAACGAACCCGCCAGCAGCGAAGGCCAGAGCAGGGGCAGGGTGACCTTGAAAAATACCCCCCAACGATTCTGCCCCAGCGTGCGCGCGGACTCTTCGAGGGACGGGTCAAGGTTGCGCAGCGTTGCCGCCACGGGCAGGAAAATCAGCGGGTATTTGGACAGGCTCATCACGAGGATAGCCCCGCCAAGTCCCTCGAAATGAGCGCTGAGGGAAACCCAGGTGAAGCTGCTGACAAATGCCGGAACGGCGAACGGCAAGCAGAGGATCACGCCCCACAATCGTCGGCCCGGCAGATTGCTGCGCTCCAGCAACCAGGCCAGCGACAAGCCGATTACCCCGCAAACAACGGTGACGCCAATCATCAATGCGAGCGTGTTGCGCAGCAAGCCGAACACATAAGGTCGCCATAGCAAATGCAGTGCTTCTGCCCAGCCCGCCTGCCAGGCTTTCAGGCCGACATACAGCAGCGGCAGGAGACTGAGCGCCACCAGCAGCAACACGGGCAGTATCAGCCAGATAGACGGCCGCCTGCGCCGTGGCGCGTACAGTGAGGCACCCATCAATTCAGGCCAACGTCGCGTTCCAGGTCCAGCGCTTGTTCGGCGTTGCCGAGGTCGGCAGGCGTGACTTTTGGTGCTTCCAGTTCGCTGAATGGCTTGAGCCCGCGATCAGATTCCATGCCTTTGTGCAGCGGGTATTCGGCGGTGGTCTGGGTGATCACGCGCTGGCCTTCCTCGCTAGCCATGTAGGCGAGCAATTGTTGTGCTTCCTTGGGGTGTTTGCTGGATTTGAGCACGGCAGCACTGGAAACCGTGATGAGTCCACCGACGTCGCCGCCAGTGAAGTAATGCAGTTTCGAGTCGAGCTGGCCTTTTTCACGCTGCAGGGCGAACCAGTAGTAGTTGTTGACCAGCACGGTGGCAACTTCGCCATTTTCCACCGCTTTCAAGGCAACCATGTTGTTGCTGTAGGTCTTGCCGAATGCGCGCAGCCCGGTCAGCCATTCTTCGGCGGCGTCCATGCCGTGCACCTTGATGATCGCGACGGCTTGTTCCTGGAAGGCGCCACTGGTAGGCACGAAGCCGACTTTGCCTTGCCACTTTGGGTTGGAGAATTCCATCACCGATGCCGGCAAGTCTTTTTCATCGATCAGCTTGGGGTTGAAGGCGACAACGCGAACCCGGGCAGTCACGCCTATCCAGGTGCCGTTGCCGGCGACGTATTCCTTGGGGAGAACGGCCAGCGTAGCGTCATCCGCCTTGGCCAGCAGACCTTGTTCGCCAAGTTTGTTCAGTGGCGGCGACTCTTCGGTGTAGATCGCGTCGGCGGGGGAGCGATCGCCTTCTTCGACGATCTGGCTGGCGAGCTGGTTGCTGCTGCCTTTGCGCACATTGACGTGGATCCCGGTCTTGGCTTCGAAGGCCTTGGCGACCGCGTCGCCGACTTCTTTGTGCTGGCCGTTGTAGAGGGTCAGGGCAACCGGATCGGCGGCTTGGGTGAGGGGAGTGGCGAGTGCCAGGCCGAGCAGGGTAATGGTCAAGCCGCGGCGCAGGGTATTTCGAAACATCATTCGCAGGGTTCCTCACTGTCGCATTGCAAAAACTTGCAACAATGATAAACGATATTGTTTCTCAAATGCGCCTTGCGGTAGCTGGCATATGTTTGCTAATAGGCTCGCGTCCTTTATAGGAGCGAGCTTGCTCACGATGAATTTGCAGGCGGCGTGTTTTCCAGCTGGAACGCGTCATTGTTCAAGACCATCGCGAGCAAGCTCGCTCCTACAGGTCTCGGGATGTTTTTTGGGAGGCCAGAAACGCAAAAAACCCGCTTTCGCGGGTTTTTGTGAAATCCAAGGCCGTAGCCTTGAATTTGAATTGGTGCCCAGAAGAAGACTCGAACTTCCACGACCTTGCGGTCACCAGCACCTGAAGCTGGCGTGTCTACCAATTTCACCATCTGGGCATTCATCTTCAGCGTTGCCGCTGTTGATGTGGCGAACTATACGGAGAGCATTTTGATCTGTAAACCCCTGATTCTAAAAATAATAAACCAGTGGTCCAAAATGCAAAAACCCGCTTTCGCGGGTTTTTGTGTGAGCCTTGAAATTGAACTAATCTCAAGCTCGAAATTGGTGCCCAGAAGAAGACTCGAACTTCCACGACCTTGCGGTCACCAGCACCTGAAGCTGGCGTGTCTACCAATTTCACCATCTGGGCAGTATCGGCAACGTTGTCCGTCGTCGATGGCGCGCACTATACGGAGCGTCTTTTTAACTGTAAACCCCCAGGGTCAAAAAAACCTGGAAAATTTCGTCAGCGGTCTTCAAAACAGCTTTGCGGTGTCGATACAGGGCTTTAGATGGGTCGTCTTAGCCTGAAATTTCCCGTTTCATTACGCCTATGCCAAACTAACCCGCATATAGACAAGGTGAAAACTCTCTAATGGCCGATTGGCAGTCCCTCGATCCCGAGGCCGCTCGTGAAGCGGAAAAATATGAAAACCCTATTCCTAGCCGTGAACTGATCCTTCAGCACCTTGCTGATCGAGGTTCGCCTGCTAACCGCGAGCAACTGGTCGAAGAGTTTGGTCTGACCACAGAAGACCAGATCGAAGCCCTGCGCCGCCGCCTGCGCGCCATGGAGCGCGATGCTCAACTC
This sequence comes from Pseudomonas sp. P4_B4, assembly GCF_056402255.1. NCBI lineage: Bacteria > Pseudomonadati > Pseudomonadota > Gammaproteobacteria > Pseudomonadales > Pseudomonadaceae > Pseudomonas > Pseudomonas sp. P4_B4. The sequence continues at coordinate 155,790 of NZ_JBFUHS010000004.1, forward strand.
ATCTATACCCGTCGCGGCACTTATGCTCCGGTGGACAAGCTCGACCTGATCCTGGGTCGCATCAGCGGTCACCGTGATGGCTTCGGCTTCCTGGTGCCGGACGACGGCAGTGACGACCTGTTCATGAGCCCGGCGCAGATGCGTCTGGTGTTCGATGGTGACCGTGCGTTGGCCCGTGTATCCGGCCTGGATCGTCGTGGTCGTCGCGAAGGCATGATCGTCGAAGTGGTTTCCCGGGCTCACGAGAGCATCGTCGGCCGCTACTTCGAAGAGGGTGGCATCGGTTTCGTGGTTGCCGACAACCCGAAGATCCAGCAGGAAGTGCTGGTTACGCCGGGTCGTAATGCCAACGCGCAGATCGGTCAGTTCGTCGAAGTGAAGATTACTCACTGGCCGACGCCACGCTTCCAGCCGCAAGGCGACGTGGTCGAAGTCGTGGGCAACTACATGGCGCCGGGCATGGAGATCGACGTTGCCCTGCGTACCTATGACATTCCTCACGTCTGGCCTGACGCGGTGCTCAAAGAAGCCAGCAAGCTCAAGCCAGAAGTCGAAGAGAAGGACAAAGAGAAGCGCATCGACTTGCGTCATCTGCCGTTCGTCACCATTGACGGCGAAGATGCCCGCGACTTCGACGACGCGGTCTACTGCGAAGCCCGTCCGGGCAAGCTGCGCCTGTTCTCGGGCGGCTGGAAGTTGTACGTGGCGATTGCCGACGTATCCAGCTACGTAAAGCTCGGTTCGGCACTGGATGCCGAAGCGCAGGTTCGCGGCAACTCGGTGTACTTCCCCGAGCGCGTGATTCCGATGCTGCCTGAGCAACTGTCCAACGGTTTGTGCTCGCTGAACCCGCAAGTCGATCGTCTGGCCATGGTTTGCGAGATGACCATCTCCAAAACCGGCGAAATGACCGACTACTGCTTCTACGAAGCGGTGATCCACTCCCATGCGCGCCTGACCTACAACAAGGTCAGCGCCATGCTGGAAACGCCGAAGGCTACCGAAGCGCGCAAATTGCGTGGCGAGTACACCGACGTCGTGCCGCACCTCAAGCAGCTGTACTCGCTGTACAAGGTATTGCTGGCGTCTCGCCATGTGCGTGGTGCGATCGATTTCGAAACTCAGGAAACCCGGATCATCTTCGGTTCCGAGCGCAAGATTGCCGAAATCCGTCCGACTATACGTAACGACGCGCACAAGCTGATCGAGGAATGCATGCTGGCGGCCAACGTGGCTACCGCCGAGTTCCTGAAGAAGCACGAAATCCCGGCGCTGTATCGCGTTCACGATGGTCCGCCACCGGAGCGTCTGGAAAAACTGCGCGCTTTCCTCGGCGAGCTCGGCCTGTCCCTGCACAAAGGCAAGGATGGTCCATCACCGAAGGATTACCAGGCACTGCTGGCCGGTATCAAGGATCGCCCGGATTTCCACCTGATCCAGACCGTCATGCTGCGTTCGTTGAGCCAGGCGGTGTACAGCGCCGATAACCAGGGCCACTTCGGCCTGAATTACGAGGCGTACACGCACTTCACTTCGCCGATCCGTCGCTACCCCGACTTGCTCACGCACCGGGCGATTCGCAGCGTGATCCATTCGAAGCAGAACACCCCGCACGTTCGCCGTGCTGGTGCGATGACCATTCCGAAAGCGCGCATCTATCCGTACGACGAAGCGGCCCTGGAGCAACTCGGCGAGCAGTGCTCGATGAGCGAGCGCCGAGCCGACGAAGCGACCCGCGACGTAGTGAACTGGCTCAAATGCGAGTTCATGAAAGATCGCGTGGGCGAATCGTTCCCGGGTGTGATCACCGCCGTGACCGGTTTTGGTCTGTTCGTCGAGCTGACCGATATCTACGTCGAAGGCCTGGTGCACGTCACCGCGCTGCCGGGCGATTACTACCACTTCGATCCTGTGCACCACCGCTTGGCCGGTGAGCGTACCGGTCGCAGCTTCCGCCTGGGTGATACCGTGGAAGTGCGGGTCATGCGCGTTGACCTCGACGAGCGCAAGATCGACTTCGAGATGGCCGAAAAAACCATCAGCGCGCCGATCGGCCGCAAGAAGCGTGGCACTGAAAGCACAGCACCCGCAGCGAAAGTCGAAGCAGAACCGGCCCCGGCGAAAACCGGTCGTCGCCCTGCCAAGGAAAAGGCTGTGGAAGCCTACCGCCCGAGCGATGCCGCGGCGAAAAACGCCGAAGTGCGCAAAAGCCGTGAAATGAAACAGGCGTTGCTGGCCGGTGCGAAAAGCGGCGGTAAAGCGGCGTCTGGGGGAAAGACCAGTCGGTCGACGCCTGACAAGGCCGTCGGCGGCAAGCCAGCCAAACCGAGCAAACATCGTAAAGGTCCGCCAAAAGCGGGCTCGGCTCCAGCCAAGAGTGGCGGGGCGCGTAAACCTAAGGCCAAGCCATGAGTCAGTTGGAAAAGATCTACGGCGTACATGCTGTAGAAGCGTTGTTGCGTCACCACCCGAAACGCGTCAAGCAGATCTGGTTGGCCGAAGGTCGCAATGACCCTCGGGTCCAGACGCTGATTGAGTTGGCCAACGAAAACCGGGTCCAGGTCGGCCAGGCCGAGCGCCGCGAAATGGACGCCTGGGTTGAAGGCGTGCACCAGGGTGTGGTCGCGGACGTGAGTCCGAGCCAGGTCTGGGGTGAGGCGATGCTCGACGAGCTGCTCGATCGCACCGACGGCGCGCCGTTGTTGCTGGTGCTCGACGGCGTGACCGATCCGCACAACCTCGGCGCTTGCCTGCGTTCCGCCGATGCGGCGGGTGCGCTGGCGGTGATCGTGCCGAAGGACAAGTCGGCGACCCTGACTCCGGTTGTACGAAAAATCGCCTGCGGCGCGGCGGAAGTGATTCCGCTGGTTGCCGTGACCAACCTGGCGCGCACCCTGGAAAAGCTCCAGCAGCGCGGCTTGTGGGTTGTCGGTACGGCCGGTGAAGCTGAGGTCAGCCTGTATGACCAGGATCTGACCGGTCCGACCATCCTGATCATGGGTGCCGAAGGCAAGGGCATGCGTCGCCTGACCCGCGAGCATTGCGACTATCTGGTGAACCTGCCGATGGGCGGTAGCGTCAGCAGTCTCAACGTTTCCGTGGCGACGGGTGTCTGCCTGTTCGAAGCGCAGCGTCAGCGTAGCGTCAAGGCCAAGGCTGCTGCCAAGAAGTCCTGATCCACACGCGCCCCAATGTAGGAGCTGGCTTGCCAGCGAAGGCGGAGTAACATTCAGCAACTATGTTGGATGTAATGCCGCTTTCGCGGGCAAGCCCGCTCCTACAGTGTTTTTTGGCGAGGCATGAATTGGTGGCTGTTCAAATAATCACCAATTACCTTGCGCCTCCCTCGCCCCTTCTCTACAATTGCGCCCCTTGCTGTGATGGCAGGCACCAACGTGTCTAGCGTCCGCAAGTCCATAAGTGTCATTCACTCCTTGTCTGACCGCTTTTGAGCGGCAGGCTACAACCCGTAAGGAGCATTCATGCGTCATTACGAAATCATCTTTTTGGTCCACCCGGATCAAAGCGAGCAAGTCGGCGGCATGGTTGAGCGTTACACCAAGCTGATCGAAGAAGACGGCGGCAAAATCCACCGTCTGGAAGATTGGGGCCGTCGTCAACTGGCCTACGCAATCAACAATGTTCACAAGGCTCACTACGTGATGCTGAACGTTGAGTGCACTGGCAAGGCCCTGGCCGAGCTGGAAGACAACTTCCGCTACAACGATGCAGTGATCCGTAACCTGGTCATCCGTCGCGACGAAGCCGTTACCGGCCAGTCCGAGATGCTCAAGGCTGAAGAAAACCGCAGTGAGCGCCGTGAGCGTCGCGACCGTCCTGAGCACGAAGGCGCTGAAAGCGCTGATAGTGATGACAGCGACAACAGCGATAACGCTGACGAGTAATCCACGGACCTTTTAAGGAGCCAATTACATGGCACGTTTCTTCCGTCGTCGTAAATTCTGCCGCTTCACCGCTGAAGACGTGAAAGAGATCGATTACAAAGATCTCAACACTCTGAAAGCCTACGTATCCGAGACCGGCAAAATCGTTCCAAGCCGCATCACCGGTACCAAAGCTCGTTATCAGCGTCAGCTGGCCACCGCTATCAAGCGCGCCCGCTTCCTGGCCCTGCTGGCCTACACCGACAGCCACGGCCGCTGAGACCGGGCAGTCGACACGTAGCAAAGGATTGAATGCATGCGGGCCATAGCTGAGTTCATCATGCGCGGCCGTATGCAGGCCACTCTGGTAGTGGCTGGATGCGCGGCGATGCCGTTGTTGTATTGGTTGGGTGCTGCCGCCGGATGCCTTGTGCTCCTGCGGCGCGGATTGAGGGACGCCCTGGGCGTTCTTGCTCTGGGACTGCTGCCGGCATTGGCCTGGTGGCTGTACTCCGACGACCCACGGGCACTTCTGGTGCTGCTGGGGTCTGCGAGCCTTGCGTTGGTTTTGCGCGCAAGCGAGTCCTGGAACCGCGTGCTGCTGGTCAGCATAGCGATGGGAGTGGTGTTTTCAGTGGTGTTGGGGACAGCTTTTGCTCCCCAGATCGAGATGCTGGCGCAGGCTTTGATCAAAGTCATGCCGTCGCTACTCGGCGATGTCTACCAGAAATTGTCGGTAGACGAACAAGCGCGTTTCGCGTCCCTGATTGCACCGGTCCTGACCGGCCTGATTGCGGCGTTGTTGCAAATCGTCAGCTTGCTGAGCCTGCTTGTCGGGCGCTACTGGCAGGCGTTGTTGTACAACCCGGGCGGTTTTGGTCGCGAGTTTCGCGCCATCCGCTTCTCGCTGTTGCCGGCGATGTTGCTGCTGGCGTGCATGCTTCTGGGGCCGAATCTCGGTTCACAGATGGCCATGTTGACGCCGTTGTGCAGCGTACCGCTGGTGTTCGCCGGGCTGGCCCTGATTCACGGGCTGGTGGCGCAGAAGCGACTGGCCAGGTTCTGGCTGGTGGGGTTGTACGTGACGCTGTTGCTGTTCATGCAACTGATCTATCCGTTGCTGGTGGTCCTGGCCATCGTCGACAGCCTGATTGATTTTCGCGGTCGTTCGGCACCGAAAGATGCCGATAACGCGAACGGTGAAGGTTAAAAGTTAAGAGGATTTTCACATGCAACTGATCCTTCTGGAAAAAGTCACCAACCTGGGCAACCTGGGTGACAAAGTGAACGTTAAGGCTGGTTACGGTCGTAACTACCTGCTGCCTTACGGCAAAGCTACCGCTGCGACCCCAGCCAACCTGGCTGCGTTCGAAGAGCGTCGTGCTGAGCTGGAAAAAGCTGCAGCAGATCGTAAATCGTCGGCTGAAAGCCGCGCTGCCCAACTGGCCGAGCTGGAAGTGACCATCACTGCCACCGCTGGCGACGAAGGCAAGCTGTTCGGTTCGATCGGTACTCACGACATCGCTGACGCACTGACCGCCTCCGGCGTTGAAGTGCAGAAGAGCGAAGTTCGTCTGCCGAACGGCACCATCCGCAACGTAGGCGAATTCGACGTAGCCGTGCACCTGCACGCCGAAGTTGAAGCCACCGTACGCGTTGTCGTGGTAGCAGCTTAAGCAGCACTTGTCGGCTGGCACCCTCGGGTGCTTGCCGGTAACATCGGGCACGATCCTGTTTACAGGTCGTGCCCTTTGTCTTTCTGAACCCCCTGCTTTTTATCACCAAGAATCAAGAGGCCATGAACGATATCTCCGCTCCTGAGCAATACGATCTGCAAACCGCCGCGCTGAAGGTGCCGCCGCATTCCATCGAGGCCGAACAGGCCGTGCTCGGTGGTCTGATGCTGGACAACAACGCCTGGGAGCGTGTGCTCGATCAAGTCTCCGACGGCGATTTCTATCGACATGACCACCGTCTGATCTTCCGTGCGATCGCCAAGCTGGCCGATCAGAACATGCCGATCGACGTCGTGACCCTGTCCGAGCAACTGGACAAGGAAGGTCAGACTTCGCAAGTCGGCGGCCTCGGCTACCTCGGCGAATTGGCGAAAAACACCCCGTCCGTCGCCAACATCAAGGCCTATGCGCAGATCGTTCGCGAGCGGGCGACGTTGCGCCAACTGATCGGTATCAGTACCGAAATCGCCGACAGCGCATTCAACCCTGAGGGTCGCACTGCCGCCGAGATTCTCGACGAGGCTGAACGGCAGATCTTCCAGATCGCCGAAGCCCGACCGAAAACCGGTGGCCCGGTGGGCGTCAATGACCTGCTGACCAAGGCCATCGACCGTATCGACACCTTGTTCAACACCGACAACGCCATTACCGGGCTGTCCACGGGTTACACCGACCTCGACGAGAAAACCAGCGGCCTGCAACCGTCCGACCTGATCATCGTCGCTGGCCGTCCATCCATGGGTAAAACCACCTTTGCGATGAACCTGGTGGAAAACGCCGTGTTGCGCAGCGAGAAGGCCGTCCTGGTTTACTCCCTCGAGATGCCAGGCGAATCGCTGATCATGCGTATGCTGTCTTCCCTGGGTCGTATCGACCAGACCAAGGTCCGTTCCGGTCAGCTTGAAGACGACGACTGGCCGCGCCTGACCTCGGCGGTCAACCTGCTCAATGACCGCAAGCTGTTCATCGACGATACCGCCGGCATCAGCCCATCGGAAATGCGCGCCCGGACCCGCCGTCTGGTACGTGAACATGGCGAAGTCGGCTTGATCATGATCGACTACCTGCAACTGATGCAGATCCCGGGTTCCAGTGGCGATAACCGGACCAACGAGATTTCCGAAATCTCCCGGTCCCTGAAAGCCCTGGCGAAAGAATTCCAATGCCCGGTGGTGGCGTTGTCCCAGCTCAACCGTTCCCTGGAGCAGCGGCCGAACAAGCGTCCGGTGAACTCCGACTTGCGGGAATCCGGAGCGATCGAGCAGGATGCCGACGTGATCATGTTCGTGTATCGCGACGAGGTGTATCACCCGGAAACCGAGCACAAGGGCATTGCTGAAATCATCATCGGCAAGCAGCGGAACGGCCCGATCGGCTTTATCCGCCTGGCCTTCATCGGCAAGTACACCCGCTTCGAGAACCTGGCGCCGGGCAGTTACAACTTCGACGACGACGAGTAACTGTTGACGCAGGGCCCTTGTGGCGAGGGGGCTTGTCGGGACGCCGCACCGCCCCGTTCGGCTGCGAAGCGGTCGTAAATCAGCCAACTCGTTTCATCTGGAGAATGGCGACCGCAGGTTTTGGGGTCGCTTCGCAACCCAGCGGGGGCAAGCCCCCTCGCCACAGGGGTTGTGTGTTGCTCAAGGGAGCTGCACTAAAACAGCTCCCACCAATTTCCGACCATAGCCGTCGGAATTGGTCAAAATTTGTGCTATATTCCGCGCCCGCGAAATTCAATGAAAGCCAACACCGGTTATCGACATGCAAGCAGCCAAGCCGTTATTTGACTATCCCAAGTACTGGGCCGAATGTTTCGGGCCAGCGCCGTTCCTGCCCATGAGCAGGGAGGAGATGGATCAGCTCGGCTGGGATTCCTGCGACATCATCATCGTTACCGGTGATGCCTACGTCGATCACCCGTCGTTCGGCATGGCGATCATCGGCCGGCTGCTGGAGTCCCAGGGCTTCCGCGTCGGGATCATTGCCCAGCCGAACTGGCAGTCCAAAGACGACTTCATGAAGCTCGGCGAGCCGAACCTGTTCTTCGGTGTCGCGGCCGGCAACATGGACTCGATGATCAACCGCTACACCGCGGACAAGAAAATCCGTTCCGACGATGCCTACACGCCGGGTGGCCTGGCCGGCAAGCGTCCGGACCGCGCCAGCCTGGTCTACAGCCAGCGCTGCAAGGAAGCCTACAAGCACGTGCCGATCGTGCTCGGCGGTATCGAAGCATCCCTGCGCCGTATCGCGCATTACGATTACTGGCAGGACCGGGTCCGCAACTCGATCCTGATCGACGCCTGCGCCGACATTCTGCTCTACGGCAACGCCGAGCGTGCGATCGTCGAAGTCGCCCAGCGTCTGTCGTTCGGTCACAAGATCGAAGACATCACCGACGTGCGCGGCACCGCATTCATCCGACGTGATACGCCGAAAGACTGGTACGAAGTCGACTCCACGCGCATCGACCGTCCGGGCAAGATCGACAAGATCATCAACCCGTATGTGAACACCCAGGACACACAGGCCTGCGCCATCGAGCAGGAGAAGGGTCCGGTCGAGGATCCGCAGGAAGCCAAGGTCGTACAGATCCTGGCCAGCCCGCGTATGACTCGCGACAAGACCGTAATCCGTCTGCCGTCGGTTGAAAAAGTCCGTGGCGATGCGGTGCTTTATGCCCACGCCAACCGTGTGTTGCACCTGGAAACCAACCCGGGCAATGCCCGCGCGCTGGTGCAGAAGCACGGTGAAGTCGACGTCTGGTTCAACCCGCCGCCGATTCCGATGACCACCGAAGAAATGGACTACGTGTTCGGCATGCCTTATGCGCGCATTCCGCACCCGGCGTACGGCAAGGAGAAGATCCCGGCCTACGACATGATCCGTTTCTCGGTGAACATCATGCGTGGCTGCTTCGGCGGCTGCACCTTCTGCTCGATCACCGAGCACGAAGGCCGGATCATCCAGAACCGTTCCCACGAGTCGATCATTCGCGAAATCGAAGAGATTCGTGACAAGGTCCCGGGCTTTACTGGCGTGATCTCCGACCTCGGCGGCCCGACCGCGAACATGTACCGCATTGCGTGCAAGAGCCCGGAAATCGAATCCGCCTGCCGCAAGCCATCGTGCGTGTTCCCTGGCATCTGCCCGAACCTGAATACCGACCACTCGGCGCTGATTCAGCTGTACCGCAGCGCCCGTGAGTTGCCGGGCGTGAAGAAGATCCTGATCGCTTCCGGCCTGCGCTATGACCTCGCGGTCGAATCGCCGGAGTACGTCAAGGAACTGGTGACCCACCACGTCGGTGGCTACCTGAAGATCGCCCCGGAACACACCGAGGAAGGTCCGCTCAACCAGATGATGAAACCGGGCATCGGCAGCTATGACAAGTTCAAGCGCATGTTCGAGAAGTACTCCAAGGAAGCGGGCAAGGAGCAGTACCTGATTCCGTACTTCATCGCCGCTCACCCGGGCACCACCGATGAAGACATGATGAACCTGGCCCTGTGGCTCAAGGGCAACGGCTTCCGTGCCGACCAGGTGCAGGCGTTCTACCCGTCGCCGATGGCCACCGCCACCGCGATGTACCACTCGGGCAAGAACCCGCTGCGCAAGGTCACCTACAAGAGTGACGCGGTGACCATCGTCAAGAGCGAAGAGCAGCGCCGTCTGCACAAGGCGTTCTTGCGTTATCACGACCCGAAAGGCTGGCCGATGCTGCGCGAAGCACTGACCCGCATGGGCCGCGCCGACCTGATCGGGCCGGGCAAGAACCAGTTGATTCCTTTGCACCAGCCGTCGACTGACAGCTATCAGAGCGCCCGTCGCAAGAACTCGACGCCGGCCGGCAGCCACAAGGTTGCAGGGGAAAAGACCACCAAGATCCTGACCCAGCATACCGGCCTGCCACCACGTGCCAGCGATGGCGGCAACCCGTGGGACAAGCGCGAACAGGCCAAGGCTGCGGCGTTCGCCCGCAACCAGCAGGCGGCCAAGGAGCGCAAGGATGCGGCCAAGGGCAAGGGCCCCAAACCGACCCGCAAGCCGGTCGTGCCGCGCTAAGCCTCGCTTGAGCTGAACAGAACGCCAACCTTCGGGTTGGCGTTTTGCATTCAAGGCTTGAAAAAATGTACTGGAGCTACTGGCCTGCTCGCGAAGAGGCCGGAATTGCCAACCAATTTTTGGTTGATCGCCACATTTACGTGCAATCGATACAAACCATTTTCCTGCATCGCCCGATTTTGGTGCTGTACTGCCTCAGGCAACCGAAGAAAGCGCCAGCGCTGCTGGATGGCATAAGTCTTGCGCGCTTTCCAATACGCTTAAGGCTCGCAGGAGGCACGCCGTGTCGATTCATGTCGCATTGCACCACATCACCCATTACCGCTATGACCGCGCTGTCGAGCTCGGCCCGCAGATCGTACGCCTGCGTCCCGCCGCTCACAGCCGCACGCGGATTCTGTCCTATGCGCTGAAAGTCTCCCCCGAACAGCACTTCATCAACTGGCAACAGGACCCTCAGGGCAATTACCTGGCGCGGCTGGTGTTCCCGGAGAAGACCGAGGAATTGCGAATCGAGGTCGATTTGCTGGCAGAAATGGCGATCTTCAATCCGTTCGACTTCTTCCTCGAACCCTACGCGGAAAAAATCCCCTTCGCCTATGCCGCGGATGAGCGCAAGGAGCTGGCGCCGTACCTGGAAACCTTGCCCCTGACGCCGAAGTTCAAGGCCTACCTGGACGGCATAGACCGCACGCCGTTGCCCGCCGTGGACTTTCTCGTCGCGCTCAACCAGCGCCTGAGCGAAGACATCGACTACCTGATCCGCATGGAGCCCGGCGTACAAACACCTGAGCACACCCTCGACCAGGCCTCCGGTTCGTGCCGTGACTCCGCTTGGTTGCTGGTGCAACTGCTGCGCAACCTGGGGCTGGCGGCGCGTTTCGTGTCGGGCTACCTGATCCAGCTGACCGCCGACGTCAAAAGTCTCGACGGCCCGTCCGGCACCGAAGTGGATTTCACCGACCTGCACGCCTGGTGCGAGGTGTACTTGCCCGGTGCTGGCTGGATCGGCCTGGATGCGACTTCCGGGCTGTTTGCCGGTGAAGGACACATTCCGTTGGCCTGTAGTCCCGATCCGTCCTCTGCGGCACCGATCAGTGGCTTGGTGGAACCCTGCGAGTGCGAATTCAGCCACGAAATGTCCGTGGAGCGGATTTGGGAAGCACCACGGGTCACCAAGCCCTACACCGACGACCAGTGGCTGGCGATCCAAACCCTGGGCCGTCAGATCGATGCCGACTTGCTGGAGGGCGATGTGCGCCTGACCATGGGCGGCGAGCCGACCTTTGTGTCCATCGATGACCCGGACGGTGCCGAGTGGAATACCGCGGCACTGGGGCCGGATAAACGGCGGTTGTCCGCCGAACTGTTCCAGCGCATGCGCAAGCACTACGCGCCTCAGGGGCTGGTGCATTTCGGGCAGGGCAAGTGGTACCCGGGCGAGCAACTGCCGCGCTGGTCGCTCAATTGCTACTGGCGCCGTGACGGCGTGCCGATCTGGCACAACAGCGCGCTGATCGCCGACGAGCAGGAAGACTACGGAGCCGATGGCGCGCTGGCCGGGCGTTTTCTGGCGAGTGTCGCCGAACGCCTGAAGATTCCGACACGCTTTGTGTTTGCGGCCTACGAAGACAATTTTTACTACCTCTGGCGCGAAGGGATGTTGCCGCAAAACGTCAGCGCCGAAGACTCGCGTCTGGAAGAGCCTTTGGAGCGTGAGCGTCTGCGCAAGGTCTTCAGTCAAGGTTTGGACAAGGTCATCGGCCAGGTCCTGCCGCTGGCGCGCACCGCCAAGGGCGACCAGTGGCAGAGCGGCCGCTGGTATCTGCGCGACGAGCACTGCCGTCTGGTGCCGGGGGACTCGCCGTTGGGTTATCGCTTGCCGCTGGGCTCGCAGCCTTGGGTGAAAGCGGCGGAATATCCGTTCATCCATCCGCAAGACCCGAATCAAGACTTCCCGCCGCTGCCCGACACCGCGCAACTGCAAAGCCAAAGCGAAGCTGCCGAGGTACAAGAGCGCGCACCGAAGATCGACGAATCCGCCGACTGGCTGACCCGTACCGCCTTCTGCGCCGAGGCGCGGGAAGGCCGGTTGTATCTGTTCATGCCGCCGCTGGAGCGGGTCGAGGATTACCTCGAACTGGTCGCTGCCATCGAAGCCACCGCGGAGGAGCTGATGTGCCCGGTGTTGCTGGAGGGCTATGAGCCGCCGAGCGATCCACGCCTGAGCAACTTGCGCATCACCCCGGATCCGGGGGTGATCGAGGTCAACGTGCAGCCGTCCGCGACCTGGGATGAGTTGGTCGAGCGCACCGAATTCCTCTACGAAGAAGCGCGTCAGACCCGGCTGACCACCGAGAAATTCATGATCGACGGCCGGCATACCGGCACGGGCGGCGGTAACCATTTCGTGCTGGGTGGCGCGACACCGGGGGACTCGCCGTTTCTGCGTCGCCCGGATCTGCTGCGCAGCCTGATCAGCTACTGGCACAACCATCCCTCGCTGTCCTACCTGTTTTCCGGATTGTTCATCGGCCCGACGTCCCAGGCGCCCCGCGTCGATGAAGCACGCAACGATGCCTTGTACGAACTGGAGATCGCTTTCGCGCAGATGCCAGAAGCGGGTGAAGAATGTCCGCCATGGTTGGTGGACCGGCTGTTGCGCAATCTGCTGATCGATGTGACCGGCAACACCCACCGCGCCGAGTTCTGCATCGACAAACTCTATTCGCCGGACGGTGCCACCGGGCGCCTCGGATTGCTGGAGCTGCGTGCGTTCGAGATGCCGCCCCATGCGCGCATGAGCCTGGCGCAACAATTGTTGCTGCGGGCGCTGGTTGCGCGGTTCTGGCGCGAGCCTTATGCACCGCCGAAACTGGCGCGCTGGGGCACGGAGCTGCACGATCGCTTCCTGTTGCCGCACTTTATCGAGCAAGACTTCGCCGATGTCATCGTCGACCTCAACGCCGCCGGTTATCCGGTGCGGGCCGAATGGTTCGCCGCGCATCTGGAGTTCCGTTTCCCCAAGGTTGGCGACTACGCCGTCAGCGGCATTGCACTGGAACTGCGCCAGGCGCTCGAACCCTGGCACGTGCTGGGCGAAGAGGGCGCCATGGGCGGTACGGTGCGTTACGTGGATTCGTCGCTGGAGCGTTTGCAGGTCAAGCTCAGCGGCTTGCCGCCCCAGCGTTATCTGCTGACCTGCAACGGCATTCCGGTGCCATTGCAGCCCACCGGGCGTGTAGGCGAATTCGTCGCGGGGGTGAGATTTCGTGCCTGGCAACCGGCCAACTGTCTGCAACCGACCATCCCGGTCCACGCGCCGCTGGTGTTCGACTTGCTCGATACCTGGATGCAGCGCTCGCTGGGCGGCTGCCAGTACCACGTCGCCCATCCGGGCGGGCGCAACTACGACAGCTTGCCGGTGAACGCCAATGAAGCGGAGAGCCGGCGAATGGCGCGCTTCTTCCGCATCGGACACACGCCGGGAAAAATTCCTGTACCCAATCTGGAAATCAGCGACGAGTTGCCGATGACACTCGATTTACGACGTTTCTAAACCGTACGCGACGCTCGGATTTTTCGTATATCCGGGCGTCACGAGCCTGCGTTAGTCTGACCGATCATTGCTGTCTGCCGAGTTTTCCATGCCTGACCTGCTAGACCGCTACCCGCTGACGGCGGGCACCTATCACGAACTGCTCGACGACAGTGGCGCCGTGCGAGCGCACTGGCGCCGGCTGTTCGAGCAGTTGCAACGCAGCACGCCGGCGCAGTTGGTGCAGCGTCAGGCCCTGCTGACCCGGCAGATTCAGGAAAACGGCGTTACCTATAACGTCTATGCCGATCCCAAGGGCGCGGACCGGCCGTGGGAGCTGGACCTGCTGCCCCATGTCATCGCGGCCGATGAGTGGCAACAGTTATCGGCCGGCATCGCTCAGCGGGCGCGATTGCTCAATGCCGTGCTGGCTGACCTTTACGGTCCGCAACGGCTGATTGCCGAAGGTCTTTTGCCCGCCGAGCTGGTGTTCGGTCACAACAACTTCCTTTGGCCCTGTCAGGGCATCAGCCCGCCTGACGGAGCCTTTCTGCATCTGTATGCCGTGGATCTGGCGCGCACACCCGATGGCCGCTGGTGGGTGACGGCAGATCGTACCCAGGCGCCTTCGGGAGCCGGGTATGCGCTGGAAAACCGCACGATTGTGTCCCGGGCCTTTCCCGAGTTGTACCGCGATCTGAAAGTGCAGCACCTGGCCGGGTTCTTCCGCACCTTGCAGGAAACCTTGGCCCGTCAGGCCCCGAGCGACGGGGACGCGCCGTTGGTGGTGCTGCTGACACCGGGGCGTTTCAACGAAAGCTATTTTGAACATCTGTATCTGGCTCGCCAGCTCGGTTATCCGCTGGTGGAGGGCGGCGACCTGACGGTACGCGACGCCACGGTTTACTTGAAAACCCTGAGTGGCCTGCGTCGGGTCCACGCGATCATGCGTCGGCTCGACGATGATTTCTGCGACCCGCTGGAGTTGCGCACCGATTCGGCCCTCGGCGTACCGGGCCTGCTGGAAGCCGTGCGGCAGGGGCGGGTGCTGGTGGCCAACGCCCTAGGCAGCGGTGTGCTGGAATCGCCGGGGTTGTTGGGTTTCCTGCCGAAGATCAATCAATTCCTGTTTGGCGAAGAGCTGATCCTGCCGTCCATCGCCACCTGGTGGTGCGGCGAAGCGCCGGTTTTGGCCCAGGCCCTGGAGAAACTTCCGGAGTTGCTGATCAAACCGGCGTTTCCGTCCCAGAGTTTTGCCCCGGTGTTTGGCCGAGACTTGAGTGAAAAACAGCGCCAGGAGCTCGCCGAGCGCATGCAAGCGCGGCCATACGCCTATGTCGCGCAAGAACTCGCGCAATTGTCCCAGGCGCCGATCTGGCAAGCCGAAGATGGTCAACTGCAACCCCGTGCCATCGGCATGCGCGTGTATGCGGTGGCCAGCCGTGAGGGTTATCGGGTCTTGCCCGGCGGCTTGACCCGGGTCGCCGCCGAAGCCGATGCCGAAGTGGTGTCGATGCAGCGTGGCGGCGCCAGCAAGGACACCTGGGTGCTGGGCGATCGTGCGCCCAGCGGCGAACAATGGAAGGCCCAGCGCAACATCGGCGTGCATGATCTGGTGCGGCGCGATCCCTACCTGCCATCGCGGGTAGTGGAAAACCTGTTCTGGTTTGGCCGTTATTGCGAGCGTTGCGATGACAGTGCCCGTTTGCTGCGCATCATGCTGGCGCGCTATGTCGACGGCGACGACCCGCAAGCCTTGCAGGCCGCGGTCGATCTCGGCGAACGGCTGATATTGCTGCCTGATGAGGGCGAGTTGCCAGAGCGCCTGTTGGCGGCGTTGCTCGGCGATGACTGGCCGTTCAGCCTGCGTTCCAACCTGCAACGCTTGCAGTGGGCCGCTTCACAGGTGCGCGGCAAACTCTCGCGGGAAAACTGGCAGGCGCTGGTGGAGTTGCAGCGCGAAGCCATGGAGCTGGAAACCGAAGAGCCGGATTTCGGCGAGTTGCTGGATTTCCTCAACCGTCTGGTGATGTCCCTGGCGGCGCTGTCCGGCTTTGCCCTGGACGACATGACCCGGGACGAAGGCTGGCGTTTCCTGATGATTGGCCGGCGGATCGAGCGCCTGCAATTTCTCAGCGGCAGCCTGGCGGCGTTCCTGCGGGGCGCCGTGGCTTTCGATCAGGCCGGGCTGGAATGGCTGCTGGAACTGGGTAACAGCAGCATCACCTACCGTTCTCGATACCTGGCGGTGCCGCAGCTGATCCCGGTGCTCGACCTGCTATTGCTCGACGAGCAGAACCCTCACGCCGTGTTGTTCCAGTTGAAACTGGTGACCCGCACCCTCAAACGCCTCAACGATGACTTTGGCGTGCCGCGTGAGGCAGCGTTGCCGCAATTGGTCGAGCGTCTGGCGCAATTCGATCTGGGCTGCCTGGAAAACCCGCTGTTCGGCGACGCGAGTGTTCGCGCCGCCATCGAGGGGCTGGCCGCGCTGCTGCAGGAAATCGCCGACGCCAGCGGTCAAGTTTCCGATCGCCTGGCGCTGCGGCATTTCGCTCATGTCGACGATGTCAGCCAGCGCACGGTGTCTGTCTGATGAGCGCTCATTACCAGATTTTCCACGACACCCATTACCACTACGACAGCCCGGTGTCCCTGGCTCAGCAACTGGCACATTTGTGGCCGCGGCCTTGTGCCTGGCAGCGCTGCACCGACCGGCAATTGCAGATCAGCCCCGAGCCGACCTCGCGTCGCGATGAACTGGATGTATTCGGCAATCCGCTGACCCGGCTGGCGTTCGAGCGTCCCCACGATGAATTGCTGGTCAACGCCAGCCTCACGATCGAAGTGCTGCCCCGGCCGGTGCTGGACTTCAATCGGTCACCGGCGTGGGAAGATACCCGTAGCGCGCTGACGTACAGCAGCCAACCGCTGTCGCCCGAATTGCTCGAAGCCTGCCGATACCGGTTTGAATCGCCGTATGTGCATTTGAAGAAAAACTTCGTCGAGTTCTCGCAAAGCTGTTTTCCACCTGGTCGACCGTTGTTGCTCGGCGTGCAGGCGCTGATGGAGAAAATCTTCAGCGAGTTCACTTTCGATGCCGAAGCGACCCAGGTGGCGACGCCGCTGGTGGAGGTGCTGGAGCGTCGGCGCGGGGTCTGCCAGGACTTTGCCCACCTGATGCTCGCCTGTGTGCGTTCCAGAGGGTTGGCGGCGCGGTACATCAGCGGCTACTTGCTGACTCAGCCACCGCCGGGCCAGCCGCGATTGATCGGCGCTGATGCGTCCCACGCCTGGGTCTCGGTGTTTTGTCCGGTGCTGGGGTGGGTGGACTTCGATCCGACCAATAATGTGCAACCGGCACTGGAGCACATCACCCTGGCCTGGGGCCGGGATTTTTCCGATGTGTCGCCGTTGCGGGGGGTGATTCTGGGTGGGGGCAACCATGATCCGGAAGTGCGTGTGACCGTGATGCCACTGGATTAACGCAGGTCAAAATGTGGGAGCGGGCTTGCTCGCGAAAGCAATTTCATATTCAAGACGGTTGTTGTCTGACACTACGCTTTCGCGAGCAAGCCCGCTCCCACAGGGGATGTGCAGTGGTTTCTGGATAGGGGTATTTCAGATTGGCCTGTGAGGATCGGCAGCAAAGCTGCCAACCCTTTACACAGATCCGGTGGGCCTGATCAGATCAACCGGCCCGGAGGTTCTCAGGCGTCGGGCGCCGAGTCTTTCGGTGCATCAACATCGTCTTCTGCCGCTACTTCACCCTCAGGGTTCAGTGCCGCTTCTTCAGCTGTAGCTTTCTTGCGCTGAAGCTTTTCCTCTTTCTTCTGCTCCTTGGCCAAGTCTCTCTGACGTTTGGCGAAGGAATAATTAGGTTTGGCCATGGGCGATCCTCTGGGGTCGAAGGTGAGGTTGAGCGGCGCATATTCTGCCCTGTATCGGTGCCAAGCCGTTAGCTGGGTTTTTGCTCGGCCCATTTTGGCGCTATGGACGGTTGCCAGGCATCCAGAGCATCGAGCAGGGTTTGCGGCGATTCGCTCACTTGCAGCATGTCACGGTGCTGCCCGCGAACGAAGCCTTCGCCGACGATATGATCGAGAAAAGACGTCAATTTGCTGTAGAAACCGTTCACTTCCAGCAAACCCAGCGGTTTGCCGTGGTAACCGAGCTGGCCCCAGGTCCAGACTTCGAACAGTTCTTCGAGGGTGCCAAGGCCACCGGGCAGCGCGATAAAGGCATCGCTGAGCTCGGCCATCCGCGCCTTGCGCGCGTGCATGCCATCGACGACTTCCAGGCGAGTCAAGCCGCTGTGGCCGATCTCCTTGTCCTTGAGGCTTTGCGGGATGATGCCGATCACTTCACCGCCGGCCGCCAGGGCCGCATCAGCGACGATGCCCATCAGGCCCACGGCGCCACCGCCATACACCAGGGTCAGCTTGCGCTCGGCCAACGCCCGGCCAAGGGCCACGGCTGCTTCGCGGTAAGCCGGGTTGGTGCCGGTGCTGGCACCACAAAATACACAAACGGATGTTAAAGACATGCCTTGCTCCATGGTCGATCAGGGCCACAGAGTAAAGGCAGGCGCACGGCACTCCAAGGGCTAGACTTTGTGTTCTGGTGTTTCGTACGTACCGCTGGCGCCGCAGGCGTAGGCGGCCAGCAAACTGCACAACAGGCTGTTGATCGACATGACAGACGTTCCATTTGAAGGGGGACGGCCTGATGATAGGCCCGGGCCAGACACTTGGCCGGTAGATAATTTGCATCAGCGTCATAGTCCGAAAGTTGTATACAATTTTTGATTCAAGTCATATGAACTTGCGAAGTTTTCAGGCAGTCTTCTGTTCATTCGCGATTTCGTTAACCCTGCCTTGGAGATTCACCATGTTTGCCAAACTTGTTGCGGTATCCCTGTTGACACTGGCCAGCAGCCAATTGATGGCTGCAGAGTGCAAAGTCACCGTCGACTCCACCGACCAGATGTCTTTCGACACGAAGGCCATTGAAATCGACAAGAGCTGCAAGACGTTTACCGTGGAACTCAAGCACTCCGGCAGCTTGCCGAAGAACGTCATGGGCCATAACTGGGTGCTGAGTAAAGAAGCCGACATGCAGCCGATCGCCACCGACGGACTGAGCGCCGGTATCGACAAGAACTACCTGAAAGAAGGCGACGCCCGCGTGATCGCCCACACCAAGGTCATCGGCGCCAAGGAAACCGATTCGGTGACTTTCGATGTGTCCAAGCTGGATGCGGCTGAAAAATACGGTTTCTTCTGCTCGTTCCCGGGCCACATCTCGATGATGAAAGGCACCGTGACCCTCAAGTAATCAGGCACACCGCGTCATCGTTCTTCGCGAGCATGCTCGCGAAGGGGCCATCAGCATCAATGAATCTAATGGCCAAAGAAAAGCCCGCTGAGGATCACTCCTCAGCGGGCTTTTTCATTCACTTACGCCTCAAGGCGCGAACGGCATCACTCGCTTGTGATGCGTCTTGTTGTACGTATCAACAATGATCTTGAACGCCTCTTCACGCACCGGATTGCCGTGCAGGAAGGCGTCGATCTCGGCGTAGGTCACGCCGTGGGAGGCTTCGTCCGGTTTGCCGGGCGATAGGTCTTCGAGGTCGGCGGTTGGGACTTTCTCCACCAGCGACTCCGGCGCGCCGAAGCTGCGGGCGATGGCGCGGACCTGGTTTTTCACCAGGCCACTCAGTGGCGCCAGGTCGCAGGCGCCGTCACCGAACTTGGTGAAGAAACCCATCACCGCTTCCGCCGCGTGATCGGTGCCGATCACCAGGCCATGGGCCGCACCGGCGATGGTGTACTGGGCGACCATGCGCATGCGCGCCTTGGTGTTGCCGAGAACGAAATCCACCGACACCGCATGTTTGCCTTCGAAGGCCGCCACTTCATTGGCCAGGGACTTGACCGCCGGGCCGATGTTCACGGTGTGGCGCTCGTCCGGCTTGATGAAATCCACCGAAGCCTGGGCGTCGTGCTCATCGAACTGGGTTTCGTAGGGCAGGCGCACGGCGATGAATTTGTAGGCGGCATCACCGCTGCGCTGGCGCAGTTCACGGACGGCCCGTTGGGCCAGCAGGCCGGCGGTCAGGGAGTCGACCCCGCCACTGATGCCCAGTACCAGGGTCTTGAGCCCGGAGTTGACCAGGCAATCCTGAATGAAGGTCACCCGCCGGGCGACTTCGGCCTCAAGGGCGGCCTCGTCGGCGAATGGTGGCTGGACCTTGAGCTGTTCAGCAATCTCACGCTGTACGGCTTGCATGAATTCACTCCTTGCTTGATGTACTTGAAAGGGCGGCAGGAACCTGGAAAACGTGTCGCAAGTAAGCGACGAAATTCGGGTCTTTACAGTGCGTCTTGCCTGGCTCGTCGGAGATCTTCGCCACCGGCTGGCCGTTGCAGGCGGTCATTTTAAGCACGATGCTCATCGGTTCGACACCCGGAATATCACAGGTCAGGTTGGTGCCGATACCGAAGCTGACATTGATCCGACCGCGCAGCGCCCGGAATATCTCCAGGGTTCTGGGCAGGGTCAGGCTGTCGGAGAAGGTCAGCGTCTTGCTCATCGGGTCGATGCCGAGCTTGTGATAGTGGGCGATGGCTTTTTCCGCCCACAGTACCGGATCACCTGAATCGTGGCGCAAACCGTCGAAAAGCTTGGCGAAAAACAGATCGAAATCGCCGAGGAAGGCATCCATGGTGATGCAGTCGGTCAGGGCAATCCCCAGCAGTCCACGGTATTCACGGACCCAGCAATCGAGTGCGGCGATCTGGCTGTCGATCAGCCGCGGGCCGAGTTGCTGGTGCGCCATGATCCATTCGTGGGCCATGGTACCCAGGGGTTTCATGTCCAGCTCCCGGGACAGGTGCACGTTGCTGGTGCCGACGAAGCGTCCGGGGAAATCGTGCTTGAGCACATTCACCACTTCTTCCTGCACGCGATACGAGAAACGACGGCGCGTGCCGAAATCGGCCACCTGCAATTCGGACAATTCATCGCTGCTGGCATTGGCGCTCAGCCAGTCGAACTTGCGGTAGAGCTGCTCGCGGGCCTGCTCCAGTACGACTTCGCGGTAGCGATAGCGGTTGCGCACCTCGCTGACCAGGGCCAGCAGCGGCACTTCGAACAGGATCACATGCAGCCAGGGGCCCCGCAGGCGGATAAACAGCTCACCGTTTTCGAGGCCGGTGTGGATGTAGCGCAGGTTGAAGCGAAACAACCCGAGAAAACGCAGGAAGTCCGGCTTCAGGAAGCTGATGCGCTCCAGAAAGCTCAACTGGTCGGCGCTCAGGCTCAACTCGGCCAGGCGCTCGATCTGGAAGCGGATTTCCGCCAGGTACGGGCGCAAGTCCTCGCTGTTACGGCAACGAAACTCCCATTCGACTTCGACGTTCGGGTAGTTGTGCAGCACCGCCTGCATCATCGTCAGTTTGTAGAAGTCGGTGTCGAGCAGGTTCTGCACGATGCGATCGGCAAACACACTCTCGCTCATAACGGGAATCTCCAGCGTTGCAGCGGTATTGAACAATGGCGCTAGTGGCGCATATCAGCGGCAGGTATTGCCAGCAATTTTTTAGACCGCAGCAGATCCCTGCAGGTGTGAGCTTTTGTGGCGAAGGGGCTTGTCGGAACGCCGCATCGCCCCGTTCGGCTGCGCAGCAGTCGCAATAGCTCTAGCTACGGAGTTGCAAATTTTGGGGCTGCTACGCAACCCAACGGGGCGGTGCGGCGTTCCGACAAGCCCCCTCGCCACAGGGAAAGTGCAAGACGTTAGTGCTGCACCGCCTCCGGGCTATCTATCTGCTCCAGCATCCACTTCACAAAGTTCCGCACCTTAGGCACTTCCGCCGAATGCTCCGGGTACGCAAGGTAATAGGCGTCGGTGCTGGGCATTGCATGCTGCCAGGGAATGACCAGCTTGCCGTCGGCCAGTTCTTCTTCCACCAGAAAGCGGGGCAGCAACGCCACGCCGCAACCGACCTGGGCGGCGCGGATGCACATATAAAAGGTTTCGAAGCGAGGGCCGTGGTAACTGTGCTCGGTGTGGTAGCCCTGATGGTCGAACCAGTCATGCCAGGCCTGGGGGCGGGAAGCGTTTTGCAGCAGGACCAGGTCAGTCAGTTGCGTCGGATCGGTAAACGGCGTGTCCGGCAGGCTGCCCGGGGCACACACCGGCACCAGCTCTTCGCCGAACAGCTTCAGGCATTCGGTGCCCGGCCGTGAGCCCTGGCCGAAGTAGAACGCCAGGTCGCTGCGACCTTGCAGCAGATCGTCGGCTTCCTGCTCGCTGCACAGGTCCAGGTGGATCGACGGGTGCCGCAGGCGCCAGCCTTTCAAGCGCGGTACCAGCCAGCGTGCGCCGAAGGTCGGCGGTGTCGAGACGCGTAGTACTTCTGTTTCGCCACCGTAGGAACGCAGGTAATGGGTCGACATCTCGACCTGGGTGAGGATTTTTCGCACCTCAACCAGGTACAGATCGCCGGCCGGGGTCATCTGCAGGCGTCGGCGCACCCGGCGAAACAGCAGGTGCTGCAACAGCTCTTCGAGTTGCGCGACCTGCTTGCTCACGGCGCTTTGGGTCAGGTTCAACTCTTCGGCGGCCCGGGTGAAGCTCAAGTGCCGGGTGACGGCCTCGAAGCACTGCAACGCAGCGATCGATGGCAAGTAGCGTTTATTCAGCATGGGCGGTCCTTGGTTCTTGTCGCTTTATTGCCAGCAATGCACAGCATGAATAAACGGAATGATATCTCTCTTAATGGTCGTTTGTTGAGTAACCTCCGGGCAGCTAAAACTACAGGTCTGATCAGCCGTGAATTTCCGGCTGTACGTGTTCTGTCTTTTGCTTGAGGAGTGACCCATGGTTGCCGCATTGCTTGATCGTCTAGGTGTGAACCCGGCCCTGTACCAGAACGGCAAAGTGCCGGTGCATTCGCCGATCGATGGCAGCAGGATCGCCGCCGTGAACTGGGAAGGCGCTGCTGAAGTCGAGCAGCACATCAGTCGCGCAGATCATGCGTTCGAACTGTGGCGCAAGGTTCCGGCACCGCGCCGTGGCGAGCTGGTGCGGCAACTGGGTGACATCCTGCGTGAATACAAGGCTGACCTCGGCGAACTGGTGTCCTGGGAAGCCGGCAAGATCACCCAGGAAGGCCTGGGTGAAGTTCAGGAAATGATCGACATCTGCGACTTCGCCGTCGGCCTGTCGCGCCAGCTGTACGGTTTGACCATCGCCTCCGAGCGTCCTGGCCACCACATGCGCGAAACCTGGCATCCGCTGGGCGTCGTCGGGGTGATCAGCGCATTCAACTTCCCGGTCGCGGTCTGGGCCTGGAACGCCACGCTGGCGCTGGTCTGCGGCAACCCGGTGATCTGGAAACCGTCGGAAAAGACTCCACTGACCGCACTGGCTTGCCATGCGTTGTTCGATCGCGTGCTGAAGAACTTCAGCGATGCGCCACCGCACTTGAGCCAGGTGATCATTGGCGGTCGCGATGCCGGCGAAGCCCTGGTCGATGATCCGCGTGTCGCGCTGGTCAGCGCCACCGGCAGCACCCGCATGGGCCGTGAAGTGGCGCCGAAAATCGCCGCACGTTTCGCCCGCAGCATTCTCGAGCTGGGCGGCAACAACGCGATGATCCTCGGCCCAAGCGCCGACCTCGACATGGCCGTTCGCGCGATCCTGTTCAGCGCCGTCGGCACTGCCGGTCAGCGCTGCACCACCCTGCGTCGCCTGATCGCCCATGAGTCGGTGAAAGAAGAAATCGTCACCCGCCTGAAAGCCGCGTACTCGAAAGTACGTATCGGCCATCCGCTGGAAGGCAACCTGGTCGGCCCGCTGATCGACAAGCAAAGCTTCGACAACATGCAGGACGCGCTGGAACAGGCCTTGAGCGAAGGCGGCCGGGTGTTTGGCGGTGAGCGTCAGCTGCAAGACAAGTTCCCGAATGCCTACTACGTGTCGCCGGCCATCGTCGAAATGCCGGAGCAGAGCGATGTGGTCTGCCATGAAACCTTCGCTCCGATCCTGTACGTGGTCGGTTACAGCGATTTCCAGGAAGCCCTGCGCCTGAACAACGCCGTGCCACAAGGCCTGTCCTCGTGCATCTTCACCACCGACGTGCGTGAAGCCGAGCAGTTCATGTCGGCGGTGGGCAGCGACTGCGGCATCGCCAACGTCAACATCGGCCCGAGCGGCGCGGAAATCGGCGGTGCGTTCGGCGGCGAGAAAGAAACCGGCGGCGGTCGCGAATCCGGCTCCGATGCATGGCGCGGCTACATGCGCCGCCAGACCAACACCGTGAACTATTCGCTGGAGTTGCCGTTGGCGCAGGGTATTACGTTCGATTAAGCAGCTTCAAGCTACAAGCTTCAAGCTTCAAGCAAACTGGCTTGCGGCTTGTAGCTTGTGGCTTGTAGCTGCTCCGACAGGAGCTTGCAATGCCGTTACGCGAAGAGTGTCTGTGGGAAAAACTGACGCCGCAAAGGCCGGACAATTCGGCCCTCAAGGGTGAGGTCACGGTGGATGTCTGCGTCATCGGCGCCGGTTTTACCGGTTTGTCGGCGGCGGTGCATCTGCTGGAGCAGGGCAAGAGCGTTTGTGTGCTGGAAGCCCATCGCGCCGGCCACGGTGGTTCGGGGCGCAACGTCGGGCTGGTCAATGCCGGGATGTGGATTCCCCCGGACGAGATCGAAGCCGGGTTCGGCAAGGAGGTCGGCAGCCAGCTCAACCGCATGCTGGGGGCGGCGCCATCCCTGGTGTTCAGCCTTGTGGACAAGTACAACATCGATTGCCAGTTGCGTCGCGAAGGCACGCTGCACATGGCACACAACGCCCGCGGCGAAGCCGATCTGCGCAGTCGTGAAGAACAATGGAAACGTCGCGGTGCGCCAGTAGAGCTGCTCACCGGGCAAGCTTGCGAACAAGCCACCGGCACGAAAAAGATCGCCGCCGCGCTGCTCGATCGCCGCGCCGGCACGCTCAACCCGATGGCCTATACCACGGGGCTGGCCAAAGCGGCCATCGGCCTGGGCGGTCAATTATTCGATCACTCCCCGGTTACCCGACTTGAGCGTCAGGGCCAACGCTGGTCTGTGCAAACCGCCCAGGGCTCGGTCATGGCCGAGAAAGTGGTGATTGCCTCCAATGCCTACACCGAGGGCGACTGGACGGAACTGCGGCGCAATTTTTTTCCCGGTTATTACTATCAGGTGGCATCGGTGCCGCTGACCGAAGAGGCCGCACAACAAATTCTGCCCGGTGGCCAGGGTTCCTGGGACACCCGCCAGGTCCTGAGCAGCATCCGTCGGGATAAAAACGGAAGGTTGCTGCTTGGCAGTCTGGGTAATGGCAATCAGAAACCGGCCTGGTTTCTCAAGGCCTGGGCCGATCGCGTGCAGCAACATTACTTCCCTTACCTGAAACCGGTGGAATGGGAGTGCACCTGGACCGGTTGCATCGCGTTTACCCCCGATCATTTGATGCGTCTGTTCGAACCCGCGCCCGGTTTAGTGGCAGTCACCGGCTACAACGGCCGGGGCGTGACCACGGGAACGGTGGTCGGCAAGGCCTTTGCCGATTACCTGTGTAACGGAAATCCTCAAGCACTACCGATTCCTTTCGCGCCCATGCAGCCACTGACCGGGGTGGGGTTGCGCAGCTGTCTGTATGAGGCGGGATTCTCGCTGTATCACGCAGGCCAGTGCCTGCGGATCGTGATCTGAAGGTTGATTTTTGCAGTGGAAGCGGCGCTTTTTCGATCTGCAGCTAGCCTGTAGTGGTGCGGGTTGTAGCAGTCTCGCACCAGCAGTGTGCACTTCGGTGACGCACGTTGTTACAGGCTGGTTGCACGTCGTTTAAAGCCGCGGTTGCAATGATGGCGCAGGCGGGTTGCGCCTCAAAAAAATAATGGTTTTACCTTCCGCGGTTTAGACGGTTGCACGCCCAATGAAAATGGGCCCGAAACAGTCGAAATAACAAGAAAGCAGCGACTTTTTTCAGAATAAAAAACCGATGGCACGCCACTTGCTCTGCGCTTGTAGCTGAATCAAAGCTTCCGCTGAAGTAGCTGTGCTAACTAAAAAAACCTCAGGAGCACCATCACATGTCGCAGACGTTTTACAGGAAAGGTTTTCTGGCACTCGCAGTTGCTACTGCATTGGGTGTTTCTTCGTTTGTTCAGGCGGATGTCAAAATTGGTGTGGCGGGTCCGATGACCGGTGCCAACGCTTCCTTCGGCTTGCAATACATGAAAGGCGCGCAAGCTGCGGCGGATGCAATCAACGCCAAGGGCGGCATCAACGGCGAAAAAATTGTACTGGTTCAGGGCGATGACGCCTGCGAACCGAAACAGGCTGTAGCTGTCGCGAACAAAATGGTGCAGGACAAGGTTATCGGCGTTGTCGGGCACTTCTGCTCGTCGTCGACCATCCCGGCTTCTGAGGTCTACGCTGACGCAGGCATCATCGCAATTACTCCAGGTTCTACCAACCCGGCGGTCACCGAGCGCGGCCTGCCTGCCATGTTGCGTTTGTGCGGGCGCGATGACCAGCAAGGTATCGTTGCGGGTAACTACATCGTCGACGTCCTGAAAGGCAAGAAAGTTGCCGTCATCAACGATAAAGACACCTACGGTAAAGGCCTGGCGGACGCGACTGCCAAGCAGTTGACCGCCCGTGGCGTGAAACCGGTTCTTGAAGAAGGCCTGACCCGTGGCGAGAAAGATTTCAGCGCCTTGATCACCAAAGTCCGCTCGGTAGGGGCTGATGTTCTTTACTTCGGCGGCCTGCACCCGGAAGCCGGCCCATTGGTCCACCAACTGCGCGAGCAAGGTCTGAAAGACGTCAAGTTCATGTCCGATGACGGCATCGTGACTGACGAAATGGTGACGACTGCCGGTGGTGCTCCGTTCGTCGACGGCGTGTACATGACCTTTGGCGCTGACCCGCGTCTGATTCCAGACAGCAAGGTTGTTGTAGAAACCTTCCGCAAGTCCGGTTACGAGCCAGAAGGCTACACCCTGTATGCCTACGCCACGGTACAAGCCCTGGCTGCCGGCTTCAACGGTGCCAAGTCGAACAAAGGTGAAGACGCCAGCAAATGGCTGAAAGAGCATCCGGTGGAAACCGTGATGGGCAAGAAGGAGTGGGACGGCAAGGGCGACCTGAAAGTCTCCGACTACGTGGTTTACCAGTGGGATGCTGCAGGCAAATACCACCAGCTGGATAAACAGAAGTGAGATAAGCGCATTGCCAAGCCTGGGTCTCTCGACATGAATCGTGGGGCGCAGGCCTGGCTTGGGTCATGGGTTCTGCAATCGTGCCGACCCGGTATTTTTCTTCTGAGCCACGTGAACCTGGGCAGATGAGCCTCATAAGGGCTCATCGACACCGGGTTCGCGGTGGCCTCTCAAGTTAGTGAGAGTGCAAGATGGACGGTATTTTCCTGCAACAAGTAATCAACGGTCTGACTCTCGGATCGGTCTACGGCCTGATCGCCATCGGCTACACAATGGTCTACGGCATCATTGGCATGATCAACTTCGCCCACGGCGAGGTTTATATGATTTCCGCGTACCTCGCGGCGATCAGCCTGGCTCTGCTGTCCTACTTCGGTGTCGAATCCTTTCCGTTGTTGATCCTCGGTACCCTGCTGTTCACTGTCTTCGTGACCGGTGTGTATGGCTGGGTCATCGAGCGCATCGCTTACAAACCGCTGCGCAACTCCACCCGACTGGCACCGCTGATCAGTGCTATCGGCGTTTCTCTGATCCTGCAGAACTACGCACAGATTGCTCAGGGCTCACGGCAACAGGGTATTCCTACGCTGCTGAGTGGTGGGCTGAGATTCGAAATCGGTACCGGGTTTGTGCAGATTACATTCACCAAGATCTTTATTCTGGTCGCAGCGTTTATCGGAATGGCCCTGCTGACCTACATCATCAAATACACCAAGTTGGGGCGCATGTGTCGTGCGACCCAACAAGACCGCAAGATGGCCTCGATCCTCGGGATTAACACCGACCGGGTGATCTCCTACGTGTTCATCATCGGTGCCGCCATGGCTGCGCTGGCCGGTGTCTTGATCACGGTGAACTACGGCACCTTCGACTTCTACGCAGGCTTCGTGATCGGCATAAAGGCCTTCACCGCTGCGGTGCTCGGCGGGATTGGTTCGCTGCCTGGCGCCATGCTCGGCGGGATCATTCTCGGCGTATCCGAGTCGCTGTTTTCCGGCGTGATCAACTCTGACTACAAGGACGTCTTCAGCTTCTCGCTGCTGGTACTGATCCTGATTTTCCGTCCTCAAGGCCTGCTGGGTCGCCCACTTGTGGCGAAGGTATAAGTATGTCCGACGCTAATAAAAACACTATCGATGTCAAAAAAAGCCTCGTCGACACGGTTCTGGCCGGGTTGATTGCCCTGATTGTCTTCGGCCCGATCGTGGGCGTAGTACTTGAAGGTTATAGCTACAACCTGCAGCCGACGCGTGTGGCCTGGATGGTCGGGGCGGTGATGGTCGGGCGTTTTGTCCTCAGTCTGTTTTTGCAGACCGCCAAGGGCGTGAAGGTTCAGCAAAGCTTCGAAGTCATCGGCTCAGGCGTGCATGTGCTACCACCTGATTACAAGTCGCGGCTGCGCTTGATCATTCCGGGTTTGATCGTGATCGCTATGGTGTTTCCGATTTTCGCCGACAAGTACCTGCTGACGGTGGTGATCCTGGGATTGATCTACGTGTTGCTGGGCCTTGGCCTGAACATCGTGGTCGGTCTGGCAGGTTTGCTCGACCTGGGTTACGTGGCATTTTATGCCATCGGTGCCTATGGCCTGGCACTGGGTTATCACTACCTTGGCCTGGGTTTCTGGACCATGTTGCCGCTGTCGGCACTCATGGCAGCGATGGCAGGATGCATACTCGGCTTTCCCGTATTACGCATGCATGGCGACTACCTGGCCATCGTGACCCTGGGCTTCGGTGAAATCATTCGCCTGATACTGACCAACTGGCTGTCCTTCACGGGCGGGCCTAACGGCATGCCGGTGCCATCACCGTCGGTTTTCGGTATCGAGTTCGGGCGTGTGGCGAAAGATGGCGGGATACCCTTCCATCAATTCTTCGGGACTGAATACAACCCGAACGTCAAGTTCATGCTCATCTATGGCGTGTTGTTCCTCGTGGTGATGCTGGTGCTGTACATCAAGCATCGCCTGACGCGCATGCCGGTCGGGCGTGCCTGGGAGGCCTTGCGCGAAGATGAAATTGCCTGCCGCGCCATGGGCCTCAATCACGTACTGGTCAAACTGTCGGCCTTTACCCTGGGTGCTTCCACTGCCGGTCTGGCCGGTGTGTTTTTCGCCAGCTATCAAGGCTTCGTCAACCCGACCTCGTTCTCGTTCTTCGAGTCGGCCTTGATCCTCGCCATCGTTGTGCTCGGCGGCATGGGTTCGACGGTCGGCGTGGTGATCGCGGCGTTCGTGCTGACTGTCGCCCCGGAACTGCTGCGCAGCTTCGCGGAATACCGCGTATTGCTGTTCGGCATCCTCATGGTACTGATGATGATCTGGAAACCGCGCGGCCTGATTCGGATCAGCCGGACCGGTGTAACTCCGCGTAAAGGTGCCTTGACTGAGAGGGCCGCGCCATGAGCGAAGAAATCGTTCTAAAGGTCGAGAACCTGATGATGCATTTCGGCGGCATCAAAGCCCTGAGCGACGTCAGCCTGAAAGTCAAACGTAACTCGATTTTCGCGTTGATCGGCCCCAACGGTGCGGGCAAGACTACGGTGTTCAACTGCCTGACCGGCTTCTACAAGGCCACCGGCGGGCACATTGAACTTGACACCCGTGGTGTAAAAACCAACGTCATCAAAATGCTCGGGGAACCGTTCAAGGCGACCGATTTTGTTTCGCCGAAGAGCTTCTTCAGCCGGCTTCACTACAAGATGTTCGGTGGCACGCACCTGATCAACCGTGCCGGCCTGGCGCGAACCTTCCAGAACATTCGCCTGTTCAGGGAAATGTCGGTGATCGAGAACCTGCTGGTGGCCCAGCACATGTGGGTTAACCGCAATCTGGTGTCCGGCATTCTCAACACCAAAGGTTACCGCAAGGCCGAAAGCGATGCCCTGGACCATGCGTTCTACTGGCTGGAGGTGGTCGATCTGGTGGACTGCGCCAACCGTCTGGCCGGCGAGCTTTCCTACGGCCAGCAGCGCCGCCTGGAAATCGCCCGGGCCATGTGCACCCGGCCCAAGATCATCTGCCTGGACGAACCGGCTGCGGGCCTCAACCCGCAGGAAACCGAGGCGCTCAGCGCGATGATTCGACATCTGCGCGACGACCACGATATTACCGTGGTGCTGATTGAACACGACATGGGCATGGTAATGAGCATTTCCGACCACATCGTGGTGCTGGACCACGGCAACGTGATCGCCGAGGGTGGCCCTGAAGCGATCCGCAACGACCCGAAAGTGATTGCGGCCTACCTGGGCGCCGATGAAGAGGAAGTGGTATGACCAAGCCCATCCTCGAACTCAAGGAACTGGACGTGTTTTACGGGCCGATCCAGGCCCTGAAGAAAGTCTCGCTGCACATCAACGAAGGTGAAACTGTCAGCCTGATCGGCTCCAACGGCGCCGGAAAATCGACCCTGTTGATGTCGATTTTCGGTCAGCCACGGGCGGCGGACGGGCAGATCTTTTATCAGGGTGTGGACATCACCCACAAGTCGTCCCACTACATCGCCTCCAACGGCATCGCGCAATCGCCGGAAGGGCGGCGGGTGTTCCCCGACATGACCGTCGAGGAGAACCTGCTGATGGGCACCATCCCTATCGGTGACAAGTACGCCAAGGAGGACATGCAGCGCATGTTCGAGCTGTTCCCACGGCTCGAAGAGCGGCGTACCCAGCGGGCGATGACCATGTCCGGTGGCGAACAGCAAATGCTCGCCATCGCCCGTGCCCTGATGAGCCGGCCCAAGTTGTTGCTGCTGGACGAGCCGAGCCTGGGCCTGGCGCCGATCGTGGTGAAGCAGATCTTCGCCACCCTGCGGGAACTGGCCAAGACCGGCATGACCATCTTCCTGGTGGAACAGAACGCCAACCACGCCCTGCGGTTGTCGGACCGGGCGTACGTGATGGTCAACGGCGAAATCCGCATGACCGGCACCGGCAAGGAGTTGTTGGTCAACGAGGATGTGCGTAACGCCTATCTCGGCGGGCACTGAGTCTGCTTTGTTATGCACAAGCCCCGGCGCGCAATCGCCGGGGCTTTTTTACATCTCCAATGCCCCACTAATCCCTGTGGGAGCGGGCTTGCCCGCGAAGACGGCGTCAAATTCAACATCATCAGGACAGATCCACCGCTTTCGCGAGCAAGCCCGCTCCGACAGGGTTTTGGCATGCCTCTGGGAAATTGTGGAAAACAATATTCCCAAGCTCGCAAAGCGCGACATAAAGCCGCTGCAAATAGTTGTTTTGTCACGGTTTTGACTTGTCCCCGTTTGCTGTGGAACCGGCTGTGAATAACGTGGGAGTAGCTGGCTGGAGGCCTTTTAAACCGTGGTCTGCAGAGGTATGGTTGTTTTTTGATCAGGTGTTTTTGCGCAGCTTGCGGGCCGCTTTGTCAACCTTTTTGTTCGGGGCGCAAGTGCGTGAAATCGGCGTGGAAAAGCCTGTGGATAAGTCTGTGATTAAACTCTGGAAAGACTCGGCTGAAGGCCGTGGTTACTGGCCTGGCGCCATCGCCGGTTTGACCCGTCAGTCATGAAAATGGCCAAGGGCTACACAGCAGGTGGTTGAGGGTCAAGCAAAAAAGTTTCAAAACCTCGCGCAAAGCCTTGTGGATAGCGGCTTGCAGCTTTTCCACTTGCCCCCAGAGACTGTGGACCGGCCTGTGGATAACGTGCGCGCACATGGCTGTAGGCCGCGCTGGTCAAGGGCTTGCCGGAATTGAGCGTTTTTTGAACAGATTGAACGGTGGTTGCCGCTGTGAACAAGGCCGGGCATGCTGCCTGCTGATTTTCTATTCCAATGGCTGGCGATCAGCCGAAGCAAGGAGAACACGATGTCCAACACCCTGTTTATTACCGGCGCGACCTCCGGTTTTGGTGAAGCCTGTGCCCGTCGTTTTGCCGAGGCCGGCTGGAAACTGGTGCTGACTGGCCGTCGTGAAGAGCGCCTCAATGCGTTGTGCGCCGAGCTGTCGAAGCAGACCGAAGTCCATGGCCTGGTGCTCGATGTGCGTGATCGCAAGGCCATGGAGGAGGCGATTGCCAATCTGCCGCCATCCTTTGCCAAACTGCGCGGGTTGATCAACAACGCCGGGCTGGCCCTGGGGGTTGATCCGGCGCCCAAGTGCGACCTGGACGACTGGGACACCATGGTCGATACCAACGTCAAAGGCCTGATGTACAGCACCCGTCTGCTGTTGCCACGCCTGATTGCCCATGGTCGTGGTGCTGGTATCGTCAACCTGGGGTCCATCGCCGGTAACTATCCGTACCCGGGCAGCCATGTGTATGGCGCGACCAAGGCATTCGTCAAACAGTTCTCCGTGAACCTGCGCTGCGACCTGCAAGGCACGGGGGTACGGGTCAGCAACATCGAACCGGGCCTGTGCGAGAGCGAGTTCTCGCTGGTGCGTTTTGCCGGTGACCAGGAGCGCTACAACGCCACTTACGCCGGCGCCGAGCCGATTCAGCCGCAGGACATCGCCGAAACAATCTTCTGGGTGCTCAATGCGCCGGCGCACATCAACATCAACAGCCTGGAGCTGATGCCGGTGAGCCAGACCTGGGCCGGGTTTACTATTGATCGCAGTGGTGGCAAGGCTTAATACCGAGTCATCGTTCTTCGCGAGCAAGCCCGCTCCCACAGGATTTTGTGTCGTCTACACAACTTGTGTGCACCCTGAATCACTGTGGGAGCGGGCTTGCTCGCGAAGGGGCCGGAACGGATAAATCAGGACATCAGCTAGACTCCTCCCTCAAGCAACCCGCCACACCCGGCGGTCTAGAGGTTTTAGAGGAGATCAAGTGAGTAATCGAGGCGAGCAGTCGCTGCTCAAACAATCGACCTTCCTGATGCTCGCCGTGACATTCGCCGGGATCATCACCGGTTTTGTTTCGGGCGCCCAATCCATCCTGTTCGATGGCTTCTTTTCGTTAGTTGCGGCCTTCATCAAGGTCCTGATGCTGATCACCGCCAGGCTGATCGCCAAGGAAAGCAATCAGCGCTTCCAGTTCGGTTACTGGCACCTGGAACCCATGGTGCTGGTGATCGAAGGCAGCTTCCTGTTCCTGGTTGCCATTTATGCCTTTCTCAACGGTGTGTTTGGCATCATCAGTGGTGGCCGCGAGGTCGAGCTCGGTCTGGTGATCCTCTACGCGGCGGTGTTCACCGTCGTTGAACTGATTTACTTCTTCTACGTCCGCCATCGCAATCGCACACTCAAGTCATCGCTGATCCAGTTCGACAACATCAGTTGGCTGGTGGATGCGA
This sequence comes from Pseudomonas sp. P4_B4, assembly GCF_056402255.1. Lineage (NCBI taxonomy): Bacteria > Pseudomonadati > Pseudomonadota > Gammaproteobacteria > Pseudomonadales > Pseudomonadaceae > Pseudomonas > Pseudomonas sp. P4_B4. The sequence goes on from NZ_JBFUHS010000004.1 coordinate 188,548, forward strand.
TGCTGTCGGCGGGACTGCTGGTGAGTTTCCTCATCGCGCTGCTGCTCAAGACTCAGGGTTACGACAAGTGGGCGGTGTATGTCGACCCGATGATCCTGATCCTGCTGGCCTTGGGCATGCTTCCTCCTGCGTTCAAAATCCTCGGACCGGCATTGCGCGATGTGCTGGGGATCGTCCCGAATCAACTGGACGACAAGGTGCGTCAGGTGATGGAGGTGGCGAAGGTCGAGCATGGTTTTGACGATTACATTTCCTACGTGCAGAAACACGGCAGGGCCTGTTTTATCGAGATTCACATCGTATTGCCGAAGGATTACTGGCTGGACGGTGTGGGGCAACTGGACAGTTTGCGCGAGGAAATTTCCGCGAAGCTCGGTAAGCCGGATGCCGCGCGATGGCTGACCATCAGCTTTACCGGGGATCGCAAGTGGACTGAGTGATTGGATTTCACCTTGTGGCGAGATATTCCGCCAAGCCGCGATAACAGGTCGCCAGGTGATAGGGCGTGGTCGACGGCATGTCGCGGCGGCTGACTTCACCGTGCTCGTCACGGCATTCAAACCAGCCTCCCGCGTGCAGCGAGCGCTGCTGCAATGCTTGCAATTGGCGCAGCACGACGGCCTGGCTGTCCGGACGCAGCGTCAATGCGCGCAGGTACTCGGCCTGGGCCCAGATACGCTGCGTGGCGTCCCGGACGCCGTGATCCGCTGCGAAGTCGAGCATCGCCCGCACGGCGCCAGTCTGCTGATCGACGCCCACTTGCTCGGTAAAGGCGAAGGCCCGCTCCAGATCGGCATGCAGTGTCGAATTGCGTAACAGCGCCGAGGATTCCAGCAGGAAATACCACTCGAACTGATGCCCCGGTTCAAACCAGTTATCCACAGATCCCAGCGGCTTTTCCATCAACACGTTTTGCTGCGGATCGATGAAGCGCGCGTGCATGGCTGTGCATAACTCGACGAGTGCCTGTTGCACGTCGAGGTCTTCACGCACCGACAGGGTGGCGAGGAATGCTTCGGCCAGGTGCATCAGCGGATTTTGCAAAGGGCCGCTGTCCAGCAACGACCAGTCACGCTCAAGCGTGGCTTCGTACAGACCGTCGTCCGTGGCGAATCGCTGCACAATCACTTCCAGCGAGGCGTTGAGTACCGACTCCACCAGTGGCTCGCGGACTTTGTCCCAGTAATGGGCGCAGGCGAACAGGATGAAGGCGTGGGTATAGAGGTCCTTGCGCTGATCCAGCGGCGCACCTTGTGCATCGACGCTGTAGAACCAGCCACCGTGCTCGGCATCGTGGAAGTGCCGCTGCAACGAGCGAAACAACGCGGCGGCACGCTCTTCGGCGCCCGGCACCTGACCGATCAGGCTGGCAAACAGATACAACTGCCGCGCACAGGCCATGGCCCGGTAGCGTTGCGGTGGCAGCGGTTGGTGTTCGGCATCCAGCGCCTCGTAGGGCAACGCCATGTCGGCGTTCCAGCCCGGACCTTGCCAGAGTGGCACGATGACGTTCAGGAAGTGCTGTTGCACCGAGGCGAACAGGGCGGTCAATTCAGGCTGAGAGGCGGAGCGGGAAACAGGCGGCATTGGCTGGCGTCGTCACGGCAGGGGCGATTGCGCGACATGTTAGCAGAGAGGCTGACCTGAGAGAGGCTGTGTCTGTCAGGCCGCCTTCGTCGGAACGCCGCCCGGAGCAAGCCCACTCCCACAGGGACCCGCGGTGTACATGCGATCGTAACCACACTACAAAAACCTGTGGGAACGGGCTTGCCCGCGAAGAGGTCAGGTCAGGCGCTGAGGAATCAGCCCGCCAGCAACCACACCCCGGTCGCTGCCGAGGCCGCACCCGCCAATCGCACCAATGGCGCCGCCGCCTGCGGCAACACCCGCACCAGTGCATAACCCGCCGCGTGCAACACCGCCGTCGCGACGACAAAGCCTGCGGCGTAGGTCCAGGGACTCGACATGTCCGGCAACTCAAGACCATGCGCAACGCCATGGAACAGCGCAAACAACGCAGTCGCACCAACCGCCATGCTCAACGGTGGGCGCACCGCCAACGCCACTGCCAGGCCCAATGCGAGCACCGACGCAGCAATCCCGCTCTCCAGTGCCTGCAGGTTCAATCCTTCAAAACCCAACAGCCCGCCAATCAACAGGGTGCCGACAAAGGTGCACGGCAGCGCCCAGCGTGCAGCACCTTGTTGCTGCGCTGCCCAAAGACCGACCGCCAGCATCGCCAGCAAGTGATCGAGACCGCCAAGCGGATGGCTGATACCGGCGATCAAGCCGTTGTCGCCATGTCCCGGATGGGCGAAGGCGAGGGCCGGGGCCAGCAGCAGGACCAGGGCGCCGAGAATGCGTTTGAGTGTCATGGATAAGCTTCCTTGTTGATAAGTCGTGATCAGGCAGCGGTCAGCAAACCCTGGCGCTCGATGAAGGCGATGATCTCTTCCAGACCCAGGCCGGTTTTCTGATTGCTGAACACAAACGGCTTGCCGTTGCGCATGCGCTGGGTGTCGCTGTTCATCATCTCCAGCGAGGCTCCGACCAGCGGCGCGAGGTCGATCTTGTTGATCACCAGCAGGTCGGATTTGCAGATCCCCGGCCCGCCCTTGCGCGGCAGCTTGTCGCCGGCCGAGACGTCGATCACGTAGATCGTCAGGTCGGACAGTTCCGGGCTGAAGGTCGCGGAGAGGTTGTCGCCCCCGGACTCCACGAGAATCAGGTCCAGCCCCGGAAAACGGCGATTGAGTTGATCCACGGCTTCGAGGTTGATCGAGGCGTCTTCGCGGATGGCCGTGTGCGGGCAGCCACCGGTTTCCACGCCGATGATGCGTTCCGGCGCCAAGGCTTCATTGCGCACCAGAAAATCGGCGTCTTCGCGGGTGTAGATGTCGTTGGTCACGACGGCCAGGTTGTAGCGCTCGCGCAGGGCCAGGCACAGGGCCAGGGTCAGGGCGGTTTTGCCGGAGCCCACCGGGCCGCCGATGCCGACACGCAGGGGTTGTGTGTTCATGTGATTCTCCAAAATAACAGGCCCTAGGAACGGAACAGACGGCTGTACTGGCGCTCGTGGGCCATACACGCCAGGGACAGGCCGAAAGCGGCGCTGCCGTAATGATCGGGATCGATTTGAGTGGCGTTCTGTTGAGCTTGTTGAAGCAGCGGCAGCAGTTCGCTGGTCAGGCGCTGGGCGGCCTGCTGGCCCAGGGGCAGGGTTTTCATCAGCACTGCCAACTGGTTTTCCAGCCAGCTCCAGAGCCACGCGGCCAAGGCGTCCTGCGGGCTGATCTGCCAGGCGCGCGCGGCCAAGGCCCAACCCAGGGCCAGATGTGGCTCGCGGCGTTGTTCGAGGAAGGCACGGGCCGGCGCGTCGAGTTCCGGCAAGCCATTGAGCAATTGCTGCAACGAGTAGCCCATCTGCCGGCTCTCCTGATGCAACTCGCGGGTTTCGCGACTGGCGCGATGCTCTTCGCAGCTCTGCAGCAATTCGTCCCAGTTTTCCTCGCTGGCGGCCACGCAATGGGCGAGCAACAACGGCGCTTCGAAGCGAGCCAGATTCAAAAGCAACTGATCGCTGATCCAGCGCCGGGCGCTGTCGGGGTCGTGAACGCGGCCGTTATCCACAGCCATTTCCAGCCCTTGGGAGTAGCTGTAGCCGCCAATCGGCAGTTGCGGGCTGGCCAGACGCAACAGCGCCCAAGCCGGGTTCATGTGCGTATGCCGAACTGGTGCAGTTTCGGCGCGTAGTTGAAGGCTGCATCACCGTGGCGCGAGTGGTGATGGCCACCGCCGTATGCGCCATGTTCCGGCTGGAACGGCGCTTCGATGTTCGAGGCAACGGCACCGAGTTGTTCGAGCATGGCCTTGAGCACGTAATCGTCGAGCAGGCGCAACCAGCCGTCGCCGACTTGCAGGGCGACATGGCGGTTGCCCAGGTGATAGGCCGCGCGGGTCAGTTCGAAGGCATTGGCGCAGGTGACGTGCAGCAATTGTTCGGGGCGGGCGCAGACCCGCACGATTCGCCCGTCTTCGGCTTGCAGGCATTCGCCATCATGTAATGGCGGCTGGCCGCGCTCCAAAAATAACCCGACGTCTTCGCCTTCGGCACTGAAACAGCGCAATCGGCTTTTGCTGCGGGCTTCGAACGTCAGGTGCAGTTCGGCGGCCCAAACGGGTTGAGGGTCGATTCTGCGATGGATCACCAGCATCGGAAGGCTTCCAGCAATGGACAATGCTCAGGCTAGAGCAAGGGGCTTGCCAATCGACATGATGCGTAGGAAATGGCTGAAAGAGACGTGGGACTGGTGTCGATGGAGTGAGTTTTTTGGTTGAAGTTGGTGCGTTGTTTTTGAGTTGCGCACCAAGTTGAAGCGGCACGGTTCAGTGTGGGAGCGAGCAGGTTCGCTCCCACAGGGTTCGGGGGCAGTCTGAAACGAGGGCATTACTCGGTGCTGCCAAGTCCTTGCCAATGTTTGAGGCCGATAAAGATAAACCGCAGTTGCTGGGTTATTTTCGCCTGGGGCGTCAGGTGCTCAGGCAAGGCGTCGGCTGGTGGATCAATGATGTCTGGCAGGGTGGCGAACACGCTTTTGACGATCAGGTCCGCCATGACGCTCAGGCCGGCGATGTTCAGATGCTGCAGTTTCGGCATCAGTGACAAATCCGCCGCCAGGTCCGAGCTGATGTCTTCACGCAAACGGCCGATGGCCTGGCGCACCGGTAGCGAACCGCCGTATTGCTCACGGGCGAGAAACAGGAACTGTGAACGGTTGGCGCTGACCACATCGAGAAAAATGCGCACCGAGGCATCGATGATGCCGCCCATCACGAATTCGTTGTGTCGTACCAGGCGAATGGTTTCGCGGAATGTTTGGCCGACTTCGCTGACCAGTACCAGGCCCAATTCATCCATGTCGGCAAAATGGCGGTAGAAACCGGTCGGTACGATCCCGGCGTTTTTCGCGACTTCGCGCAGGCTCAGGCTGCCGAATCCTCGGCCGCCATCCATCAGGCGCCGGGCAGCGTCCATCAGGGCGTTACGGGTTTGTTGTTTCTGTTCGGCGCGGGGCAGCATCGCAAGGGCGTTTTCTGGACAGGGACGCGGCGCACTCTAGCAAATCGGCTTTGCCGGCGTCGAACGACTGTGGGGGGATCAAGCGGGGAAGTGCGGCATCTATCAAGCGGACCGCTGAAAAGTCAAAAGCCCAATCCGGGGATTGGGCTTTTTTTCAGGGCCGCCATGGGGCTTAGCTCACGGCGCTGTTGCGTTCGATTACACGGTCACCACCGCCTTCAGCAAAGGTTTGACCTTGTGGAGTGCGATCCGAACCGTCGGCAGCGAGGGTTTGGCCTTGTGGAGTACGGTCGGCACCATCAGCAGCCAGGGTTTGACCTTGTGGAGTACGCTCGGAGCCATCAGCAGCGAGGGTTTGGCCTTGTGGAGTACGATCGGAACCATCTGCGGCGAGGGTCTGGCCTTGTGGGGTGCGGTCCGAGCCATCCTGAGTGATCAGGCCTTTTTCTTTCAGGCGATCATTACCACCTTCGGCAAGGGTTTGGCCTTGTGGGGTACGGTCGGCGCCATCGGCGGCGACGGTCTGGCTGAACACCGAGTGGTTCTGTTTCACTTGTGGAGTGGCCTGGTCAGCCGCTGGCAGGGCAAAAGCAGTGCTGGCCAGCATCGAGAGTGTAAGGCTGAGCAGTAGTTGGCGTTTCATGATTGTTTTGCTCCTTGGGGGTGCGAATAAGTGGGTACGAGAGCAATGCTACTCTCGATAAGTCGATATGAAAGTTCATAAACGCAATGGTAATAATCAACGGAATTGATTGTTTGCTGCGGAAGCTCTAGACCGGGCGTTTCCGGCGAGCAGTCTTGCACCGAAGTGGGTATTTTCGACCCACCTTTAGCGTGCAAAAGTGCAGGTCCGGTAACGCCGGTCGACTGGCTGGTCAGTATTGGACTGGATGGATTCGGCGAAATCGGGCTATCGATTAAACCTGCCGGTTTTTTATCAGTCGTAGATTTCATGGCGGGTCGCTTGCGGCTCACCGTTTCACATGTGCGTCGCAGTCGGGGCGCTCAGTCGTATCAGGAGCCCTGTGCAATGACGCGCACTCAAAAAACGTTTGTCTGGACCCTTTCCACTTTTCTTACCTTGTTGACGGTACTGGTGCTGATCATCGTGTTCTTCGACTGGAACCGGATCAAACCGCCGCTCAACGCCAAAGTTTCCGAAGAGCTGCACCGCGCTTTCGCCATCAACGGCAATCTGTCGGTGGTCTGGCAGCCCGAGCCCGATGAAAGCGGCTGGCGCGCCTGGGTGCCGTGGCCCCATGTGGTGGCCGAAGACTTGAGCCTGGGCAATCCCGACTGGTCGAAACAACCGCAGATGGCCACCCTCAAGCGGGTGGAGCTGCGTATTTCACCCCTGGCGTTGCTGGCGCAGCGGGTGGTGATTCCGCGTATTGATCTCACCGAGCCGAATGCCCAGCTGCAACGCCTGGCTGACGGGCGTGCCAACTGGACGTTCAAGTTCGACCCTGAAGATCCGAACGCCGAGCCTTCCAGTTGGGTGGTGGATATCGGTGCGATCGGCTTCGACAAGGGCCACGTCACCCTCGACGACCAGAACCTGAAGACTCAACTCGACGTGCTGATCGATCCATTGGGCAAACCGGTTCCGTTCAGCGATATCGTCGGCGACAAAGCGGCGAAAGCCGCGCAGGAAAAGGGCTCTTCCCCCCAGGATTATGCGTTCGCGCTCAAGGTCAACGGTGAGTACCACGGACAGAAACTCGCGGGCCTGGGCAAGATTGGCGGGCTGTTGGCGCTGCAGGACGCGGCGCGGCCGTTTCCGCTTCAGGCACAGGTGAAGATCGCCGACTCCAGCGTTGAACTGGCCGGCACCCTGACCGATCCGCTGAATCTCGGCGCCCTGGACCTGCGCCTGAAATTGGCCGGCACCAGCCTGGGCAATCTCTACCCGCTGACCGGCGTGATCCTGCCGGACACGCCACCCTATGCCACCGACGGCCATCTGATCGCCAAGTTGCACGAGGCGGGTGGCGCGGTGTTCCGCTATGAAGAGTTCAACGGCAAGATCGGCGAAAGCGACATCCACGGCAATCTGACTTACGTGGCCAGCCAGCCACGGCCAAAACTCAGCGGCTCGCTGTTGTCTAATCAATTGCTGTTCGCTGACCTGGCACCGCTGATCGGTGCCGACTCCAATGCCGAACAGAAGGCCCGCGGCGGAGACAGCAAACAACCGGCGGACAAAGTGCTGCCGGTCGAAGAGTTCAAGACCGATCGCTGGCGCGATATGGACGCCGATGTCGAGTTCACCGGCAAGCGCATCGCGCACAGCGAAAAACTGCCGTTCAACGACCTCTATACCCATCTGGTGCTCACCGATGGCGTGCTCAGCCTCGAGCCGCTGCGCTTCGGCGTGGCTGGCGGCAAGCTGGATGCGCAGATTCGCCTGAACGGCCACACCGATCCACTGGAAGGCCAGGCCAGACTCTCGGCGCGAGGCTTCAAGCTCAAGCAGTTGTTCCCCGGCTTTGAACCGATGAAAACCAGTTTCGGCGAACTCAATGGCGACGCTGATCTCAGCGGGCGCGGTAATTCGGTGGCCAAACTGCTGGGCAGCGCCAATGGCAATCTGAAAATGCTGATCAACGATGGCGCCATCAGTCGCGAACTGATGGAGCTGGCGGGCCTGAACGTCGGCAACTACGTGGTTGGCAAGATCTTTGGCGACAAGGAAGTGAAGATCAACTGCGCCGCCGCCGACTTTGGCATCCAGTCCGGCCTGGCGAGTACCCGCCTGTTTGTGTTCGACACCGAGAACGCCATTGTTTACATCGATGGCACGGCGAACATGGCGACCGAACAACTGGACCTGACCATCACCCCGGAATCCAAGGGCTGGCGCCTGATTTCATTACGCTCGCCGCTGTATGTGCGCGGCAAGTTCATCAAGCCCGATGCCGGGGTCAAGGCCGTGCCGTTGATGTTGCGTGGAGCGGGGATGGTGGCGCTGGGCGTGATCGCCGCCCCGGCGGCCGGGTTGCTGGCGCTGGTGGCGCCAAGCGGCGGCGAGACGAACCAGTGCGCGCCGTTGCTGGAGCAGATGAAAGCGGGCAAGGCGCCTGTCACCGTCAAGCCAGCCAAATAATCGGGTGTCTATAAGGGCCCCATCGTCGGAGCGCCGCCCGGAGCAGGCTCGCTCCCACAGGGGATCTGTGCATGCAGGACTAATGTGGGAGCGAGCCTGCTCGCGATGGCGGTTTTGCAGGCACTGCATTTGGTTGCTTATGCCAAAGCATGTCCCGACGCCAATGCCTCTTCACGCAGCCATGCAAAAAACGCCCGAACCGGTGGATGACGTTCGCGTCCCGGCACGCACAGGGCGCTGTAGCCGGCGCCATCGACCTGGATTTCCTCCCGGTACGGCAACAACAGACCACTGGCCACGCTTTCCGACACCAGAATATTACTTGCCAACACCAGGCCTTGCCCGGCAATCGCGGCTTGCAGGGCGTAATGCTCTTCGTCGTATTCGCGCACGGCGGGCCGGCCGCTCAGCCAGGTTTCGCCTGACTGTGCGCACCAGGCTTCCCAGCCGTGGGCATAGAGTTTGGAGTTGTGCCAACGCACGCTGATCAGTGTGGGGGTGCGACTCGATGCCAGGGCCACTTGTTCGGGCGAACCGTAGACACCGAAGGACTCATCAAACAGGCACAACCCGTACAGGTTGGGGTAATCGTCGAGGCTGTAGCGCAGCACCAGATCGACACTGGCGTCCTGATGCAGATCGATGACTTCGCAGTGGGTATCGAGGCGCACGTTGATGTTCGGGTGCCCGGCGTAGAAGCGTCCCAGCCGTGGCACCAGCCACAGCGCGGCAAAGGCAGCGGTGGTGGAGACCGTCAGGCTGGCGCCGCTGCGTTGCGGGCGCAGGGTGTCGACACTTTGCGCCACTTCAAGGAACGCCCCGTGCAGGCTCTGGAACAGCCGTTCGCCGCATTCGGTCAGGCGTACCTGGCGTGGCAGGCGCTCGAACAACGGCACGCCGAGCCAGCTCTCCAGGGAGCGGATCTGGTGGGACACCGCCGTCGGGGTGACGGACAGTTCTTCGGCGGCGGCCTTGAAGCTCAACAGGCGTGAGGCGGATTCAAAGGCCCGCAGGGCGGTCAACGGCAACGAGGCAAACATTGAACACTCCATGGATGAAATGGATTCATCCAGACTGATTTCTGCTCATTTGAATAAGAGCAGCTGTGAGCTTCAAGCTGCAAGCCACAAGCCGTTTGAGTTTAGCCCTGAGGAGAGACAGATGAGTAGAATTCTTGCTGTTCACGCCAGCCCCCGTGGTGACCGTTCGCACTCCCGGCGTTTGGCCGAAGTGTTTCTGTCGGCCTGGCAGGCCCGTCATCCACACTCACAGTTGACCCGACGCGAAGTCGGGCGAGCGCTGATACCGCCGGTCAACGAGGCATTCGTGGCCGCCGCGTTTTACCCCGAGCCTGCCGCTCGGCCGCTGTCGATGCAGGCCGATCTGGCGTTCAGCGACGAACTGGTCGGCGAGCTGCTTGGCCACGATGTGTTGCTGATATCCACGCCGATGCACAACTTCAGCGTACCCAGCGGCCTCAAGGCCTGGATCGATCAGATCGTGCGGGTGGGGGTGACCTTCGATCACACCCTGGACAATGGCGTGGCCCAGTACCAACCCTTGGTGCAGGGCAAAAAAGCCCTGATCATCACCAGCCGTGGCGGCTTCGGTTTTGGCCCGGGCGGCGAGCTGGAAGCCATGAACCATGCCGACACGCTACTGCGTACAGTGCTCGGATTCATCGGCATCACGGACATCACCGTGGTAGCTGCCGAGGGCGAAGAGTCCGCCGAGCGCAGCTTTGAGATCTCTGCCGCCGAGGCTGAGCAGCGCTTGTTGGCGCTGGCCGGGGAGTTCTAGATGGCCTGGCTGTTTCTGCTGGTCGCCGCCGGGTTCGAAGTCACCTTCGCCATGGGCATGAAGTATGCCGAGGGCTTTACCCGGCCCTGGCCTTCGCTGATCACCGTGGTGGCCGCTGTGGGCGGGATCTACTTCCTGACCCTGGCCATGCGCGAGTTGCCGGTGAGCATCGCGTACCCGATCTGGACCGCCATCGGTTCGCTGGGCACGGTGTTTCTCGGTTTCGCGCTGCTGGGTGAAAGCCTGAGCGTGATCAAGCTGGTCTCGGTCGGCCTGATCGTGGCGGGCGTGGTCGGGTTGAAGTAGGGCGGATGACATAGACTTGTCGTCGAGTTGTCATCTTCGCTGGTGATGCTTGGCGGATGTCTCGCATCCCGCCTTGCGTCACCGCCCGACCACAAGGATGTCCGCCCATGTCGCAAGGTTTTGCCCCGCGCTACCCGTTGGTGTTGGTCCCGGGAATGCTCGGGTTCATCCGGTTGGTGCTTTATCCGTACTGGTACGGGATCGTCGAGGCGCTGCGCCGCGGCGGTGCGGTGGTGTTCGCGGTGCAGGTCTCGCCGCTTAATTCGAACGAAGTGCGCGGCGAGCAACTGCTGGCACGCATCGACGAAATCCTGCGGGAAACCGGGGCCGCCAGGGTCAACCTGATCGGCCATAGCCAGGGTTCGCTGACCGCCCGTTATGCAGCGGCCAAACGCCCGGACCTAGTGGCATCGGTGACCTCGGTGGCGGGGCCGAATCACGGTTCGGAGCTCGCCGATTACCTGCACGAGCATTATCCCCATGACAGCGTACGCGGTCGTCTGCTGTGCTTTTTGCTGCGGATGGTCGGCGCGCTGATGGGGTGGCTGGATACCGGTTACCGCGGGCCGAAGCTGCCGGTGGATATCCGTGCGTCCCATCACTCCCTTACCAGCGCAGGCGTCGCGCTGTTCAACCAGCGTTACCCACAGGGGCTGCCCGACACCTGGGGCGGTCACGGGCCGGAAGAGGTCAACGGTGTACGCTATTACTCCTGGTCCGGTACTTTGCAACCGGGCATTACCGATCGCGGGCGCAATCTGCTGGACGGCACCAACCGCAGTTGCCGGCTGTTCGCTAAAACTTTCGTCCGCGAAGCCGGGCATTGCGACGGCATGGTCGGGCGCTACAGCTCGCATCTGGGCATGGTGATTGGCGATGAGTATCCGCTGGATCACTTCGATATCGTCAACCAGTCGCTGGGGCTGGTGGGCAAGGGGGCCGAGCCGATCCGCTTGTTTGTCGAGCATGCGGCGCGGTTGAATGCGGCTGGGCTTTAGTCCGCCCTGTGGAGAGGGAGCAAGCTCCCTCTCCACAAAAAGCTAGGAGCGCCCCAACACCGTCGTCCAACGCTCGGAAACAATCACCCCACCCAACGTCAACACCCCGCCCACCAGGTGATACAGCGCCAGCTGCTCATGCAGCACCACCGCCGCAATCAATGCGGTAATCAGCGGCAGCAAGTTGAAAAACTGCGTGGTCCGGCTCGGCCCCAACCGCACCACGGCCTGCATCCACGCCAGCGGCGCGACCATCGAAGCCAGCAGGCAGGCGTACAGCACCAGTGGTATGTTCTGCAGGGTCGGGCCGACTTTCGGTGAGGCGAGGAACAACGGAAACAGCACCACAACGGCCACCAGCACCTGCAAATACAGGAGCACCAGCGGCGGCAGTTTCAGCTGCCATTTTTTCAACAGGGTGCTGTAGACCGCGTAGGCCAGGGTGGCGATCAGCATCATCGCGTCGCCCAGGTTGACCCCGTGTTCGAGCAATGCGCCAAGGCTGCCGGACGACACCACCACCAGGACACCGGCGAATGACAGCACCGCACCGGCCAAGGCCCCCATGGTCAGGCGCTGGCCGAGGCTGATGATCGCCATGGCGAGCGACATCAATGGCATCAGCGACAGGATGATGCCCATGTTGGTGGCCGAGGTCAGGCTCGCAGCGAAGTACGCCAGGCTTTGGTAGACCGCCATGCCGAGAACACCAAGGACAAAGATCTTGCCCAGTTTCGGGCGGATCAGCGGCCAATGGGCGAGCACCGGTTTGAGCATGAAGGGCGTGAACAGCAACCCGGCCAGCAGCCAGCGGTAGAAACCGATCTCGGCGGGGAAGATCGCCCCGGCCGACATTTTGGTGATCACGGTGTTGCCGGCCCAGATAAAAATGGCCAGCAGGGGATAAGCGTATTGCATCGGGAAAAACCAGAACGTTAATGAAGGGCAATTATCCGCTTGTCTGGATGCAAGCCTATACTTCGATCCAGACAACCCGCCCCTGATGACGGACAGCATGAGCAGTAAACACATCGACCTGCTGGATTTCAGCGAACTGCCGTCGGCGGTGTACTTCCGCTACGCCGATTTCGACGCCCACGAATACGCCGCGCCCCATCGACATTCCTGGGGGACCCTGGAATACGCAGCCCACGGTGTGTTGCACATGGACGTCGAGGGCAGCCGCTTCATGTCGCCACCGCAATACGCGGTGTGGGTACCGCCGCAGATCGAGCACAGTTTCTACAGCCACCAACCGGTCAACTACCGCGCCGTGTGCCTGGCACCCAAGGTGTGTGCCGATCTGCCGCCACGAGCCTGCACCCTGGCCATCAGCGACATCCTCAAAGCAATCCTCAAGGACTTCGCCGCGCGGGACGTGAAAATCCCCGAGCAGGCCGCCGACCAGCGTCTGGCCCAGGTATTGGTGGACCAGTTGCAACAGGCTCCGGTGCACGAGTGCTACCTGCCCTATGCCAGCAGCCCCGGGTTGCTCGGAATTCTCGAAGCATTGCAGGCCGAGCCTGGGGATAACCGACCCCTGTCGGAATGGGCCGCACGCATCCATGTCAGCGAGCGCACCCTGGCGCGGCAGTTCGTGCGGGAACTGGGCATGAGTTTCGGTGAGTGGCGCCAGCGCCTGCGTTTTCTGGCGGCGATCGAAGCGTTAGATAGCCAGCGCAGCATTCAGGAAATCGCCTTCGACATGGGCTACAGCACCGGCTCGGCGTTTATCGCGATGTTCCAGCGCCAGGCCGGGTGTACGCCAAAACAGTATCGCCGCAGCCACCTGGAGAGCAGGAAGGTGTAACAGGGGTTGTCTACACTCCAGTACAAGGCCGCGCCCCTCGGTGTGGCGACCAGGAGAAAACTCCATGAAGATGATGCGTGTCCCTTTGTTGATGATCGGTTTGCTGCTGTGCTCCCAGGGCTTTGCCGCCAACACGGCCCAGCAAGAGAAGATGACCACCTGCAATGCCGACGCTACGGCTAAAAGCCTCAAGGGCGACGAGCGCAAAGCATTCATGAGCACCTGCCTGAAGGCGACTCCGGCGGCAAACGATGTCGGTAAGGCCTTGACCCCACAGCAAGAGAAGATGAAGACCTGCAACGCCGACGCCGCCACCAAAGCCCTCAAGGGTGATGAGCGCAAGGCGTTCATGAGTGATTGCCTGAAGAAAAAATGATTCACAGGGATCAACTAAGTCGAGTGTGGGAGCGGGCTTGCTCGCGAAAGCGGTGCCTCAAACAGCATTGAAGTTGACTGACACGACGCCTTCGCGAGCAAGCCCGCTCCCACATTTGATTGATGGCGATTTTCAGATATGTGTACGACGATCCGCGATGGGGCCCGCACTCGAGCTGCCACCCCACTAAGGTCGCCCCACACAATCCCTAGTGCTCGCACCGGATCGCTGGCAGACTGCCAATCCTTTTTACGCCGTTCGTTTTTGAGGCTGTATGCCAACGTTTTCTCAGCGTCAAGTTTTGCTGGTCATCAGCTGGGTCATTATCTTTGGCGGTTTGTTGCTGGTGTTGCCGTTGCGTCTGTTACCCAGTCTGCTGGCCGGATTGCTGGTCTTCGAGCTGGTCAACATGCTCACCCCGCAACTGCAACGGCTGATCGAAGGCCGGCGCGCGCGCTGGCTCGCCGTGGCCTTGCTGGGGACGTTGATCGTCAGTGTGCTGACGCTGATCTTCGCCGGTGCCATCAGCTTCCTGCTGCACGAAGCAGAGAACCCCGGCGCTTCCCTCGATAAATTCATGGGCGTGGTCGACCGCGCGCGCGGACAACTGCCACCGTTCATCGACGCTTACCTGCCTGCCAGTGCCGCGGAGTTTCGTGTAGCGATTGGCGAGTGGGTGAGCAAGCACCTCAGTGATTTGCAACTGGTGGGCAAGGATGCGGCGCACATGTTCGTGACGCTGCTGATCGGCATGGTGCTCGGCGCGATCATCGCCTTGCAGCGCGTGCCGGATCTGACCAAGCGCAAACCGCTGGCGGCGGCGCTGTTCGATCGCCTGCACCTGTTGGTCCAGGCGTTTCGCAACATTGTGTTCGCCCAGATCAAGATTTCCCTGCTCAACACCTTCTTCACCGGGATTTTCCTGGCGGTGGTGCTGCCGATGTTCGGCATCAAGCTGCCGTTGACCAAAACCCTGATCGTGCTGACGTTCCTGCTCGGCCTGCTGCCGGTGATCGGCAACCTGATGTCGAACACCCTGATCACCATCGTCGGTTTGTCGTTGTCGATCTGGGTCGCTGTGGCGGCGCTGGGTTACCTGATTTTTATCCACAAGCTCGAATACTTCCTCAACGCGCGCATCGTCGGCGGGCAGATCAGTGCCAAGTCGTGGGAGTTGCTGCTGGCGATGCTGGTGTTCGAGGCCGCGTTCGGCCTGCCGGGGGTGGTGGCGGGGCCGATTTACTACGCGTATCTGAAGAGTGAGTTGAAGCAAGTGGGGATGGTCTGACGGCAGCCACAAGCTTCAAGCTTCAAGCTGCAAGTAAAAGCCAAGAACAAGCGCCGCCCTGCTTTTACTTGAAGCTTGCAGCTGCTCCTCAGCCGTAGCGTTTTGCAGCCTCGATCGCCAGACCGCTACCGATACTGCCAAAAATATTCCCTTCCACATGCCGCGCATTCGGCAACATCGCCGAAACACTGTTGCGCAGCGCCGGAATCCCGCTCGAACCGCCGGTAAAGAAAACCGTATCCACCTGATCGACCCGCACATCGGCGTCCGCCAGCAATTGGGTGACGCTGTTGCGCACCCGCTCCAGCAGGCTGTCGATGGCCGACTCGAACAGTGCACGGCTCAGGTCCACGCTCAGGCCCGCTTCAATGCGGTCCAGCGGCACGTGGCGGCTCTCGGCGTGGGTAAGCTGGATCTTGGTTTCTTCCACTTCCATGGCCAGCCAGTGCCCGGCGCGCTGTTCGATCAGCTTGAACAGGCGGTCGATGCCGCCAGTGTCTTCGATGTCGTAGCGCATGCTGCCCAGGGCCAGTTGCGACTTTTGCGAGTACACCGAGTTGATGGTGTGCCAGGTCGCCAGGTTCATGTGGTGACTGGTCGGCATGTAGGCGCCGCTCTTCATGCGGCTGCCGTAGCCGAACAGCGGCATCAGGCCTTGCAGGCTGAGCTGTTTGTCGAAGTCGGTTCCGCCGATGTGCACACCGCCAGTGGCGAGGATGTCCTCGTGGCGGTTATCCACACCCCGACGCTCCGGCGACAGGCGCACCAGCGAGAAGTCGGAGGTACCACCGCCGATGTCGACGATCAGTACCAACTCTTCTTTCTCGATGGTCGACTCGTAGTCGAACGCAGCGGCAATCGGCTCGTACTGGAACGAGACTTCCTTGAAGCCGATCTTGCGCGCCACGTCTACCAGGGTGTCTTCGGCTTCTTTGTCGGCCATCGGGTCATCATCGACAAAAAACACCGGCCGACCCAGCACCACCTCTTCGAATTCCCGACCGGCGGCGGCTTCGGCACGGCTCTTGAGCTGGCCGATGAACAACCCGAGCAGGTCCTTGAACGGCATCGCCGTACCCAGGACGCTGGTGTCGTGCTTGATCAGCTTGGAACCCAGCAGGCTCTTGAGCGAGCGCATCAGGCGGCCTTCATAGCCTTCCAGGTATTCGTGCAGCGCCAGCCGGCCGTACACCGGGCGGCGTTCTTCGATATTGAAGAAGACCACCGACGGCAGGGTGATCTTGTCGTCCTCCAGCGCGATCAGCGTTTCCACGCCGGGGCGCAGCCAGCCGACAGTGGAGTTGGACGTGCCAAAGTCGATACCCAAGGCACGGGCTGGAGATGCGTTGTTCATGTCTTTCAGGTTCCGGTTAAAAAACGGCCGCGCAGTGTATGCCAGTGCGCGCCAGATTCGAAGGCCGGTTATCTGCTAAATCTCGCCTGATGATCCTTGAAAGACGAACCATTACCCCCAAACTACCCTGCATCAACCGGACAGCCGCGGGAGTGCTTGCAAGAAGCCCCGCCGGCTGCCGATAAACTTCTGCCGCGCCGCCCGGTCACAAATTTGAGATCGGTCAAACCAATGGCTGCAAACAAGCGCATGCTGTGGCCCGTGGCGCGATTTGATAACGGATGGTGATTCCCGCGATGGACTTCAAAGACTATTACAAGATTCTCGGTGTGGAGCCGACCGCAGACGATAAGGCGATCAAGGCCGCCTATCGCAAGCTGGCGCGCAAATACCACCCCGACGTCAGCAAGGAAAAGGATGCCGAGGCGAAGTTCAAGGACGCCTCGGAAGCTTATGAAGCGCTGAAAAGCGCCGACAAGCGCGCCGAATACGATGACTTGCGCCGCTATGGCCAGCACGGCCAGCCGTTCCAGGGACCACCGGGCTGGCAAAGCCGTGGCGGTTTCGGTGGTGGTGGCCAGGACACGGGCGATTTCTCGGACTTTTTCAGTTCGATCTTCGGCAACCGTGGGCCTGGTTTCAGTGGGGGTGGAGAGTCACGTCGCAGCACCGGACGTCGAGGGCAGGACGTGGAAATGGAACTTGGGGTTTTTCTCGAAGAAACACTGTCGACCGAATCGAAGAAGGTCACCTTCCAGGTACCGCAGTACAACGCGGCCGGCCAGCACGTGAGCAACACCAGCAAAAGCCTGAACGTGAAGATTCCGGCCGGTGTGAGTGACGGCGAGCGCATTCGCCTCAAGGGGCAGGGCGCTCCGGGTGTGGGTGGCGGGGCCAATGGCGACCTGTACCTGACGATCCGTTTTGCACCGCACCCGAAATTCGACGTCGAAGGCGAGAACCTGATCATCACCTTGCCACTGGCACCGTGGGAGCTGGCGCTGGGCGCCGAAGTCGCCGTGCCGACCCTGACCGGCAAGATCAACCTCAAGGTCCCGGCCGGCAGCCAGAACGGCCAGCGCATGCGGGCCAAGGGCCACGGCCTGATGAACAAGGCCGGTGAGCGCGGTTACCTGTTCGTGCAACTGAAGGCCGTGATGCCGAAGAAATCCGACGATGACATCAAGGCCCTGTGGCAGGAGCTGGCGAAAAAAGCCGCATTCGACCCGCGGGAGCATTTTTGATCCCTTAGAACCAAGGAGTCACTGACTATGAGCAGTCCCCTGATCGTTCAACTGGACATGGCAGAATTCTGTGAGGCGGCCGAGCTGTCGGACGTCTACGTGATCGAAATCGTCGAACACGGCATCCTCGAACCTCAGGGTGCTCAGCCCAAGGACTGGGTTTTCAACGACTACGAGCTGACCCTGGCCAAGCGCGCCGCCAAGCTGCGGCGCGACCTTGACCTGGAATGGGAAGGCGTCGCCCTGGCGCTGGACCTGCTCGAAGAAGTCCAGCAACTGCGGGCCGAGAACCGCATGCTCAAGCAGCGATTGGGGCGGTTGGTGGTGGAGTAACTCAAAGAGTGGCACCCAACCTGTGGTGAGGGAGCTTGCTCCCGCTGGGCTGCGAAGCAGCCCCAAAAGCCAATCACCGTAATCGTCTGACACACCGCTTTCACCGATTCTGCGACCGCTGCGCGCTCGAACGGGGGCAAGCCCCCTCGCCACAAAAGCGCTTAAAGCTTCCTCGGCAACACCACGGTAAACGTCGTGCCATCAATCTCACGGGAACTGACCTCGATCGTCCCCTGGTAGTAGTCCCTTTGCCGAAAAAAACACGACCGCTCATGCCGAGGCACAGGCGGACATGCCGATGGCGGTAGATATATGTTTTTGGCTCCCTGATTTTCGATCCTCCGGAGCCTTTTCAGGGGGCCGGCCAAGCAGCTATTTGGACTTTTGTTTCAGGTGTAGGTGAATAAGCTGGTGGTTCTTTTCCTGTCATCAAGGTGATTCAAAAGTGTCTGATTTGCATGGAAGCAATTCACAAGAAATCCCGGGCGGAGTGTCCATCGATAGTCACGGGAAACATTACCGTCGAACAAACGACGTGATCCCCGCTGCCATCAAGAATGCGCCGCTGGCGAGGCTGAAGTCCCTGCTGGCGCTCGAGCCGCAAATGCCCGAGTGGTATAGCGGCGCGCGGGAAATCGACCGTCAATACCTCAAGCAGTTGATGGATGAGCGCTGGCGTTTGCAAGGCGTACTGGACCAGACCCTGGGCGACTTGCAACATGACATCAATGCCTTCGCCGAACCGTTGCTCAAAACGGCTTTGCAGTCGAAATTCAACACGGTCGAGAACATCAACGGGCTCACCGTACAGCTCGAGGTGCCGAGCACGATCATTTTCGGCATCGATACCGGGGCCAGTCGTGTCCGCCGATCCACGTTACTGGAAGCAGCGCTGCACAATTTCGAAGAAGACGAAACGGCACCTGGCGCGTTGCGCAGCAGCTCCGGTATTTACCGCAAGGACAGTCGGGGCAGTCTCAGTCTTGAAACGGCCATCACCCTCCCTGCGTTTGCAGCCTTGTGCCGAAGCCTGGACATCGGCGGGCAATACCAGCGACACATCAAGTCCGTCCTGTTGTCCGAAACCCCACAGGCACAGCGAACCTTGCAACGGAATTCGGTGGCCAGTGAAAAGGCGGCCCTTCATGTGGCCGCGCTGATTGCCCGATTGAAGGGTGATATCAGTGACCATGCCTACGGAAAATTGGGCCAGGTGCGTGAGGGCCGGGCAGATATCACGCTGTACGACCAGCCGTTGCAGTGTCATCGGTTGTCGCTGATGGGCTTTCGAATGACTGGCATCGTGTTGTTCAGTGCAGTCATTGAGCCATCGCAAGTAAAGCGCGAAGTTGAAGCGTTGACGCCGGCCCTGTTGAGGTTCTGGATAGACTGGTCGCGCCGCATCCCTGTACTGCCGGGCCAGGAATATGATCGATTCAAACTGCTGCAAGCCTTCTTTGCCAACGGACCGCAGGGGCTGAGCGATGAGCTGTTGCGCCGCGAAGATATATATCAACAGAGCCGATTGACCGGTCCGTTGATCGCCTATGTCCCGGATGATCCGGAGCATCCCCTCAAGGAGTATCCGTCGCTGACCGCGTTCATGAAAACGCTGATCGGTCAGTTGAGAAATGCCGATTACCAGGCCTTTTTCAGCCGCTTCGTCGCGCAGAAGGACAAAGGGCTGTTTTTCGCCCGGGTCAACGAGCGTCTCACGACCTTCACCTGGCACGAGCGCGAGCCGCTCGACATGGGCCCGTGGTGGCGTGAAGCAGCGGTTGAAAACCCCGATGCAGAGCCCATCACCAACCAGATGACGGGTGATCTGTGGGTGGCGCTGTTTCTGCAGCGCCGCGACAAGGCCATCGCCGATGCCAGGCTCATCGCTGTACCGACCGGCGATGAAGATGCCAATGCACGCTTCAAACGCCTGACCAGTTACCTGTCAATTGGCTGGAACCTGTTCAATTTCGCCGCAATGCTGGTGCCCGGCTTGGGCGAAGCCATGCTCGGCATCATGGTCGCGCAGATGCTCGCCGAGGTGGCCGAAGGCGTCGAGGACTGGAGCAAGGGTGACAAGGAGCAAGCCTCTGCCTATTTCAACGGGGTCTTGATCAACTTCGCGCAATTGGCACTCATGGGCGCCGGACATGTGCTGCCCGGCACCGGTGTCGCGCCGATCAAGGTGTCGCCGTTTGTCGAGGGCCTCAAACCCGTGGAGGTCGGCGGCAAAGAGCGTTTGTGGAACCCTGACCTCGCTCCCTATGAACAACCGGTCGTGTTGCCCGATGGGGCGAAGGCCAGTGACACAGGGCTGTACCGTCATCAGGATCAGGACCTGCTGCGGCTCGATGACAAATGCTACGCAGTCAGGCAAGACCCGGACACCGGCCGGCACCGGCTTCAACACGCGACTCGCGCCGATGCCTATCAGCCGCTGCTGGAGCACAACGGTGCCGGCAGTTGGAAGACGGAACTCGACCAACCGCTCGAATGGGACAAGGGGCAAATACTCAGGCGTCTGGGCGCTTCGGTGGATGGATTCTCCGATGAAACCCTGGAGCAGATTCTGACCGCCAGTGGCGTGCACGAAAATGTGCTGCGCCGGCTTCACGTCGAACAGCAGACCCCTCCCGCTCTGTTGGCCGATACCCTCAAGCGCTTCAAGGCCCATGCTGATGCGCAAGCCTGCGCAGAGCAGATTATGGCCAACCGGATCGGCGAGGAATGGGCCGATTACGCCGTGCGATCCATGACCGAAATGGGCGGCTGGTCCGGCGACAAGGCTATAGAAGTCTTCCAGGGGCCGGGACTGACGGGGGCGTCGATCAAGAACGGCTATGCCCAGGCGTCACTGGCCAACACGTTGCAGATGACCAGATCTTACCTGCTGGCGGGGGCGCTGCCCGAGCGCGTGGTGGGGTTCCTTGACGAACAGGCGCTTCGCGAACTGCTCCCCGAATGGTTATCCGGTGACGCGCAGAAGCGTGCGCAAGCATTGCGCGAGCAATGGGCGGCACAGGTGGGCCGGCGCAAGCGGCAGTTGTTCGACCTCCTGTACAGTCATTGGACCCGTTCGGACGATCCTTTGGTGAATCTGCTCAAGGAGGATTTTGCAGAGATATCGATCAGCCAGGCGCAAGAACTGCTGGGTGAGGCGCACCCCTCGGACGTGCAACACCTGAGCGAAAAAAAACGCGTGCCTTTGCGGCTGGCTGAACAAGCGAGGAAGGCCGCCGAGCAATTGCGGGTGACACGGGCCTATGAGGGACTTTACCTCGACGCCTTGCACAGTGCTGACACCGCGCGCCTGAAGTTGCACTCCCTGGCGGCCCTGCCAGGCTGGCCGACGGATTTGCGCCTGGAGGTTCGTGAGTATTCATTCGGGGGAGCGTTGACCGACAGTCTGGGCCCCGTCGACGCGCCGATCCGCAAAGTGCTGATCCTGGATGAGGATGGCAAATACCAAGCGCGGGACGACAGCGATCAACACCTGCACGGCGCGGACAATCTGTATGCCGCGGTGCTGCATGCGTTTCCGGATTCACAGCGAACAACCCTGGGCTTCGGCATCAACGAGGCTGCGCGACTGGAGCAAGCGATTAAGGCACGCCCCCTGGATCGTCAGGTGTTTGAGCCGATTCTGCGGGACAACCCGAATTACAAGCCGACCTACGATCCGACCGGCATGCGCCTGCGCGGCGGCATGCGTGGCTATGCCCGGCAAGCACCGCATGGCATGGGGCTGCGGCGCCGGGCTCAGGCACTGTATCCGGATTTTACCTCGGAGGAGGTCGAGACGCTGCTGGCGCAGTTCAGCCAGGGCGAAGGTGCGGTGCATGAACGACTGGCCGTGCTCGAGACCGAGTTCAATCAGTTGAACCGCACCCTGCAACGCTGGATGAACTCGCCGACGCAGTCCTCTCGTTTTACCCCGGCGGGCGTGGCGGAGTGGCATGCGCGGAACAATATCTACAAAGCGCTCAGGCAATGCTGGCAGCGCACCGGGCCTGAGGGCATCGAGGCCTCCAGCGTAGTGCGACCACAGGCGTTGAGACTGGACAACATTCCCAGGCTGAGCCGACTGCTGGAAACCCTGCCGAAGCTGGAGGCCAACTTTGATCACGTCACCAGCCTGAGCCTGCGCGGTGGGCAGTTGCGTTCCGGGCACCTGTCGTTCCTGGACTCGTTCCATCAGGTGCGTTACCTCAACCTGCAAGACAATCTGCTGACGGCGCTTCCGCAGGCAATGAAGGACATGCGTCATCTCACTCACCTGTTTCTTGACGGCAATAACATTGAACTGGATGTTGTGGCGGTCGATCGCCTGAAGAATCTGACGCGCATGATGTTCCTGCGCTTGCGCGGCAACCCGCTGAAGCTCATTCCGAACATCAGCCGAATGCCGCATTTGCAGGTGCTGTTGCTGGGCGAAACGGGACTGGACAGCTGGCCTGTCGGGCTGTTTTCGCAACCGCGGCCGCGCAGTATCTATCTTGATCTGAGCGATAATCCGATCAGCCGGATACCCGAGGTCGCGCCCGGTTCATTTCGCGCAGAGCTATTGGCGCGCACCGTGATCAGTCGGTCCCCGCGCTGGATCTCGCCGGAGAATCTCGATTTCCTCAAGTCTTACATCGAGTCGGTCGGCATGGACCCGGAGCGTCCTTATCCGCCCCGTGGCGTAATCGATAGCGCGGAATGGGGGACGGGTATGTCCGAGCAAGAATGGCAGAAAAAGCAGGAAGTCTGGGACGCGGTCGAGGATGAGTTCAATTCAATGCCGTTTTTCAATGAACTCGACAAACTCACAAATTCCGCTGACTTCAAGGCCGGTGGGACCTATCAGACAGAACTGACGGCCAAGGTCTGGCGCATGCTCGAAGCCATGGCCCGTGACAGTGAACTGCGCATCAAGTTGTTCAACGAAGCTGCAACACCCACCGAATGCGTGGATGGCGTTACGCAACTGTTCAATGCCATGGGCGTGCAGGTGTTGGTCCACGAAGCTTACGCCCTGGAGCGTGCGGACCTGATCGAAACACAGTTGCTGGAACTGGCCCTGGGCAAGTCCCGGCTCGATGAACTCGCTGCCATTGCCCGTCGCCGGGTGTCAGAGCGGTTGGCAAAGGGAGAGCGGTTTCGCCGTTACGACGCCGATGGCGAAGTGACCGGCACCATCGATGAAGTGGAAGTGCACCTGGCCTACATGACCGATCTGGCGGAGCGCCTGGATTTGCCGTGGCAGGCACGGGGCATGCAGTTTCGCAGCATCGCCGAGGTCAGCAAAGAGATGATCGAGGCAGCGTTCCAGCGGATCAAGGCGCTGGAGGAAGGTGACCTGCTGATCGACCGGATCTTCGAGCAACCGCTCTGGAAAACCTGGCTGGAGTCGACTTACCGCGAGGAGTTGAACGGCTTGAAACGCCGGATTGACGCCACCATCGATTTGCAGGATGCGTTGCAGCGCAGGGCTGAAGGTGCGGGGTTGAGCACCGAGGAAAAGGCTGCGGTGGAGGCGCAAATCAAAGGGCTGTGCAGTGAATTGGGCAAAAGTGAAACTGACTTTGCCGATGGCAGGCTGATGACTGACGAGGAATATGTTCAAGCCTTGGATGACATCGATCTGCAGATTACGCAGTTGCTGAAAAAACTGACACGGGAAGCGATGAATCGGGCCAGGCTGGATCGGCTGCGGATTGAATCCACTCAGTAACCACGGAAAAAACAAAGGCCTCGACACAGGGTGTGCGAGGCCTTTGCTCGTGTCGTGGTTGCCGGATTAGAACAGGAAGTAACGCTGGGCCATCGGCAAGGTTTGCGCCGGCTCACACCATAGCAACACACCGTCGGCCTTGACCTGGTAGGTCTGCGGATCAACGTCGATGTTCGGCAGGTAGTCGTTGTGAATCAGGTCGGTTTTCTGCACGTCACGGCAGCCTTTGACCACGGCGATTTTTTTCTTCAAGCCCAGGGCTTCGGGCAAGCCTGCATCCTGTGCGGCCTGGCTGATGAAGGTCAAGCTGGTGGCGTGCAGCGAGCCGCCGAAGCTGGCGAACATCGGGCGGTAGTGCACCGGTTGTGGCGTCGGGATCGAGGCATTGGCGTCGCCCATCAGGCTGGCCGCGATGGCTCCGCCCTTGAGAATCAGCGTCGGCTTCACGCCAAAAAACGCCGGGCGCCAGAGCACCAGGTCCGCCCATTTGCCTACTTCCACCGAACCCACTTCATGGCTGATGCCGTGGGTGATCGCCGGGTTGATGGTGTACTTGGCGATGTAGCGTTTGGCGCGGAAGTTGTCGTTGCCTTGACCATCGCCGGGCAGTGGCCCGCGTTGTTTTTTCATCTTGTCGGCAGTCTGCCAGGTGCGGGTGATGACTTCACCGACCCGCCCCATGGCCTGACTGTCGGAGCTGATCATCGAGAACGCACCGAGGTCATGGAGGATGTCTTCGGCGGCAATCGTCTCGCGGCGGATGCGGCTTTCGGCGAAGGCCACATCCTCGGCAATGCTCGGGTCGAGGTGGTGGCAGACCATCAGCATGTCGAGGTGTTCATCAATGGTGTTGCGGGTGAACGGCCGGGTCGGGTTGGTGGAGCTGGGCAGCACGTTGGCAAAACCGCAGGCCTTGATGATGTCCGGCGCGTGACCGCCACCGGCACCTTCGGTGTGATAGGTGTGAATGGTGCGGCCCTTGAAGGCGGCGAGGGTGGTCTCGACGAAACCGGATTCGTTGAGGGTGTCGGTGTGGATCGCCACCTGCACGTCGAACCGGTCGGCTACATTCAGGCAGTTGTCGATGCTCGCTGGCGTGGTACCCCAGTCCTCATGCAACTTGAGGCCGATGGCTCCGGCCTTGACCTGCTCGATCAACGGCTCGGGCAGGCTGGCGTTACCTTTGCCAGTCAGGCCGATGTTCATCGCAAACGCATCGGCGGCCTGAAGCATGCGCGCCAGGTGCCACGGCCCGGAGGTGCATGTGGTCGCATTGGTGCCGGTAGCCGGTCCGGTGCCGCCACCGATCATGGTGGTGACGCCGCTCATCAACGCCTCTTCGATCTGCTGCGGGCAGATGAAGTGAATGTGGGTGTCGATGCCGCCAGCGGTGAGGATCATGCCTTCGCCAGCGATGACTTCGGTGCTGGCGCCAATGGCGATGTTGACGTTGGGCTGGATGTCCGGATTGCCGGCCTTGCCGATCGCCGCGATGCGCCCGTCCTTGAGACCGACGTCGGCCTTGATGATGCCCCAGTGATCGATGATCAGCGCGTTGGTGATCAGCGTGTCGACCACCTCGGCGGAGAGCAACTGGCTCTGACCCTGGCCGTCACGGATGACTTTACCGCCACCGAATTTCACTTCTTCGCCGTAGGTGGTGAAGTCCTGCTCCACTTCGATCCACAACTCGGTATCGGCCAGGCGCACCTTGTCACCGACAGTGGGACCGAACATTTCGGCGTAGGCTTGACGGCTGATTTTCATTTCCTCGTTCCTCGGAACTGAGCTGCAAGCTTCAAGCTGCAAGCCTCAAGTAAAAGCAAAATTGTGAGTGCCGCAAAACTGCTTTTTTCTTGCAGCTTGTGGCTTGCAGCTTGTGGCTGCTCCTCAGAGATCACCCATGATCCTGCCGGCAAAGCCGAACACCCGACGATGCCCCGCCAAATCCACCAACTCCACCTCGCGGCTCTGCCCCGGTTCGAAGCGCACCGCGGTGCCGGCGGGGATGTTCAAGCGCATGCCGCGGCTGGCGGCGCGATCGAACGTCAGGGCATCGTTGGTTTCGAAAAAGTGGTAATGCGAGCCGACCTGGATCGGCCGATCACCACTGTTGGCCACTTTCAGACTGATCGTGCGCCGACCGACGTTGAGTTCGATCTCGCCGGGCTGGATCTGGTATTCACCGGGAATCATCAATGGGCTCCTTGGAGAATCTTGTAGTACAGGGCGGTCGGCTTGTAGCGGCCGCTCGGGTCGCAGGCGTAGTCGGGAATCTCACCGGCGCGGGTATAGCCCAGTGATCGGTAGAAGTCTTCGGCGGGCGAGCCGGCCTCGGTGTCGAGGTAAAGCATGCCGCGCTTGTGCTGCAGGGCGGCCGCCTCCAGCGCGCTCATCAGTTGCTGGCCCAGACCGCGACGCCGCGCATGTTCGCGCACCAGCAGCTTCTGCACTTCGGCCCGGTTCAGGCCGTTGGCTTTCTGGCACAGATTCAGCTGTACGCTGGCCTGCACCTGTTCGTCATTGACCACCACCCACAGCAACACATTGCCCTTGTTCAGGTTGTCCTGGACTTCATCGAAATAGGCGTGGGCCTGGGTGGAATCGAGGTCAGCCATAAAGCCGACGCTGGCGCCATAACCGACGGCATCGAGCAGCAGATCGATCAGGCCCTGGCGATAATGCGCAAAGCTTTCGACGTTGACGCGTCGCAGTTGGGCGGGGTTCATGGGCGATCACTCCTTGTTGGCGGCGGGTGGTTGCGCGCCAGGATTGAGGGTCAGTTGCATGAAGGTCAGGTCCAGCCAGCGACCGAATTTGGTGCCGACCTGCGGCATTTGCCCGGTGGTGATAAAGCCGATGCGCTCATGCAAGCGAATGGAGGCGGCGTTACCGCTTTCGATGGCTGCGACCATCACGTGCTTGCCGCAGCCTTTGGCGCGTTCAATCAGCGCTTCCATCAGTTGCGGGCCGAGGCCGTTGCCGCGCTGGTCGCTGCGCACGTAGACCGAGTGCTCGACGGTGTGGCGGAAACCGTCGAAGGGTCGCCAGTCGCCGAACGAGGCGTACCCGAGCACCGTGTCGTCGGCATCGACAATCACCAGAATCGGATAACTCTGGGATTGTCGGGCGCTGAACCAGGCCTGGCGGTTGCCGAGGTCGACCGCCTGTTCGTTCCAGATCGCCGTGGTGTTGAGCACCGCGTCGTTGTAGATGTCGCGGATGGCTGGCAGATCGGCATGCACGGCATCGCGGATGTGGTAAGTCATGGCGCGGCCTCAGGCGATGGGTTGGTGGACGGTGACCAGTTTAGTGCCGTCGGGGAACGTGGCCTCGACCTGGATTTCCGGGATCATTTCCGGGATGCCTTCCATCACTTGTTCGCGGGTCAGCAGGGTGGTGCCCAGGTGCATCAGGTCGGCCACGGTCTGGCCGTCACGGGCGCCTTCAAGCAGCGCGGCAGAAATGTAGGCCATGGCCTCCGGGTAATTGAGCTTCACACCGCGAGCCAAACGCCGCTCGGCCACCAGGCCGGCGGTGAAGATCAGCAGCTTGTCTTTTTCGCGTGGGGTCAGGTCCATCGTAGACATCCATCAGGGCAGATTAAAAAAGTGTTGGATCTGCTTGCACAGAAAAGCATGATTCAGGTGTTCCATATTCTTGGAGGTATTGCTTCGCGGCCAAGCAGCGCAGGCCTAAGCAATCGCCACAAATCAATCAGCCATCCCCGCGCCAACAACGCTTCACTGGCCAGGCACCGTGCAACCAGCAACCCCGGCAGCTGGGTCAGATCCCCGCGCACGTCGTTGGGCAGCGAGCGGCAGCGCTCCAGCAGTCCGCTATCGATTTCCCCGGTCACCAGCAATGTCGCAAACACCGGTTGCCCATCTAGCCCGATGGGCGAGTCCAGCAAACCGTCCGCCCCGACAATGCGCTGGCGTTCATGCCAGAGCAACTGGCCGTCGCGGTGGATATCCAGTTGCGCCTGGAAGTGCCCAAGATCGAAGCGCTCGCCACTGGCCGGACGGCCCAAAGCCAAGACGTCCCAGTAGAACAGTCGCGCATCGCCTTCAAGCTCGATGCCAGTGCTGAGTTCAGCCTGGGCAGCGCTGAAAATGATTGTCTCCTGGGGCAGCCATTCCAGTGTCGCACCGGCCGCCACCTTCAACTTCAGCTGCTGATAGGCGGGGCCGGCGGCGCGATACCACTTGGCCGCGCCGGGGCTGGTGATTTGTGCCCAGGCATCGCGCTCGACGCTGGCCGAGATGTCCAGACGATCACCGCCGGCAATTCCGCCGGGCGGGTGGACGATGATGTGCTGGCAGACTTCCGGCCCTTCGGCATACAGGTGTTTTTGCACGCGCAGTGGGCCCAGGTGGCGACGCAGGACCGGGCGCGTGCAGCCGTCGAAGCGGGCGTAACCCAGCTCCAGTTCGGCGTGCCAGCTGGGGGTAAACAAGGCGCCAGATGCGGGAAGAGTCATAGTCAGTGCTTGTCGTGAGGTCGTCACGAGAGTTGCAAAGGCTGTGCCGCAAGGATTCGCAGGCAGGAAGCGGTTATTGCCTGGGTTTGTGCACCAACAGGAGGCGCCCCATGAAATATGGCGCAACAAAATGGTGCCTTGTGCCTGTTGAGGTATACATATCTACCGCCATCGGTGGTCGTGAAAAACCGAGGATGCAAGCGTACGCCCCACATCCAGAGGGGTGATTGAACGCCTTGGAGTCTCTTGATGACCACTTCTTATGATCCTGCACCACCTGCATCTTCGACCGCACCGGTGTTGCCACCTGTGAGCCAGCCCTTCATTGGCGTGGACGATGCGGCGCTTTGGCTGCACCAACATGAACACGTGAGCGACAGAGAGTACGGTGCGCTCCTGTTGCAGCGCCCTGATGGTAAATGTGTCGCCACGACACCTATAAAAGGTGAGGCAACTACATTTGATTTTGAGCGTTTGCTGGCCTACGACCGACAAACCCGGACGATCATTCATCCTGCGGGATACCTTTGCGTGGGCCGCTATCACAGCCATCCGGAATATGCGGAACAGATTGCCCGGGCTCACCCCCGCTACAGCGCAGACCAGGTCAAGTTGCATCAGGCGCTCCCCTCGACAGTCGATCTCGATTCAGCTTTCAGGCATGTCGACGTCTTTAAAACCAATTACATTTCAAGTCACGATGGTTCTCTGGTGGCCTATTCCATCAATCCGCAGAACGCATCCGGCAATCCTCAGTTCGGACTGGGCTCCACGCCCGAAAGTCGAATCAAGAGGATCGTGACCATCGGCCAGATGCGTGTCCTTGATCCAGGCACGGTCTGGGGGGGATTTCGCGGCCCGATCACGGCTCAATGGACTCCCAACCAGCCGGTCCTGCCCGGACCTCCCACTCTCCAACCGTTCTATACGTCGGTTTTTGACGATCCGGCGTCGGCGTTGAACGCTGCCTTGAGTCGCGTACCCGCCACCGCAGCGCATCTGCGCATGGGACTGATCCTCAAGCATCGCGACCGTGACGAATATGTCGCGACATTGCCGTTGCAACGACCTGATGGATTGCTGGCAATCGAGCAGGTATTCCCCGCGACGCCAGACGGTTTTCTGTTACCAGAAAATCAGACGTTTGCAGGTGTGTACCTAGGGCCAGAGTTGCTGGCGACGTCACTACCGGAAGAACAGGCTGACATTTACCAGCAGTTTTTCTCGCCCCGGTCATTGTTGTTCAGCATCCAGCAGGGCAGAACATCAGGGTTGGTGGACGTCTCCCAGGGCTTTTCCGTATTCCGCCAGACTCCGGACGGCGCACTGCTGAAGTATCACAGTACGTTTTCGGACGCCGAATCCCTGATGTTCGAGGCAGATGGCAAGTTGGGCGTCAACATCGACAGGTTCTTGCTTACCGGGCGCATGAGTCCGAGGTTTTTCGTCAGACGTGTTGCGGCAATGGGTGTACTGACGGTCGAACAAACCAGTCCGTTCTGGAATATTCCAGGTTTGGTGGACGCTCGATGGCGGCCCTATGGGAGGGCGTGACGAATCGGCCCGGTTTCTGAATGAGCGCTGACAGTTCACTGCTCAGATCGTCACCAAACCGCGCACGCCTTCGGCTTCCATATTCTCGCCGCGACCCTGTTGCACAATTTCGCCCCGGGACATCACCAGGTATTGGTCTGCCAGTTCGGCGGCGAAATCGTAGAACTGCTCGACCAGTAGAATGGCCATGTCGCCTCGGGCCGCGAGTTTTTTGATCACGGCACCGATCTCCTTGATCACCGACGGCTGGATGCCTTCGGTGGGCTCGTCGAGGATCAGCAGGCGAGGGCGGCTGGCCAACGCACGGCCGATGGCCAGTTGTTGTTGCTGGCCGCCGGACAGGTCACCCCCCCGGCGTTGCTTCATTTGCAGCAGCACCGGGAACAGCTCGTAGATGAACGCTGGCACTTCCTTCGCTTCGCTGCCGGGAAAGCGTGACAGACCCATCAGCAGGTTTTCTTCCACGGTCAGGCGGCCGAAGATCTCCCGGCCTTGCGGCACGTAGGCGATGCCGGCATGCACACGCTGGTGCGGCTTGAACGTGGTGATCGGCTTGCCTTCCCAGTTCACTGCGCCTTCCTTCGCTGGCAGCAGGCCCATCAGGCATTTGAGCAGGGTGGTCTTGCCCACGCCGTTACGGCCGAGCAGGCAGGTGACTTCGCCGACCTTCACGTCAAATGTCAGGCCGCGCAGGATGTGGCTTCCGCCGTAGTATTGGTGCAGTTTTTCGACTTGCAGCATGTTCGAATTCCTTCTGTTTTACACAGAACCCTGTGGGAGCGGGCTTGCTCGCGAATGCGGACTGACATTCAACATTTGCATCGACTGGCACACCGCTTTCGCGAGCAAGCCCGCTCCCACATGGGGCAGTGTTCACATGTCTATCGACCGAGATAAACCTCGATCACCCGCTCGTTGTCCTGTACCTGCTCCAGCGACCCTTCGGCCAGCACGCTGCCCTGATGCAACACCGTGACGTGGTCGGCAATCGAACCGACGAAGCCCATGTCGTGCTCCACCACCATCAGCGAATGCTTGCCGGCCAGGCTTTTGAACAGCTCGGCGGTGAACTCGGTTTCGGCGTCGGTCATGCCCGCCACCGGCTCATCGAGCAGCAGCAATTGCGGGTCCTGCATCAGCAACATGCCGATCTCCAGGAACTGCTTCTGACCATGGGACAACAGGCCGGCCGGGCGATTGACCGAGCTGGTCAGGCGAATGGTCTCCAGCACTTCGGCGATGCGGTCTTTCTGTTCGCCGTTCAGGCGAGCCCGCAGGCTGGCCCACACCGACTTGTCGGTTTTCTGCGCCAGTTCCAGGTTCTCGAACACACTCAAGGCTTCGAACACCGTGGGCTTCTGGAACTTGCGACCGATGCCGGCCTGGGCGATCTGCACTTCGCTCATTTGCGTCAGGTCCAGGGTTTCGCCGAACCAGGCCTTGCCGTGGCTGGGGCGGGTCTTGCCGGTGATCACGTCCATCAGCGTGGTCTTGCCTGCGCCGTTGGGGCCGATGATGCAGCGCAGCTCACCGACGCCGATGTACAGGTTCAGATTGTTCAGGGCGCGGAAGCCGTCGAAGCTGACACTGATATCTTCCAGGGTCAGGATGGTGCCGTGGCGCGTATTCAGGCCTTTACCGGCACTTTGGCCGAGACCGATGGCATCGCGGCTGCTGCCGGCGTCGCGGTTGGGTTCCAGTGGTGGAAAGAACGCCGGTTCGAGCATGAATTCAGCGGTTGCAGTGACTCTCATTGCTCACCTCTTTTCTTCAACAGACCGATCACGCCTTTGGGCAAATACAGGGTCACGACGATGAACAGCGCGCCGAGGAAGAACAGCCAGTACTCGGGGAACGCCACGGTGAACCAGCTCTTCATGCCATTGACCACGCCGGCGCCGAGCAAGGGCCCGATCAGCGTGCCACGTCCGCCGAGGGCGACCCACACCGCCGCTTCGATCGAGTTGGTCGGCGACATTTCACTCGGGTTGATGATCCCCACTTGCGGCACATACAGCGCACCGGCCAGGCCGCACAACACCGCGCTCAACACCCACACGAACAACTTGAAACCGCGCGGATCGTAGCCGCAGAACATCAGGCGGTTTTCCGCATCGCGCAGCGCGGTCAACACCCGACCGAACTTGCTTTGCGCCAGGCGCCAGCCGATAAACAGGCTCGCCACCAGCAACAGCACCGTGGCGAAAAACAGCACAGCACGGGTGCCCGGTTCGGTGATGCCAAAGCCAAGAATCGTGCGGAAGTTGGTGAAGCCGTTGTTGCCGCCGAAGCCGGTTTCGTTGCGGAAGAACAACAACATGCCGGCGAAGGTCAGGGCCTGGGTCATGATCGAGAAATACACGCCCTTGATCCGCGAACGGAAGGCGAAGAAGCCGAACACCAACGCCAACAACCCCGGCGCCAATACCACCAGGCACAGGGTCCAGAGGAAGCTGCTGGTGCCGGTCCAGAACCACGGCATTTCGGTCCACGACAGGAAGGTCATGAACGCCGGCAAGCCATCGCCCGAGGCCTGGCGCATCAGGTACATGCCCATGGCATAGCCACCGAGGGCGAAGAACAGACCGTGCCCCAAGGACAGGAGGCCGGCGTAACCCCACACCAGATCGAGCGCCAGTGCGACGATGGCGTAGCAAAGAATCTTGCCCACCAGCGTCAGTGTGTAAGCCGAAACATGCAGCGTGCTGTCCACCGGTAACAACGACAGTAGCGGTAGCGCCAACAGCAAAACGAGGATCACTGCACCGACGGCAATCGAGACTTTAGGGCCGGCTTTTTGGGTCGCGGTAACGAGCAGGGGCTGGTTCATCAGTCGATCACCCGTCCTTTGAGTGCGAAGAGGCCTTGCGGACGTTTCTGGATGAACAGAATGATCAACGCGAGGATGAGGATCTTGCCGAGCACGGCACCGATCTGCGGTTCGAGAATCTTGTTGGCGATCCCCAGGCCAAACGCCGCCAGCACGCTACCGGCCAACTGACCGACACCGCCGAGCACGACCACCAGGAACGAGTCGATGATGTAGCTCTGGCCGAGGTCCGGGCCGACGTTGCCGATCTGGCTCAGGGCCACGCCACCGAGGCCGGCGATGCCCGAACCGAGGCCAAAGGCGAGCATGTCCACGCGCCCGGTGGGTACGCCGCAGCAGTCGGCCATGTTGCGGTTCTGCGTGACGGCGCGAACATTCAGGCCGAGTCGAGTCTTGTTCAGCAGTAGCCAGGTCAACACCACCACAAACAACGCAAAGGCAATGATGACGATGCGGTTGTACGGCAGCACCAGGTTCGGCAGCACTTGAATGCCGCCCGACAGCCACGCCGGGTTGGCCACTTCGACGTTCTGCGCGCCGAACACCAGGCGAACCAGTTGAATCAGCATCAGGCTGATGCCCCAGGTGGCGAGCAGGGTTTCCAGCGGACGGCCGTAGAGGTGGCGAATCACCGTGCGCTCCAGCGCCATGCCGATGGCCGCGGTGACGAAAAACGCCACCGGCAGCGCGATCAGCGGATAGAACTCGATGGCCTGCGGCGCGAAGCGCTGGAACATCAGTTGCACCACATAGGTCGAGTAGGCGCCGAGCATCAGCATCTCGCCGTGGGCCATGTTGATCACGCCGAGCAGGCCGAAGGTGATCGCGAGTCCCAAGGCGGCGAGCAGCAGTATCGAGCCCAGGGACATGCCGCTGAATGCCTGACCGAGCATCTCGCCGACCAGCAGTTTGCGTTTGACTTGAGCGAGGCTGGTTTCGGCCGCAGTGCGTACATTGGCATCAGCCTCAACGCCAGGATCGAGCAAGCCTTCGAGGCGGGTGCGGGCTAGCGGATCACCTGTTTCGCCGAGCAAGCGCACAGCGGCCAGCCGTACAGCCGGGTCGGCATCCACCAATTGCAGGTTGGCCAGGGCGAGGCTCAGTGCGGCATGAACGCTCTCGTCCTTCTCGCCCGCCAGTTGTTGGTCGAGGAATTTCAACTGCGCCGGCTTGGCGCTTTTCTGTAGTTGCTGCGCGGCGGTCAGACGGAGTTTGGCATCGGTGGCGAGCAATTGATGACTGGCCAGGGCCGTGTCGATCAGACCTCGCAGGCGGTTGTTCAGGCGCAGGGTTTTAGGTTGGCCGTCGATGGTCAATTCACCTTGTTGCAGGGCGTTGATCAGTTCGATACGGGCCGGGTCGGGTTGCGCGGCCCAGGCTTCCAACAGCCTGGCTTGCTGCACGGGATTGGCGACGACGAAGTCTTCGGCGTCACCGGCGTGAGTGGCCATAGGCAGCAAGAGTGCGATGGCGAGGAGGAAGCGGTAGAGGGCAGTGGGCATAGAGAGTCGCCTTGCTCGGACTAAATGTGAAGGCTGGCTTTTGTGGCGAGGGAGCTTGCTCCCGCTGGGACGCGAAGCGGCCCCAAAAAAGGACTGCTCCGCAGTCCAACGGGAGCAAGCTCCCTCGCCGCAAAAACCGCTCCCACAGGGAGTTGTGTTGGGCCTGAATAATCGTCAGGCCCAATGGCTCAGTTGCTCTTCACCGCATATTCCGGTTTCTTGTCGTTGCCGGGGATGAACGGGCTCCACGGCTGGGCGCGGATCGGTCCTTCGGTCTGCCACACCACGTTGAACTGACCGTCAGACTGGATCTCGCCGATCATCACTGGCTTGTGCAGGTGGTGATTGGTCTTGTCCATGGTCAGCGTGTAACCGGACGGCGCGGCAAAGGTCTGGCCGGCCAGGGCTTCGCGGACTTTGTCGACGTCGGTGGACTTGGCTTTTTCCGCCGATTGCGCCCACATGTGGATACCGACGTAAGTGGCTTCCATCGGGTCGTTGGTCACCGCCTTGTCGGCGCCTGGCAGGTTGTGTTTCTTCGCGTAGGCTTTCCAGTCGTCGACGAACTTCTTGTTCACCGGGTTCTCCACCGATTCGAAGTAGTTCCACGCCGCCAGGTTACCCACCAACGGTTTGGTGTCGATGCCGCGCAGTTCTTCTTCGCCGACCGAGAACGCCACGACCGGAACGTCGGTGGCTTTCAGGCCCTGGTTCGCCAGTTCCTTGTAGAACGGCACGTTGGAGTCGCCGTTGACGGTGGAGATAACCGCCGTCTTGCCGCCGGCCGAGAACTTCTTGATGTTGGCGACGATGGTCTGGTAGTCGCTGTGACCGAACGGGGTATAGACCTCTTCGATGTCCTTGTCGGCCACGCCTTTGGAGTGCAGGAACGAACGCAGGATCTTGTTGGTGGTGCGCGGGTAGACGTAGTCGGTGCCGAGCAGGAAGTAGCGCTTGGCGCTGCCGCCCTCTTCGCTCATCAGGTATTCAACGGCAGGGATCGCCTGCTGGTTCGGCGCCGCGCCGGTGTAGAACACGTTTGGCGACATTTCTTCGCCTTCGTATTGCACCGGGTAGAACAGCAGGCCGTTGAGTTCTTCGAACACTGGCAGTACCGATTTGCGCGACACGGAAGTCCAGCAACCAAACACCACGGCGACCTTGTCCTGGGTCAGCAATTGACGACCCTTCTCGGCGAACAGCGGCCAGTTCGATGCAGGGTCGACCACCACCGGCTCGAGCATCTTGCCGTTCACGCCGCCCTTGGCGTTGATCTCGTCGATGGTCATCAGCGCCATGTCTTTCAACGACGTTTCGGAGATCGCCATGGTCCCGGACAACGAATGCAGAATACCGACCTTGATGGTCTCGGCGGCCTGGACAGTCCAGGTCATGCCCATCGCGGCGATGCTTGCCGAGAGTGTGAAAGCCTTGATCAAACTGCGACGCTTCATTGTGCGATCTCCATGAACTTATGAGTTTTTTTGGTTGGCAGATGCGGACTACTGAAGGTGTGTTTTGCAAGTGCTGTGCCCGGTCGGCAAAAGGCAGGGAAATGTCGTTTTAGAGCGGTTGAACGGTTTGCTGGCGCACCATGAAGGATCGCGTCTGGCGCGTTGGTGCGAAGAGTTGCGCCAGATTGGGGCGAAGACTTTGTGGGCAACAAAAATCGACTGTGGGAGCGGGCTTGCTCCGGGCGGCGTTCCGACGAATGCGGTGTTTCAGTTGCCATTTATGTTGTCTGACACACCCTCTTCGCGAGCAAGCCCGCTCCCACAAGGTCAGCGGCGCATCAAGTCAGCTTTTAATGCAGGTTTCAAAACCATGTCCGCCACCTTCGTACTCCGGGCCGTAGTAGTACTTGGTGAATGAAGTTTTCCCGTCAGGGGTTGTAGCAATTTTCGCAATTCCAACGCCGTAATCCTTGAGTGACGGATCCGTATGGGCAAAGTAAATCGCCAGGGAACTCAAGTTGGCGGCAGCAAATCCGTCATACCGGGAGTTGTCGAGCAACGTCAGCGTAAAACCGTAGGCACCGTGTTCGCCGGTACTCTGTTTGGCATTGAGCTTCATCTCTACAACACCTTCAAACGGACCGATATGGCTGTCCATTCCGGTGCATTGATACCGGCCACTATAATCAACGCCAGTAAAGGGTGGCTGCACTGCCCATGCGGGCGCTGAAACAAGTGCAATGGATGCGATGAGTTTCTTGAACATGCTTACCTCTTTCCGCTCTTGTAAGAGTTGTGGCGATTAAGTTGTAGGAATAATCGTCATTGAAGTGCGCGAGCGTTTTATAGTTGAACTCGCGAGTGCGGAGTATGAACATGATGGTTAACTTGTTAAGCGTTAACTCAATACGAGGTTTTTCCAGGCGTAAATGCAGTCATGAAACTTTTTTAATTAAATATGGCGTTAACGACGTCGCATCAAGCCGATGAAGAACAACCCGCCAATCGCCGCAGTGGCAATGCCGATGGGCAAGTCTTCGGGGGCAATCAGTGTCCGGGCGGCGACGTCGACCCAGACGAGAAACAGGCTGCCGAGCAACACGCACACCGGCAGCAATCTTCGGTGTTCAGCCCCAACCAGACGCCGCGCAATGTGTGGCACCATCAGCCCGACAAAACCGATCGAGCCGCTGATCGATACCAGCACCCCGGTCATCAATGACGCAATCAAAAACACCCGCAGGCGTATGGTGCGTGCATTCAGGCCCAGGGTCACCGCTGTCTGCTCGCCGGCCATCAGTGCATTCAGCGGTCGCGCCATGCCCAGCAGCAAAATCAGCCCGAGCAACACACTGGCTGTCGGCACCGCCAGCAACTCCCAGCGTGCTAGCCCGAGCCCGCCGAGCATCCAGAACATCACCGCTGAACTGGCTCGATGGTCGCCCATGAACAGCAGCAAATTGGCAATCGCCATCATCACGAACGACACCGCCACGCCGCACAGCAGCAAGCGGTCACTGTCGAGGCGACCATGACGACTGGCGATCATCAGCACCACCAGCATGCTCAGCAATGCACCGATGAATGCCGCGATCGGCAAGGTCAGCAGGCCAACGATTTCGCCGACATGCAGCACCACGATCACCGCGCCAAGTGTGGCACCGGAAGTCACGCCGAGCAGGTGCGGGTCAGCCAACGGGTTGCGCGTGACCGCTTGCAGCACCGCGCCGATCAACGCCAGGCCGGCGCCCACCAGCGCGCCGAGCAACATGCGCGGCACACGAATCAGCCAGACGATGTGTTCTTGTCCGGGGTTCCAGTCCGGCACACCGAAACCGAACAGTTTGTGTAACAGGATGCGCCACACCACATCCAGCGGCACCCGTGCCGGGCCGAAACCCAGGGACACCACGCACGACACCAGCAACAGCGCACCGAGGGCGATCAGCAACAGGGCGTAGCGACGGTTGATCATTCGCCGTGGAAACCCTTGGCCAGGGTTGCTACCGCCAGCACGTTATCGATCCCCGGCGTGGCCTGCACGTAAGGGATGACGATGAAGCGCTGGTGCTTGATCGCGTCCACCGATTGCAGGGCCTTGTTGCTCAGCAGGAATTGAATCTTCTGTTCGGCAGTGACTTCGCTGTAGTCGACAATCACGATCACCTGCGGGTTGCGTTCGACCACGGTTTCCCAATTGACCCGGGTCCAGCTCGCGTCGACATCCTCCAGAACATTGCTCCCGCCAGCGGCGTCGATCAGCGCCTGCGGCATGCCCAGGCGCCCCGAAGTCATGGCGCGATCTTCGCCGCTGTCGTACAGGAAGACCCGCGGTTTTTCCGTGGGCAGGTCTTTGCCAATGTCTGCCACCTGCGCCTGCATGTTGGCGATCAGGGCATTGGCGCGGTCCTGCACGTCGAAGATTCTGCCGAGGTTGCGCAGGTCGTTGTAGGTGTCTTCGAGGCTGGCCGATGGGCGCTTCATCACGAAGGCGCAGGATTCGCTCAGCTCATACACATTGATGCCCAGCGGTTGCAGGGTTTGTGGCGTGAGATCGCCGCCGATACGCATGCCGTAGTCCCAGCCTGCGAAGAAGAAATCGACGTTGGCATTGAGCAGGGTTTCCACCGACGGATACTTGGCCGCCAGTTCCGGCAGGCCTTCGAGAATGCTCTGCATCTCGGGCGTCACGGCCTTCCAGCCACTGATGCCGCTGTAACCGGCCATCTGCGGTTTGAGGCCGAGGGCGAGCATCATCTGGGTCATGTTGATGTCGTGGCTGAGGGCGTGTTTTGGTGCCTGCTTGAAGGTCACCTCGCGGTTGCAGCTTTTGATTGTCAGCGGGTAATGGGTGGCTTCGGCCAATGCCTGGGCGCTGCCCAGCAGCATCATGAGAGAGAGGCAGGAGCGCAGCAGGGAGCGCAAAGTCATGGTTGGGTTATCCAGGTGATTCGTGGGTAGCCGTGCAGTGGATGTTCATCGATCAGCGCTTCGACGCCGAACACATTGCTCAGCAGCGCAGCCGTCAGGACGTCTTTCGGTGTGCCGCTGGCGACGATACGACCATGGTTGATCACGTACAGCCGATCACAAAAAGCCGCCGCCAGATTGAGGTCGTGGATGCTCGCCAGGGTGCCGATGTTCAAGCGTTTGACCAACTGCAAAAGCTCAAGCTGATAACGCGGATCGAGGTGGTTGGTCGGCTCGTCGAGGATCAGCAACTGTGGTTGCTGGGCCAGGGCGCGGGCGAGGATGACCCGCTGTTTTTCACCACCGGAGAGAGTGGTGAACCCGTGGTGTTCGAAGCCCTTGAGGCCGACGGATTCCAGGGCCTGATCGATCAGATCGCGGTCTTCAAGGGTGTCGCCATCGAACAAGCCTTTGTGCGGCGTGCGGCCCATGGCGACCACTTCCTCGACGGTCAGGCCGAAGGCATCAGGGAACTCCTGCAACACCACGGCGATGCGTTGCGCGCACCAACGCGAGGATTGTTTCCAGACGTTCTGGTGATCGAGTCTGACCTCGCCGCTTTCCGGTTTATTGAAGCGCCAGGCACACCGCAACAGGCTGGTCTTGCCGCTGCCGTTGGGGCCGATCAGCCCGACGAACTCACCGGCGGCCACGTGTAGCGAGGCGTCATACAGCTGGAATTGGTGATCGCAATGGCCGTGACCCAGTGGGGACCAGGTGAGGTTCGTGAGGTTCAGCGAGGTCATGCAGTGGCTCTTGAGGTGATGCTGATGGCCCCTTCGCGGGCAAGCCCGCTCCCACAGGAATTGCGCAAATCCTGTGGGAGCGGGCTTGCTCGCGAAGGGGCCCGAAAGGACACCC
Organism: Pseudomonas sp. P4_B4; assembly: GCF_056402255.1. Taxonomy (NCBI): domain Bacteria; kingdom Pseudomonadati; phylum Pseudomonadota; class Gammaproteobacteria; order Pseudomonadales; family Pseudomonadaceae; genus Pseudomonas; species Pseudomonas sp. P4_B4. The sequence goes on from NZ_JBFUHS010000004.1 coordinate 227,613, forward strand.
TGAATGCGAGAGGGTGACGCGCGGGGGAGTTTACAGTGCCTTTCACCCCACGCATCTCACCTGTTTCATGATGAAGATGAGGCGCTCTCAGTCTGCCGGGTGAAGCGCGACAGCAGCAGGCGATCCAGTACCCACACTACCACCAGCGAAGCGCCCACCAATGGAAAGGCCACCGCCAGGGCGAACATGATCACCATCGCGGTTTTCCATTTCGGCAGGTCATGACGCAGCGGCGGCACGCCGAGTTTTCCTTGCGGACGGCGCTTCCACCAGATCACCACGCCACTGACCGCACTGAGCAAAATCATCAGGCAGATCAGCAACACCACGATCTGATTGAACACACCGAACATCTTGCCCTCGTGCAGCATCACGCCGATTTCCGTGGCACGGGCGACGGTGCCGTAGTGCTCGAAACGTACATCGGCCAGGACCTTGCCGGTGTATTGATCGATGTGCAGCGTGGCGTCATTGCGTGGGTCGTCGGCGAACACGGCGATGGTGAACACGCCGGTCGCGGTGGTCGGCAGGGTGATGCTGTAACCCGGTTCGACCTTGCGTTCGCTGGCGATGTTTTGTACGTCCTGCAGGCGGATCAACGGCGAGGCCGGGCCGGCCGACGCTCCATCGTGAGCCATGTGTTCGGCATGGTCGCCGGACATCGGCATCGGCGTGTTTTCCATGGCCCACGGCACGGTCTGGCGGGTCGCGGTGTTGAGGCTGCGCGCCTCGATATCGGACTTCGGCACGTCATCCCACATGGCGGCCGGGAACACGTTCCACACTTCGGCGTATTGCTTGCCCCAGAAGCCGGTCCAGGTCATGCCGCTGAGCAGCATCACCAGCAGCAGGGACGCGCCCCAGAACCCGGTGACCGCGTGCAGGTCACGCCACAATATGCGACCACGACTGTTCAGGCGTGGCCACAAAATGCCGGCGGCCTGACCGCGCGGCCACCACAGGAAAATGCCCGACACCACCAGCACCACGCCCCAGCCGGCGGCCAGTTCGATCAGCCGATCGCCAACGGTGCCGATCATCAGCTCGCCGTGAATCGACCGGGCAATGGCTTGCAGGTTCTTCTTTGCGTCTTGCTCGCCGAGGATGTCACCGTGATAAGGGTCGACGAAAACGTTCAGCTCCTTGCCATCGTTGAGCACGACAAACTGCGCGCTGCGCTCGGCGTTGACCGGGGGCAGGTACTGGGTGACCTGGCCTTGTGGATAAGCTGTTTTCACCCGTGTCAGCAGGTCGTCGGCCGGGACGGTGTGATGACCGGCCGGGACGTTGAGCAGGCTGCTGTACATCAGCGAATCGAGCTGCGGTTTGAACAGGTAGATGGTGCCGGTCAAGGCCAGCATCACCATGAATGGCGCAACGAACAATCCGGCATAGAAATGCCAGCGCCAGGCCAGGTTGTAGAAATTCACTTTGGGCTGTTTCATTACGTGTGCTCCGCTTGGCTGGATCTTTTAGTTGTTTGTTTTGCGGTTGCTGCGCAACCGTTCGCGGGCAAGCCCGCTCCCCTGTAGGAGCGAGCTTGCTCGCGAAGCTTTTAGAAACTCATGTCCACCTTGGTCCAGAGCGTTCGCCCCGGTTCCTTGATGGCTTGCGGGTCATTGGCCGGGTAGCCGAAACCGGCGTTGCCGGCCAGGTTCAAGTGCTCGGCGTAAGCCTTGCCGAACAGGTTGTCGACGCCGCTGCTGACCTTCCAGTTGCTGTTGATCCGATAGGCACCGTTGAGGGAGAACACGCCGAAGCCCGGCGTCTTGCCGAAATCCTTGCCGACCACGTTGCCCTTGTTCTGGTCGATGCGGTTTTGCGCGGCGACCACTCTCCACAGTGCGCCGGCGCTCCAGTTGTCTTCGCTGTAGGTCAGGCCGAAACGGGCATCCAACGGCGGCATCTGCGGCAATGCATTGCCATCGCTGCTGTTCTTGCCCCAGGCGTAGGCCAGGGTCGCGTCGGCGTTCCAGTTCTCGGTGAAGTTGTAAGCGACGCCCAGTTCGCCGCCCATGATTCGCGCGTCGATGTTTTCGGCTTGCGAGGTCATGCCCATCATTGTCGGGGTGTAGTTGAACAGGATGTAATCGCGCACCTGCCCGACGTAAGCCGAGGCCCAGGCTTCGAGGTTCTCGGTCTTGTATTGCAGGCCGAAATCGAGCTGGGTGGTTTTTTCCGGTTTGATCGAATCGAAGGCATTCACCGAACCGGCGGGGCCGGACTTGGGTGAAAACAGTTCCCAGTAATCCGGGAATCGCTGGGTGTGACCGAGACCGGCATACAAGGTGGTCGGGCTGTCGGCCAGGTCATGCTCGTAGCGGATGAAACCGCTGGGCAGGGTATCGGCGCGGGTGTCGTCGGCGGTCGGATTCGGGCGGGTCATCATGCCCGAGCCGGTGGTCTGCCGATAATCCTTGGCCGAGGCGCGGTCCAGGCGTGCGCCGCTGATCAGGCGGTTCCGGTCGGCGGCGTACCAGGTCAGTTCGCCGAACACACCGTAGTTATGGAAGTCGGCATCCTTGGTGTACGGCAGGTCCTTGTAGGTGTCGACGCCCATGGCGCTGCGCTGGCGATGCTCATTGGTCTGCGCGTCGATGCCGCTGATAAGCTGCACATCGGCCCAGCGCCAGGTGGCCTTGACCCGGGCGCCGAGGGTGCGGCGGTCGACGTTGGAGGCCATGGGGCCTGCCATCATCCCGGTGCCGGATGGCGTGCGCAGGGTGTAGTTGTCCATCACGTGGTCGGCGTAGTTGTAGTAGACCTGCGCCTCGACTTTATCCAATACGTCGCCGATGTTGGACTGCTCGAAACGCAAGCCGAGGCTTTCGCGCAGGAACTGCGAACCGTCCATGCTGCGCCCGGCGTAGCGGGCTTCACCATCGCCACGGCCGGCGGTCAACTCCAGCAAGGTGTCGGCATTCGGGGTCCAGCCGACGGCCACGTCGCCGTTCCATTTTTCATAGCGCGACGGCACGGTGTCGTTGTTGCCGTCCTGGTAGTCGTCGGAGTGCGCGGTGTTTCCGATGACTCGCACGTAACCCGACTGACCGCCGGCTGCGGCGTCCACCAGTTTGTCGAAGCGACCGTAGGAGCCGGCCAGCACGCTGGCGTTGACCCGTGTGCCGAGTTCGCCGAAGTGCTCCGGCTCACGGTCGAACAGGATAGTGCCAGCCGAGGAACCCGGTCCCCACAGCACGGTTTGCGGGCCCTTGATTACGGTGAGTTTGTCGAAGGTTTCCGGCGAGATATAAGAAGTCGGAGCGTCCATGCGGCCCGGGCAGGCACCGAGCATCATGCCGCCGTTGGTGAGTATGTTCAGCCGCGAGCCGAACATGCCACGCAGCACCGGGTCACCATTGGTGCCGCCATTGCGCACCATGGCGAAGCCCGGGATGGTTTTCAGGTAATCGGCGCCGTCGCTGGCCGGCACCGGTTGGCGCGGGTCCTTGGGGTTGGTGACGATGGTCAAGGGCGAGCTGGGCGCAACGGCGGTAATCACCGTCGGGCTCAGTTCTTCACTGTGACCGGCATGATCATCGGCCAGCGCAGAAGGCGCCAGCAAAGCACCGCACAGGATCGCGGTGGCGTGCCTGAAACGAACGCCGGATTCGTTCAGGGCATAAGAGGCTTGGGCAGGGCTCAAGCACGGGACAGCGGAAAACCTGGACATGACAATTTCCATCGAACAGTCGTAAACGACACGGCCGGCAGCCTGCACAATCCCTGTGGGATTGAGCGTTGGCGGTCTTGCGGACCGTGTGAAATCAGAAGTGAGTGTTTACGCGACGATGGGCGGGGCGCGGGTGCGGGCGCCGGGGAAGAAGGTTTGCCAGGCATGGCCCAGGCGCGGAGAGGGTGTGGTGAAGGTGTTGACGGGCGGGATGACGAAGTTGGCGAAAGACACGCCACCGGTCAGCGCCGGGCAATTGAACAGCAGGCTGCAATAGCCGCACTTTTCCCACAGCACATGGTGCCCCGGGGCTGGCGGGCAATGCTCGGCGGTGACTTGCGTGGCATGGTCGGCATGCTCCATCGCCGACATGTCCATACCCACAGGCATGGTCATCGACATGGCGCGCGAATCCATCGGCATCGACTGAGAAATCAGCGGACCGATAAAGATCATCAGCATGGCGAACAGGCTGATCCAGCTGCCGCGTGTCAGGCTCAATGCCTGATTGCGTGAACTGGATGACCTGGCGCTAAGCGGGCGCATGGGCGTTTTCAGTTCAGGCGATTACGGCTTGTGCACGTGCGCTTGCATGGCGTCCGGCCCTTGCTTCTGCACCGCGACTTCAACCGTCACGTCACCGGACTTCTCGAAGTGCAGCGTCATGGGGAAGCGCTTGCCGTCAACCAGCAGGCTGCGGTCCTTGAGGCCCAGCAACATCACGTGATAGGCCATCGGCGCGAAAGTGACCTCGCCTCCGGCGGGCACTTCCACGCTTGTTACGTGCTGCATTTTCATCATGTCGCCTTGCATCACGTGCTCATGCAATTGCGCTTCGCCGGCAATGGGGGTGTCGACACTGAGCAGGCGGTCAGCGGTCTTGCCTTCATTGTTGATCACGAAATAAGCCGCAACGGTGGGCGCATTGGGCGGCAACTCCTGGGACCACGGATGAGCGATTTGCAGTGTGCCGACCTTGTATTCGTGGGCATTGGCAAAGCAGGCAGGCAGCAGCAACGCAGCCAGAACGATGAGTTTGTTCAACATGGCAGTTCTCCGGAACGATTTAAAACGCAGTCAATTGCGAGAAAAAATCACACCAGAGGGGACGCGCGGGGGTTGAGGCTCGGCCATTGCTGGCGCGGTGACGGGCTTTCGAGGGAGGTGGCGGGCAGGCTTCGGTTGGATTCGAAGTGCGCGAAATACAGCTGTGGCGAATGCCCCGGCAACGCCACTAATGGCGCAGAGCCCGAGCAGCACCAGCAATGCTGCATGTTGGAATGATCGTCGCTTTGCGGGGCTTTCTGTTCAAGGTCCCCGATGGAAATCGCCACCATCCTGGTGCCGCTGGAACTGCAGAAACTGCCCCACAACAACTGTTCGGCAGGTGAATTAGCCGTTTGTGCCATCGCTCCGGACATCGGCATGGCGAGCATGTTGAACAGCACTGCGAAGCAGGCTATCCAGGCAATTGCGAGCCGTTGTCGGGACATGGGACAAAATCCGTTTGGGTGGGCGATCAGGCGCGGGCTATTTAGCCTGATCAGGGCCAATAAGTAAAAAGGCGGCGTGCGGTTTGGTGTCGCAGCAAAAAGACGTTAGCTCAGTGCGCACGTACCGCATGTACTTGTATTTCTACTCCAAGCGTAGCGCGAATTACGGCGAATATTGCAGCCAGGTTGTCCATGCTTGGGTTGCCTTTGGCGGACAACATTCGATGGAGGCTTTTGCTGGGCTTTGCCGTTTCCTTTGCCAGTTCTTCAAAACCAACGGTGGCGTTGATGAGGTCGCGAAGGATGATCCGCGCCATTTCGGGTTCGCCGTTAAGAAACAGAGTAGCAGCCTCATCCAGCAGTGCCTGGGCGAACTCGGGATCACGTTGGGCACGCTCGGCAATGGTGTGTTTGTAGCTTCGGGTGAGCGCCATGATGTTATCTCCGGTGTCGTTCAGTCTTTTTTCGAGATCGAAACTCGGCTATCAGTACTTTCGCCTGTTTGATGTCGGTTTTTTGTGTGGACTTGTCACCGCCACCAAAAAGGATGATCAGGTGTTTCCCCTCTTGAACGAGATAGATTCTATAGCCCGGGCCCCAATTTATCCGGTACTCGCCGAGCCCGTCGAACCACTTGATGTTTGATGTGTTTCCTAACTCGAGGCGCAGCAGCGCGGTGGATACCTTAAGCGCGGTCTGCGCATTCAAGTTGGAAAACCAGCGACCAAATGGGCTGGTTTCGTTGTCCTGTACGTATTCTTCGAGCGTGATCACAGGCGGCCCTGATGGTAACAAATAGGTTACTTATCATGCAAGCCAATGATCCTGACCTAATGAACGAAGACCGACAACGCGCCAAGTGTTTCCTCAGGTGTCAGGAACTCCCGATCAACCCCCGGCAACACTGGCCGCTTCAAGACAATCACCGGCACACCACGCTCACGCGCGACTTCCAGCTTCGGCTCGGTCGCCGTGCTGCCGCTGTTCTTGCTGATCAGCACGTCGATGTTTCGCCGTTCGAACAACTCACGTTCATCGTCGATCAGGAAGGGTCCCCGTGCGCCGATCACCTCGCAGCGATCGTTGCCCGGATATACATCCAGTGCGCGCAGGGTCCAGAATTGCTCTGCAGGAATTTCGTCCAGGTGTTGCAGGGGCTCGCGGCCGAGGGTGAACAGCGGTCGACGGAAGGGCTTCAGGGCGTCGATCAGTTCGGCCCAATCGCTGACTTTCCGCCAGTCATCACCCGCCTGGGCTTGCCAGGCCGGACGCCGTAACGCCCAGCAGGGAATGCCGCTCAAGCGCGCGGCGGTCGCGGCGTTCTGGCTGATCTGGGCGGCGTAGGGGTGAGTGGCGTCGAGCAGCAGCTCGATGCCTTCATCGCCAATGAATTGCGCCAGACCCTCGGCACCGCCGTAGCCGCCGACGCGAACCTGGCATTGCAGATCCGTCGGCACCCGACCGACACCGGCCAGGCTGTAGATATGCTGCGGTCCCAGCGTGCGGGCAATGGTCATGGCTTCAGTCACGCCGCCGAGCAACAGGATGCGCTTCATTGAAATGCTCCCGCATGGCCAACGATCCTGCCCTGGCGATCGATGGCAAAGACTTCCACCTGAACCTGCGCCGGCACCACGCTGCGGGCAAAGTCCAAGGCGTGCTGACAGACTGCATCACCCAGGGCGACCCCGGCTGCGGCGGCCATGGCCAGTGCCTGCTGGCTGGTGTTGGCCTCGCGGATATTCTGCTGCAACGCCGCATCGGCGCCGACCTGCGCCGCCCATAGCGCCAGTTGCGGCAGGTCAATGCTCGAATGACGACTGTGCAAATCCATGTGCCCGGCCGCCAGTTTACTGATCTTGCCGAAACCACCGCACAGGCTGAGTTTATCCACCGGTACTTTGCGCAGGTGCTTGAGCACGGCGCCAACGAAGTCGCCCATTTCGATCAGGGCGATTTCCGGCAGGTTGTAGACCCGGCGCATGGTGTCTTCGCTGGCGTTGCCGGTACAGGCGGCGATGTGCAGGTAACCGTTGGTTTTCGCCACGTCGATGCCCTGGTGGATCGAGGCGATGTAGGCCGCACAGGAAAACGGCCGGACGATGCCACTGGTGCCGAGAATCGACAGGCCGCCAAGTATGCCCAGGCGCGGATTCATGGTCTTCAGTGCCAGTGCCTCGCCGTTCTCGACGTTGACCGTGACCTCGAAACCGCCGCTGTAGCCGAGTTCGTCGGCCAGTCGGGCCAAGTGGTCGCTGATCATTTTGCGTGGCACCGGGTTGATCGCGGGCTCGCCGACACCCAGCACCAGCCCGGGCCGGGTCACTGTGCCGACGCCGCGACCGGCCTTGAAGCGAGTCCCCGGTTCGGCGCTCAGGCGCACCTGGGAGTAGAGCAGCGCACCGTGGGTCACGTCCGGATCGTCACCGGCGTCCTTGAGGGTTCCCGCTTCGGCGCCGTCCTCGGTGAGGCGGCAGAACTCCAGGCGCATCTGCACCTGTTTGCCCTTGGGCAACACGATTTCCACCGCATCGGTCGATGTGCCAGCCAGCAGCAGACGCGCGGCGGCGAGGCTGGTGGCCGTGGCGCAACTGCCGGTGGTCAGGCCGCTGCGCAGGGGGGCAGGTTGTTCGGCGGTTTCGTCACGCATCGAAGGGTTTTGTCACGTCCAGCAAGGTAATCGGCAAGGCCTGGCGCCAGGTGTCGAAGTCGCCCAGCGGTTGTGCTTGCGCGATATGAATGCGAGTCAACTCCCCGCCATGTTGCTCGCGCCAGGCCATCAGGGTCATTTCACTTTGCAGGGTGACTGCGTTGGCAATCAGCCGGCCACCGGGCTTGAGTTCGGCCCAACAGGTATCGAGCACACTCTCGCGGGTGACACCGCCGCCGATGAAAATCGCATCCGGCCGCTCCAGCCCGGCCAATGCTTGCGGCGCGCTGCCGCGAACCAGTTGCAGGCCGGGAACGCCGAGGGCGTCGCGGTTATCTTCGATCAACGCTTGTCGGCCCGCATCCGCCTCGATGGCCAGTGCGCGGCAGCTGGGGTGAGCGCGCATCCATTCGATGCCGATCGAGCCACTGCCGGCGCCGACGTCCCACAACAGTTCGCCGGGGATCGGGGCCAGGCGCGCGAGGGTGATGGCGCGCACATCGCGTTTGGTCAGTTGGCCGTCGTGCTTGAACGCCGAGTCCGGCAACCCGGCCAGTCGTGACAGGCGCTGTGCGCTTGGTTCAACAATGCAGTCGATGGCGATCAGGTTCAGGTCCGCGATCACAGGATCGGTCCAGTCATTGGCGATGCCGTCGATACGCCGCTCTGCTTCACCGCCCAAATGTTCGAGCACAGTTAACCGGCTCAGACCGAAACCACGTTCACGCAGCAGTGCGGCGATGGCGGCGGGGCTGCTGCCGTCGTTACTCAACACCAGCAAGCGCACGCCACTGAACAATTGCGCGCTGAGTGCAGTGACGGGGCGGGCAACCACTGACAACGTGACCACTTCCTGCAAGGGCCAACCCATTCGCGCCGCGGCCAGTGAGCAGGAGGACGGTGCGGGAAGCGTCAGCATCTCGGTTGCGGGGAGTTGCCGGGCGAGGCTGGCGCCGACGCCGAAGAACATCGGATCGCCACTGGCCAGCACGCAAACGGGTTCGCCACGGTGCGACAGCAGCGACTCAAGGCAGAAGGGGCTCGGCCACGGCTGGCGCTCGCCGCGTATGCACGGCGGGAGCAACTCCAGGTGCCGCTGGCCGCCGAAGATTTTCGAAGCGCGCAACAGCGCATGCCGGGCGTTCTTGCCCAGGCCCTTGAATCCGTCTTCGCCGATGCCCACTACCGTCAGCCAGGGTGTCATGCCATTCCTCTATCACGCGTTCAACGTTGTTGGGCGGCATGATAGCGCGGGTTCCTTGAGCTGACTGCCTTCTCTTCCCGACCGGAGTCTTTTCATGCAGCGAAGTAAAGCAGGCATAATACCGCGCACTTTCGCCGTGAATCGCCTCGCCACCTGAACGGGTCCGCCTTGAACGAACTTCCGCTGTCCACTGCCTTACGCCCCTCGGCCTGCCCGGGGTTGCTGCGTATCGTGCCGGCACTGGATGGCGGTATCTGCCGGATCAAGTTGAACGGCGGTTCGATCAGTAGCGTCCAGGCCGAGGCCGTGGCGGCTGCGGCCGAGTGTTTCGCCAGCGGAGCGATCGAGGCGACCAACCGGGCCAACCTGCAGATCCGCGGCATCGGCAACGAGCAATCGGCGTTGATCGACAGCCTGCTGGCCGCCGATCTGGGGCCGCGTACGGCGGCTGGCGACGATGTGCGCAACCTGATGCTCAGCCCCGGCGCCGGGATCGATCGGCGCATGCTGTTCGACACTCGCCCGCTGGCCGGGCAGATCCTCGCCACATTGCAAAACCACGAAGCGTTCCACGACCTCAGCGCCAAGTTCGCCGTGCAACTCGATGGCGGTGAAGACCTGGCGATGCTCGAACATCCCCATGACCTGTGGCTCTCGGCGTTTGAGCAAGACGGCGAGCAACGGCTGGCATTTGGTCTGGCGGGATGCCCGACGGACAGCCCCGCCGGGTCGGTTGCACTGGCTGACGGGTACGCGCTGGTGGTTGCGGTCCTTGAGTTGTTCCTTGATCTGGCGCGCCCCGAGCAGACGCGGATGCGTCATTTGCTGGCCGAGTATTCGGTCGAGGATGTTCTGCTTCGGCTGGCTGAGCGAGTACCGATGCAAGCTGTTGTCGGTTGGCAGCGGCTTTCCGGTTGCAGTGATTTGCACATGGGCGCCCATCCCCAGGCCGAGTCCGGTGTCGTCTATGTGGGGGGCGTGCCGCCGCTGGGGCGGCTCGATCCGGCGATGCTGCGGGGGGTGGCACAACTGGCACGCGAGTTCGGTGATTCCAGTCTGCGCTTCACACCCTGGCAAAGCCTGCTGCTGCCCAATATCCGCTTGGACAGCGCCGCCGAAGTCATGGGGCGTTTGCAACGCTTGGGCTTGTCCTGTGAAGCCGGTCAGCCATTGTCCCGGCTGATCGCCTGCACCGGTTCCAGCGGTTGCGCCAAGGGGTTGGCCGAGACCAAGGGTGATGCCCTGCAACTGGCCACACTGCTGCACCGCCATGGACCGGCGCTGAATATACACCTGAGCGGTTGCCCGCGTTCCTGCGCCGCCGCGCATACGGCGCCTGTCACATTACTGGCCGTCGCCCACGGTCACTACGATCTCTATTTTCGCGATGCAGCGCAGCCGGGCTTCGGCGCACTGCACGCACGCAACCTTACTATTGAAGCGGTCGCGGCCCTGCTCGACGCCCGCTCACGGAGCCCCCTTGATGCTTGATTACATCCGCGACGGTCAGGAGATCTATCGCAACTCCTTCGCGATCATTCGCGCCGAGGCCAACCTCGACCGAATCCCGGGCGATCTGGAGAAACTCGCGGTCCGTGTGATTCACGCCTGCGGCATGGTCGAGGCCATCGACGGTTTGCAGTTTTCCGAAGGGGCGGGCAAGGCCGGGCGTGATGCGCTGGCGGCCGGCGCGCCGATTTTGTGCGATGCGCGGATGGTCTCCGAAGGCGTGACCCGCGCGCGGTTGCCGGCGAACAATCCGGTGATCTGCACCTTGCGCGACGAGAGCGTTCCGGAACTGGCCCGTGAATTGGGTAACACCCGCTCAGCCGCTGCGCTGGAACTGTGGCGCCCGTACCTCGAAGGCAGCGTGGTGGTCATCGGCAACGCCCCGACGGCGCTGTTTTACCTGCTGGAAATGCTCGATGCCGGCGCACCGAAACCGGCGCTGATCCTCGGTTTTCCAGTGGGCTTCGTCGGTGCCGCCGAATCCAAGGCCGCGCTGGCAGCCGACAGCCGTGGCGTGCCTTTTGTCATCATGCAGGGTCGCCTGGGCGGTAGCGCCATGGCCGCCGCCGCCGTCAATGCTCTCGCCACGGAGATCGAATGATGCAGCAACCTGGACGTTTGATCGGCCTCGGCGTCGGTCCCGGTGATCCGGAACTGATTACCGTCAAGGCCCTGCGCCTGCTGCGCGAATCGCCGGTGGTGGCGTACTTCGTCGCCAAGGGTAAAAAGGGCAATGCCTTCGGCATCATCGAGGCGCATCTGCAAGACGCACAGAATCTGTTGCCGCTGGTGTACCCGGTGACTACCGAAGCCTTGCCGGCACCGCTGTCCTACGAGCAAGTGATCAGCGACTTTTACGATGACGCCGCCGATGAACTGGCGACGCATCTTGATGCGGGTCGCGACGTGGCGGTGATTTGTGAAGGCGATCCGTTCTTCTACGGCTCCTACATGTACCTGCACGACCGGCTCGCCGAACGTTATCAGGCTGAAGTCGTGCCCGGTGTGTGCTCGATGCTCGGCGGGGCCTCGGTGCTCGGTGCGCCGCTGGTGTATCGCAATCAGAGTCTGTCGGTGTTGTCCGGTGTGCTGCCGCCCGACGAACTCAAGCGTCGCCTGGCCGATGCCGATGCGGCGGTGATCATGAAACTGGGGCGCAACTTTCCCAAGGTTCGCCAGGTGCTGGAAGAACTCGGCCTGGCCGAGCGCGCGTTGTATGTCGAGCGCGCGACCATGGCCAATCAGAAGATCGTGCCGCTGGATCAGGTCGAGCCGATGTCTTCGCCATACTTCTCGTTGATCATCGTTCCCGGCGAAAGGTGGCAAGGCTGATGACCCGTCCAGTTCCGGCGATTGTCATTCTCGGCAATGGCAGCCTCGCTACCGCACGCAGCATTCAGCAGGTGTACCCCGAAGCCCTGATCCATGGCCTGGCCGAACGGGTCGAAGGCGCGGATCGGGTCTATCACGAGTTCGGCGCGACCCTGCGCGAGCTCTATCAACAGGGCACACCGATCATTGCCCTGTGCGCGGCGGGGATCGTGATCCGCACGCTGGCGCCCTTGTTGCTGGAAAAGGGCGCCGAGCCACCAGTATTGGCGGTGGCCGAAGACGGCAGCGCCGTGGTTCCACTGCTGGGCGGGCTCGGCGGGGTGAATGTGATGGCGCGGGAGATTGCCGCCGCACTTGGAGTCGCGGCGGCGATCACCACCAGCGGCGAGTTGCGTTTCGGCACGTGCCTGCTCAACCCGCCCAGCGGCTATGCCCTTGGCGATCTGGAGCTGGGTAAGCGGTTCGTTTCCGATTTGCTCGCGGGCGAAACCGTGCGTATCGAAGGCGAGGCGCCGTGGCTGGCGCAGGCGCAATTGCCTGAAGATGCACAGGCCCGACTGGCGGTACATGTCAGTCATGCCGAACGGGCACCCGCGGCCAACGAGTTGTTGATCTACCCGCGCAATGTGGTGGTCGCTGTAGATGCTGGCCTGGTGAACATCGCGGGGGCGGTGCGCGAAGCTTTGCATCAGGCGAAAATCGCCGTGCAGTCGCTGGCTTGCCTGTTGGGCGCCGACACCGAAATGGCCAGTTCGGGGTTGCACGAGGCGGCGCTTGAACTGGGTGTGCCGCTGCGTTTTGCCGGAGCTGAGAAGGCGCTTGGCGAACGTCTGCGTACTGCCATTGGCCAGCCCGTTTCCATGCTTGGTAGCGACACCGTTGCCATTGCGGTGGCAGAGCAGCCGCTGGACCCGTTGCAGATCGGCCGCCCGCGTGGACGGCTGGCGGTGATCGGCCTCGGGCCGGGCGCTGCTGAGCTGATGGTGCCGGCAGTGAAGGCTGAACTGGCCCGGGCAACCGACGTGCTGGGTTACGAAACCTACGTGCGCATGGCCGGGCCGTTTCGCGCCGATCAGGTGCTGCATTGCACCGACAACCGCGAAGAGATGCAGCGCGCCCGTCACGCTTTCGAACTGGCGGCCCAAGGGCGTTCGGTGGTGGTGGTTTCTTCAGGAGATCCGGGGGTTTTCGCCATGGCTGCGGCGGTGCTGGAAGCGCTGCACGAATCCACCGACGTCCATTGGCACAACGTCGATCTCGAGATTTTGCCGGGGGTTTCCGCCTCGCTGGCGACAGCCGCCCAGGCGGGTGCGCCGCTGGGGCATGACTTCTGCGTGCTGTCGCTGTCGGATAACCTCAAGCCATGGGCAATCATCGAGAAACGCCTGGACCTGGCCGCGCAAGCCGACCTGGCCCTGGCCTTCTACAACCCGATCTCGCGTTCACGGCCGTGGCAGTTAGGGAGGGCGTTAGAGATAGTCGCCGAGCACCGCGCGCCTGAAACACCAGTGGTCCTGGGTCGGGACATTGGTCGTCCGGGCCAGACATTGCGCGTTACGACGCTGGGGCAGTTGACCCCGGATCAGGTCGACATGCGCACCATGGTGCTGATCGGCTCGTCCACCACCTGCTCTTTCCCTCGTCCTGAGGGGGGCGAATGGGTCTACACGCCGCGTTGGTATGGCGACAAACCCGCTTCCTGAATCAAGACGCCTCTTTGGAGGCGTTTTTTTTGTGAAGTATCCTGCATGAACAAGTTTCTGGTTTGTGGAGTTTTTGCTGGAAATATAAGTTTAAATATTGAAAGTATCTATGAGTGGCTGTTTTGATATTGTGTGATGTGCCTGTTGATAACAGTTTCTTGGCGAGTGTTTCTTGTATGTCGGGAGTTTCTTTGTTTCGATAGGGTGTGCAATATGTGTTAGTGGAGAACATTAAATATGGACTTTGATTTTGCTGTTATCCCTAGTCTTGAACAACGCCTTGAGTTTGTTCGGAATATGAGCTTTCTGCGTGTCCAGCGTTCAGGCAGGGTCAGGAGGTTTGCCGTTGGCGATGACGTCTGGGCATATGATGATCGTGCGCAAAGTGCGATGCTGATTGGCAGAACACTGCTGGGCTGTATGGCAGGCTTGAGCAGGGAAGAAAAGAAAGAAATCAAGAACAGCATCAAGATTGCCAGTTTGGTGTGTGATACATACGAAAATGAGGCACTTGGTCTTGGCGATTGGCTGAATCGCTACGCGAGAACGCTTAATCATTTTGGATGGTATTCGGATCGACATCCTGGTGAAAAGGTTTATAGGGATCTGTCCAGTACGGTTTCCGCGAAAATGATTGAAACGGTTCGGCAACTGGGTAACGAACCCATGCTGACCAACACTATAGCGGCTTTCAAGGCGCTGGGATCTGACTCTCGTGGGCTGACGGCTTATGCCGGAGCGACGCTGTACGGCAAATCCTTTCAAGTTGCACCAGCAGGGCGTGATAGTAAGGGAATACTGACGATGGAACTTAATCACGCGCGGTTGAACGTCAAGCGAAAAACCGAGAGTTTCCTGTTTGTCAGTTGGCAGAAGGGTGAGGCCGAGTTGCAGCATAATTACCGAAGCTTTTATCTCGACAGAAACGCTTATGCGGAAACGAAACAGGAGTTGGAGGCTGTCCTCGAGGAAAGCGATATGGCCGAAATCGAGTTAAGGCTTTGAAAATGTATTACCGCTATTTTGTAAGTAATGGTGTTGGTGATTTGTTGTGTGTAGTTTAAAGTTTGGCAAGTATTGACACTCGGTTGTGATTTGATTAACTTTGGTTTCGGGTCGGGATTGGCCCTTTTAATATATTATATGGATATTCGAAATGACTAATATTACTGCGGTAGAAATGAGCGAGGCGCAATGCCTGGAATTTATCGAGGAAAGCCTGAAAGAAACTTTGCCTGTTATTCAGCAGCAAGCCGGTAGACGTGTTCGCCGTGCCGTCGACGGGGTTATTGATACCGATAAGTTGAATGCAGCGATTCTCAATTCCACGATGATTTCCTTTCCCGAGGGCGTGAGCCGCCGCAACAAAACAATCATAATGCGAACCTTTTTGTTCGCCGACCTGTCTGCGCAGATCAAGTTTCCCAACGAGCAAGATCAGGTTCAACGCTGGGAACACATGCTTAAAGGGATGCAGGTCATGGGCTGGACCATGTTCGGCAACCCGACGATCAATTACCAGGAGTCGGCGAGCGGCCTGCTAATGTCCAATCTGGTGCTGGACATTGCCAAATCAATGATAGGCGGTCTTGGCGGCGGCCTCGGACCTATCCTGAAGCTGGGGGTGGAAAAGGCAATCGAAGGTCTGCAGGCCAATAAAGAAGCATTGAAACTCTATGAAAATAACGGCAAGAAAGGCGATGGCGCAAACTTCGGTCTCGCAAGCTGTGCACAGGATAGCGATGGTGAAGTCAGCCTGGTGATGAGCGCTATCAGTTATTACACCACGTCCGGAAATACCAAGATCGCTTTCTTTGACAAGACCTCCTCATCTGGCAGGTTGTTTCAATCCAAGGGTGTTTTCAGCATCCATGCCGATGACTATACCGAGAAGAAGGAGGATGCAGCCAACAGGTTCTATGAAGCTGTCGATAAGCGCCTGGAAATGGAGTTTGGTATCTGATTTCCAGTCTGGTCAGGTGCGATGCACCTGACCTTTTACGGAGTGTGCAATATGAGTAGTAGTGGTTATGTTAATGCAGGGAGCTTATTGGTCATTTCATCATCGCTGTCGGCGTCGGTGCGCGAAGATATCCTTTCTTCATTTCTCTATGCACAATTGACCTCGACCAAGAGTTACCCGGAATTCAAGGACTTCAACGCGTGGAATGCCAGGTGTACCGAGGCATTGAAGTTTCTTCTCTATAAAGAATCGGGCCGGGTCGGGGATGGTTTTTTTTCGTCCTCTGTGGATAAAAGCGTAACGTTCGAGAGCTTTGTCAGGAAGCGGCTGGCGCCTTTGTTGGCGCTCGATGAGTGCAGGGCATTGGATCTTTTGCTGCAACACGCCTTGAGTCTTGAAGTGCAGAGCCCTGGTCTCGATTTGTTGACGCGATACGCCGTAGAAGTGGGGGGGGCGGAGAGCGGTAGTGCCCCGGTTGTCAGCCGTATCAGGATCCATGCCGGCGTGGTGGATGAGTCTGCAACCCTGAGAATGCTGACTATCAACCTTGCTACCCGTACACCCATTGAACCGGTTTTTCTCAACCAGAGTTTCATGTTGAGCGAGATTGTCGGAGATGTTGAAACGAAATGCTTTGTCGCTCAACTGGGCGAAGACTATGCCGAGTACAAAAGGAAGTGGGTGCTCGACACTCTCGGTGGACGGCGTGAAAAGGAGGTCGAAAGACTTTATTGATGTGTTCTTGCTAGCCCATCACGGCATCAGATAGCCTTTGACCCCGGTAAAAATAATCTGTGCCGCCAGCGCACACACAAACAATCCCATCAACCGGCTGACTATTTGTAAGCCCTGGTCGCCAAGAATGCGCTCGATACGGCCGGACAAAAACAGCACCACGCCCACGGTAAAACTGGCCAGCGCAATGCTGACAATGGCAGTGAGCTTGTCGTCCCAGTGCGGCTGGCTCACGCCCATCACCAGCAAGGCGCCGATGGTGCCGGGGCCGACTGTCAGCGGGATGGTCAGCGGGACGATGGTCACATCCTGCTGCACGTTGTCGGTCTGTACCGCCGATTTGCCTTGCGCCATGCCCAGCGCCGAGATGAACAGCACGCTGCCGGCGCCGATGCGAAAGGCATCCACGGTAATGCCGAAGACAGTGAAAATCACTCGGCCGAACAAGTACAACAGAACACTGGAGACCAGGGTGGCGACCGCTACTTTCCAGGCCAGCCGACGCTGTTCCTTGCGCGAATAACCACGGGTCAGGCTGATGAAGCAGGACAACACGAAGAATGGGCTGTAGAGCACCAGCATCTTCAGATAAACGCTGAACAACACATGGAGCATGGTGCCGGGCTCACTGGCGAGGGAAGTCGAGAGGGAGTCTATCAGGGGTTGCGAAGTCTGTCGGCTCAGGAGGTTTGGGTTGTTGTGCGATTCTGCTGGTCACGCTGGGCGACCCAGTGTTCGATCAGTTCGCGCAACTGCGACAGTTCCACCGGCTTGGCCATGTGTCCGTCCATGCCGGCCTGGCGCGCACGCTCTTTGTGTTCGGCAAGGATATGGGCGGTCAACGCCACCACAGGGGTACGAACCCGCTGGTTGCTGACTTCCCAGGCGCGTAATTGCTGGGTAGCCGAAAAGCCATCGAGGATGGGCATTTCGCAGTCCATCAGCACCAGGTCGTAGCGTTGGGCCTTCATCGCCTGCAAGGCTTCTTCGCCGTTGCAGGCGGTATCCGGTTGCAGGTTGAGCTTGCTCAGCATGCCGCGGATCACCTTGGTCGAAATGCTGTTGTCTTCGGCCACCAGAATGCGGAAGTCGCTGGGGACCTTGACCGGCAGGGCCGGGCCGCTTTGCACTGGGTGGGTGGCGACGAGACCGTTGTTGCGTTGGGTCAGTTCGTCGGCCAGGGTGGTCTTGAGGGTGTAGCCGGCCACTGGTTTGGCGAGGATGCGCTTGATCCCGGAGTTGCGCGCGATGATCTTGCTCGGTGCGTTGCTGATGCCGGTGAGCATGATCAGCAGGATGTCATGGTTCAGGCTCGGGTCTTCCTTGATCTTGGCCGCCAGTTGCATGCCGGTCATGCCGGGCATGTTCTGGTCCAGCAGGACTACATCGAAGTAATCGCGCAAATGAGCCTTGGTGCGCAGCAGTGCCAGCGCCTCCTTGCCGGAAGACGCGGCGCTGACATTCAGGCCCCAGGCGCTGCATTGCTGCACCAGCACCTTGCGACAGGTGTCATTGTCGTCCACCACCAATACCCGCGCACCTTGCAGCGGACCGTCGAGGTCGGAGGTCGGGTGTTCGAGGCGATCCGGGTCCAGTGGCAGGGTCAGCCACAGGGTGCTGCCCTGGTTGCTGCCACTCTTGATCCCGAATTCCCCCTGCATCAAGCGGATCAGCTGGCGGGCAATCACCAGCCCCAGGTTGCCGCCCAGGTGGGTGGCCGAAAGGAAATGCCGGCTGTGCAGTTCGGCGTGCATCAGGGCGTCGCGTTCTTCGGCGTTCATGGGCTCGCCGCTGTCCTGCACGGCGATACGCAGGCGTGGCTTGGTGTTGCGCTCGTCGAGCGCCACGACAATCAGGATTTCGCCTTCATCGGTCTTTTTCAGGGCGTTTTCAAGCAGGCTCAACAGCGTCTGGCGCAGGCGTGTCGGGTCACCGCTGATCACCCGCGGCACTTGCGGCTGGATGAAGCTGATCAACTCGACGTTTTGCTGCTCGGCCTTGGCGCGGAAGATGCTCAGGCAGTCTTCGATCAGCGCGTTGAGGTCGAACTGCACATCGTCCAGCTCGATCTGCCCGGACTCGAGTTTGGAGATGTCGAGAATTTCGTTGATCAGTGTCAGCAACTCGTTGCCCGCGCTGTGGATCGTCTGCACATAGTCGCGTTGCTTGACCGATAGCGGTGTGCCCAGCAGCAGCTCGGTCATGCCGAGGACGCCGTTCATCGGGGTGCGGATTTCATGGCTGATCTTCGCCAGGAACTCGGCCTTGGCGTTGATCTCGGCGTTGCTGGCCGCCAGGTCACGACTGATGCTGAAACGGTCTTCGGTGATGCGGCGCTGGCGCTCGCTCAATGCAATGCTCATCAGCAGGCCGCTGATGCAGATGACCACCAGCAAGGTGGTGAGCAGGTCATGGGGTTCGATCAGGGTCAGCCCCAACAGCGCCGGCAGGATGACCAGTGTCCCGAGGTTGAACACCACCATGGCCGCCACGAAGAGGCGAGCCGGGCGATAACCTTTTTGCCAGTGATAGGCGCTGATGAACAGCATGGTCAGGCCTGCAAGGGCCACCAGGCCATAGGTAATGAAGTTCAGCGGCAAGGTGTTGACGAACAGCAGCATCAGGCTGCAGGCGGTGATGAGCAGGACCTCGCCGAGCAGCAACCGGTTCAGCGGATGCGGCCCGAGCGGGGAGAAGAAACGATGGGCAAGCATCAGGCCGCAGGGCGCCGTCATTAACAATGCCAGGTAAGCCCCCGGCGTTTGCAGTGCATGCCAGTCCGGCAGCCAGGGACCGGCGAGGTTCAGCAACAACAGCAGGCTGAGCATCAACAGCCCTTCGCACGTCGCCAACCAGAGGGCACTGTGCGAGCGGGTGTAGGTGTAGCGGATGAGATTGTGCAGGATCAACATGGCGATGCAACCGAACAGCAGGCCATAGATCAGCGTCTGAATCTGGTTGGCAGCCGCGAGGATCGCCGATTGCAGGGTGATATAGGGCCGTAACTGGTGATCGGAGGCCAGTCGCAGGTAAACGTCGAGGGGGTTGTCGCTTTGCGGCAGAGCCAGCATGAAGTCGCTGCTGGGCAATGGTCGCTCGGATTGTGGCTGTTCGTTGCCCGTGCTGGATTGATCGATCAGCTTGTCGCCGTCCAGTACGTACATGCTGAACTGGCGCAGGTCAGGCGCGAACACCCGCAGCAACTGTTCGTGTTTGCCCGGTGCGAGCCTGAATCGCAACCATAGCGCGCCATCGGGTTCGGCCGCGGTAATGCGGTCGAGTTCGATGGGGCTGAATTGATTGGCGTAACGTGCGGAACGAATGTCGCTCAGTTGCAAGTCGCCCTGTTCGTCGAGCAATACCGCCCAGCCACTGCCTTGCGTGGCCTGGGCCGGTAGCATGCAGAGCAAGGTCAGCAAAGTGACGGTCAAGCTTATGGCAATCCTGAGCCAGCGCACGGCGAAATCCCTTCGTTAGGTTGATGCCAGAATATAACGATGCGCGACGCCGGAACAGCCAGGCAATAAACCGTGTTCATTGCCTGGCGCGGTGTTTACCTTATTCCTGATTTTCGCCACGCTCGCGGGCAATGGCACGGTAGCCAATGTCCTTGCGATAGAAACAGCCTTCCCAGTCAATCGATGCCGCCAGTTTGTAAGCCTGCTGCTGTGCAGCGTCGACGCTGGCGCCCATGGCTGTGGCGCAAAGTACCCGACCGCCGGCCGTTACGACTTGACCATCCTTGAGCGCAGTACCGGCGTGGAAGACTTTGCCTTCCAGTGCAGCTGCTGCATCCAGGCCATTGATGGCCACGCCTTTGGCGTAGTCACCAGGATAGCCGCCCGCGGCCAGCACGATACCGACGCTCGGACGTGGATCCCATTGCGCTTCGACCTTGTCCAGCGCCTGCGCCAGAGCCGCTTCGACCAACAGCACCAGGCTCGACTGCAAGCGCAGCATCACCGGTTGGGTCTCAGGGTCGCCGAAGCGGCAGTTGAATTCGATGACTTTTGGGTTACCAGCCTTGTCGATCATCAGGCCTGCGTACAGGAAGCCAGTGTAGACGTTGCCTTCCTCGGCCATGCCGCGCACGGTCGGCCAGATCACCAGGTCCATGACACGCTTGTGCACCTCGGCGGTGACCACTGGCGCCGGGGAGTAAGCACCCATGCCGCCGGTGTTTGGACCGGTGTCGCCGTCGCCGACGCGTTTGTGGTCCTGGCTGGTGGCCATCGGCAGCACGTTCTTGCCGTCGACCATGACGATGAAGCTGGCTTCTTCGCCGTCGAGGAATTCTTCGATGACTACGCGCGAACCCGCATCGCCAAAGGCATTGCCCGCCAGCATGTCGCGCACGGCGTCTTCGGCTTCGGCCAGGGTCATGGCGACGATCACGCCCTTACCAGCGGCCAGGCCGTCGGCCTTGATCACGATCGGAGCGCCTTTTTCACGCAGGTAAGCCAGGGCTGGCTCGATTTCGGTGAAGTTCTGGTAGTCGGCAGTCGGGATCTTGTGGCGAGCCAGGAAGTCCTTGGTGAAGGCTTTCGAACCTTCCAGCTGTGCAGCGCCAGCGGTCGGACCGAAGCAATCCAGGCCACGGCTGCGGAACAGATCCACAACGCCGGCAACCAGCGGCACTTCAGGGCCAACGATGGTCAGGGAAACGTTTTTCTCGGCAAAATCTGCCAGTTGCTCAAGCGCCAGTACGTCGATGGCGACGTTCTCGCACTTGGCTTCGATGGCGGTACCGGCGTTGCCCGGAGCCACGAATACCTTCTGCACACGCGGATCCTGAGCCACTTTCCAGGCCAGGGCGTGTTCACGGCCACCGCTGCCAATGATCAAAATATTCAAAGAAAGACTCCTTCGGAGAAGCTGCAAGCTACAAGCTGCAAGTAAAAGCGAGTATGTGCGGCTCTTATTTGCAGCTTATGGCTTTGAATTAATAAGGCTGCACCGGCAAGAAAGAACGGCATCTGTCTGCTCTTTCTTGCAGCTTGCAGCTTGAGGCTTGTAGCTGCCGCAACTCAGTGTCGGAAATGACGCATTCCCGTGAACACCATTGCAATCCCTGCCTCGTCGGCAGCGGCTATCACTTCGTTGTCACGCATCGAGCCGCCCGGCTGGATCACCGCAGTGATACCGGCCTTGGCCGCGTTGTCGATGCCGTCGCGGAACGGGAAGAACGCGTCGGATGCCATGACCGCACCCTGAACCTGCAAGCCGGCATGTTCGGCCTTGATTGCAGCAATTCGCGCGGAGTTTACGCGGCTCATCTGGCCGGCGCCGACACCGATGGTCTGGCGATTCTTGGCGTAGACGATGGCGTTGGACTTGACGTACTTGGCGACTTTCCAGGCGAAGATCAGGTCGTGGACTTCCTGTTCGGACGGTGCACGCTTGGTCACCACTTTCAGGTCATCGGCGCCGATCATGCCGATGTCGCGGCTCTGTACCAGCAGGCCACCGTTGACGCGCTTGTAGTCCCAGGCCGCCGCGCGGTCAGCCGACCACTCGCCGCAGGCCAGCAGGCGCACGTTGGCTTTGGCGGCGACGATGGCGCGGGCTTCCTCGCTGACCGACGGAGCGATGATCACTTCGACGAACTGACGCTCGACGATGGCCTTGGCGGTCTCGGCGTCCAGTTCGCGGTTGAAGGCGATGATGCCGCCGAACGCCGACTCAGTGTCGGTAGCGTAGGCCAGTTCGTAGGCCTGACGGATGCCGCCTTCGGCATCAGGGCTGACAGCCACGCCGCACGGGTTGGCGTGCTTGACGATCACGCAAGCCGGCTTGACGAAGCTCTTCACGCATTCCAGCGCGGCGTCGGTGTCGGCCACGTTGTTGTACGACAGTTCCTTGCCTTGCAGTTGGGTCGCGGTGGCGATGCCGACTTCGGCAGGCTTGGCTTCAACGTAGAACGCCGCGCTCTGGTGCGGGTTCTCGCCGTAGCGCATTTCCTGGGCCTTGATGAACTGGCTGTTGAAGGTGCGCGGGAATTCGCTGCGGCCGGAGGTCGAGAGGGTTTCGGCTGCCTGGTTCACGGTGCCCATGTAGTTGGCGATCATGCCGTCGTAGGCGGCAGTGTGCTCGAAGGCCTTGAGCATCAGGTCGAAACGCTGGGCGTAGGTCAGGCCGCCGGCCTTGAGGTTTTCCAGGACGCTGGCGTAATCGCTGGCGTTGACCACGATGGCCACGTCCTTGTGGTTCTTGGCAGCGGAGCGGACCATGGTCGGGCCGCCGATGTCGATGTTCTCGATGGCGGTCGGCAGGTCGCAGCCTGGCTTGCTGATGGTGGCTTCGAACGGGTACAGGTTGACCGCTACCAGGTCGATCGGCTTGATGCCGTGCTCGTTCATGATGGCGTCGTCGATACCGCGACGACCGAGGATCCCGCCGTGGATTTTCGGGTGCAGGGTCTTCACCCGGCCGTCCATCATTTCCGCAAAGCCGGTGTAATCAGCGACTTCCACTGCGGCAACGCCGTTGTCCTGCAGCAGCTTGAACGTCCCGCCGGTGGAAAGGATCTCGACGCCCAGGGCTTCAAGCTCTTTGGCGAATTCGAGGATCCCGGTCTTGTCGGAAACGCTGATCAAGGCGCGGCGGATCGGCAGGCGGGTAGTCTGGTCGGTCATCTCAATTTCCATCAAAAGCAAAGGAGTCAGCAAAAAAGGCGACCGGTTTTACGCGGGCGCCTTTCTGGTTTGATTGAATGCTTACAACAAATCGTACTGCTTGAGTTTCTTGCGCAGCGTGCCTCGGTTCAGCCCGAGCAGCTCGCTGGCCTTGGTCTGGTTGCCCTTGACGTAATTCATCACGCACTCGAGCAGGGGAGCCTCGACTTCGGAGAGCACCAGGTTGTACACATCCGTGACGGCAGCGCCCTCAAGGTGGGCGAAATAATTGTGCAGCGCCTTCTCGACACTCCCGCGAAGGGTCTGGCCTTCTTCGCTTGGCGTATTGAGGTGCTGTTTCAAATTTACGTTGTCGCTCACGGGTGTTGTTCCACTCACTAAAGTCTCGGTCATCATCGTCATGCGGCCACCCACTCTCCGTCCCCTGTCAGGCTCTTGTAACGCTCGGCGAAAAACGCCTGAACGTTGGCGCATTGTGTATCCGTACCATCCAAACGATTGAAGTGGGCGCGAAACTCCCTGGCGCCCGGCAGGGTTGCGAGATACCAGCCCACATGCTTTCGAGCAATGCGCACACCCATGACATCGCCATAGAAGGCGTGCAGGGCAGCCAGATGCTCTAGCAGAATGCGTTCCACCTCGATCAGTTCCGGTGCCGGGAGTTTCTCGCCGGTACGCAGGAAATGGTCGATCTCACGAAAAATCCACGGCCGCCCCTGGGCAGCCCGGCCAATCAACAGGCCATCGGCACCGGTCGCGTCGAGCACGTACCGGGCCTTTTCCGGCGAATCGATATCGCCATTGGCGAAGACCGGAATCGACACCGCCTGCTTGATCGCGGCAATGGTGTCGTACTCGGCTTCACCGGTGTACAGGTCGGCGCGGGTGCGGCCATGCACCGCCAGCGCCGTAATGCCTGCCTGCTCGGCGATCTTCGCCACCGTCAGGCCGTTCTTGTTGTCCCGGTCCCAACCGGTCCGGATCTTCAGGGTAACCGGCACATCGACCGCAGCCACGACGGCCTGCAGGATCTCGGTTACCAGGGTTTCATCCTTCAACAGGGCGGAACCGGCAGCCTTGTTGCAGACTTTCTTTGCCGGACAGCCCATGTTGATATCAATAATCTGCGCGCCCATTTCAACGTTGGCACGGGCGGCGTCCGCCAGCATCTGCGCGTCGCCACCGGCGATCTGTACCGAGCGTGGCTCGGGATCGCCTTCGTGGATCATGCGCATGCGCGACTTGCGGGTGTTCCACAAACTCATGTCGCTGGTGACCATTTCCGAGACGACCAGTCCCGCGCCCAAACGCTTGCACAGCTGACGAAAGGGCTGGTCGGTGACTCCCGCCATGGGGGCGAGAATCAAGCTGTTATGTAATGTGTATGGGCCGATGCGTACCGCCGACATAGGACTTCCCTGTTGTGGGGCCGGATCATGAGAGTTCGAAAAAGGGTTGGCATGATACCCGCTCTCGATGACTGGATAAAGGCTGAATTGAACAAATTCTGAACAGTTATTCTGTTATTACCCGTGGTTTGGTTTGCCAGGGGGAGTCAGAAAACCGACGTTAATCCCGGAACGATGAGGTGTTTCACTCCGGAGAGTGAAAGCTCAAACTGTAGTTCACGGCCTTGGCACCAGGGTCGAGAATGTCCAGTGCAATGTGGATAGGTGTTTGCGGAGGCATTTCGGCCATGCCTTCGAGATCGCCATTGAGGTACTCGCCGGGTTTGAAGCGGCGACTGGCGATCAGGTGGCCATTGAGGTCGGCGAAGCGCAGTTCCAGCAGCGGGAAGGGCTGGGAGAAGGGCGCGCGGTTATAGATGATCGCATCGACCACCAGGGCGCCATTGAATTCGGGATGGCTGCGCACCACCAGGTTGCTGCTCTTGATTTTCGCGATATCGACCTTGGAGGGCACGGTGCAGCCGATTTGCGGGCACAGTTGCTGGAACCACGGGCGATACTGGTCCTGTCGCGCCAGTTCGTCGAAATGGTAGGCGATGTATTGGCCGGCGAGGGCGCCAGCGGCAATCAGCACCAGCAGCAACCACAACAGCCGTCGACCCCAGGGCGAGCGGCGTTTTTGCCAGTCCAGTTGCAGCGGGTCGTCGGTCAGGTCTTGCAGCACTTCGGCACGCACGCCCGGCTTGCTGCGTTCGCGTCGCTTGCGCAGCGGTTCGATCGAGGGCAGGTCGTCGTCGATTTCGTTCTCGTCGGCGGCCGACAGGCGTTCGTGGCTCAGCGGTGCATCGAGCGGGTCGTTCAGGCGCAGCTGGGGTGGTTGCTGCTCGTCGTCGAGATCAACCGGCTCCAGGGATAGCGAAGGTTCGGTGCGCGAGGTTTTGCTCGGTTCGACCGTCGGCTCTGGTGTTTCAAGGCTGTCGAGCGGTTCGTCGACTTGTGCGCGATCGGCCGCCGACGCACTGAACAGGCTGTCGGACCAAGGCTCCTCGTCATCCTGCCCGGTGCTATCGCGACGGGCGCTCAGCGAGTCGTCGCGATGGCGACCGAACTCGGTGGTCGGCTGGATTTCCCGCTGTTCGAGCCGGGCGAGCTCTTCGTCGAGGTCGAGGCTGTCCAGGTCCAGTTCGGTCGCGCTCCATTGCTTTTGGCTGATGGCGCGCGGCGGTGATGACTCAAGGGATTCCTCGGGCTGCACAGGCGGGAGCGGTATCGTGACCGGTGATTCCTTGCCGGCCTGCTCAATCAACTGCCTGGCGGCATTGAACACCTGCAGGCAGGAGCCGCAACGAACCACCCCGCGCGCCATGCTCAACTGGGCATGGCTGACGCGGAAGCTGGTTTGGCAATGCGGGCACTGAGTGACGAAGCTATCGGTCATGCGGCGATCCGGATTATGCAGGCGGCCATTCTAGCGCCGACGGCCAGTGATGCGCACCCAGCCATCGCGATTGGCGATCGGGTCCAGATCGAAGTCTTTGGCGTAGGCCGCAGCGACTTCATCGCCCTGTTCGGCGAGGATGCCCGACAGCGCCAGGCGCCCGCCCGACTTGACCAGGCCGGACAACTGCGGCGCCAGGGAAACCAGCGGGCCGGCGAGAATGTTGGCCACCAGTACGTCGGCCTGCACCTGCGGCAGGTCTTGCGGCAGGTACAGCGGGAACAGGTGTTCGGCGATGTTGTTACGCCCGGCATTGTCGCGCGAGGCTTCCAGTGCCTGCACGTCGATATCGGTGCCGACTGCTTCTTTCGCGCCCAGCAGCAGGGCGGCAATCGCCAGAATCCCCGAGCCGCAGCCAAAGTCCAGCACGTTGCAGTCTTTCAGGTCCTGACCGTCGAGCCATTCCAGGCACAGCGCGGTGGTCGGGTGAGTGCCGGTGCCGAACGCCAGGCCCGGGTCCAGCAGCAGATTCACGGCATCCGGTTCCGGCGCGGCGTGCCAGCTCGGCACGATCCACAGGCGCTGGCCGAATTGCATTGGCTGGAAACCGTCCATCCAGCTGCGTTCCCAGTCCTGATCTTCGATCACTTCGCTGTGGTGCTCGGGCAGCGGGCTGCCGGTCAACAGCTCCAGATGGGCCAATACCGGGCCTGGCTCGGTGCCACCTTCGAACAGGGCCAGCAGGTGCGTGTGCGACCACAGCGGCGTGGTGTTGAGTTCCGGCTCGAAGATCGGCTGATCTTCGGCGTCCATGAAGGTCACCGACACGGCGCCCACTTCAAGGAAAGCGTCTTCATAGGTTTCGGCTTGTTCTGGGCTGATGGCGAGACGTACTTGCAGCCAAGGCATGGCGGGCACCTTTGAAAAATATTGATTGCAGCCTAGCGGGCTGCGAGAAGGGCGCAAGTTTACGCGAGAGTGCGGCTTTTGTGGGAGCTGCATTAGCTGCGCAGATGTTGAGCGAAGCAGGGCCCTGTGGGAGCGGGCTTGCTCGCGAAGAGGGAGTGTCAGTTAATTAATGTTTGGCTGATACGCCGCTTTCGCGAGTCAAGCCCGCTCCCACAATGGGATTTGAGTTACTTCCAGAAACAACAAAGCCGCCCGAAGGCGGCTTTGTCGATGGGGTCGAAGCTTAGTGCTTCTCGCCAGCCAGCTTGTGCTCGAGGTAGTGAATGTTCACGCCCCCTTTGCAGAAGCCTTCATCGCGGGTCAGGTCGCGGTGCAGCGGGATGTTGGTCTTGATCCCGTCGACCACGATTTCGTCCAGCGCATTGCGCATGCGCGCCATGGCTTCGTCGCGGGTTGCGCCGTAGGTGATCAGCTTGCCGATCAACGAATCGTAGTTCGGTGGAACGGCATAACCACTGTACAGGTGCGAGTCGACGCGAACGCCGTTGCCGCCAGGTGCGTGGAAATGCTTGACCGTGCCCGGGCTCGGCATGAAGGTTTTCGGGTCTTCGGCGTTGATCCGGCATTCCAGCGCGTGACCGCGGATGACCACGTCATCCTGGGTGAACGACAGCTTGTTGCCGGCGGCGATGCTGAGCATCTCCTTGACGATGTCGATGCCGGTGACCATTTCCGATACAGGGTGCTCTACCTGGACACGAGTGTTCATCTCGATGAAGTAGAAACGGCCGTTCTCGTACAGGAACTCGAAAGTGCCGGCGCCACGGTAGCCGATATCGATGCAAGCCTTGACGCAGCGTGCGAGTACTTCCTCGCGTGCGTTTTCGTCGATGCCCGGTGCCGGCGCTTCTTCAAGAACCTTCTGGTGACGACGTTGCAGCGAGCAGTCGCGGTCGCCCAGATGGATAGCCTGGCCCTGGCCATCGGAAAGTACCTGGACTTCCACGTGACGTGGGTTGGTCAGGAATTTTTCCAGATAGACCATCGGGTTGCCGAACGCCGCACCAGCTTCGGAGCGGGTCAGTTTGGCCGAGGAAATCAGGTCTTCTTCCTTGTGCACAACGCGCATCCCGCGACCACCGCCGCCGCCAGCGGCCTTGATGATCACCGGGTAACCGACTTCGCGACCAATGCGCAGAGCGGTTTCTTCGTCTTCCGGCAGCGGGCCGTCAGAACCCGGAACAGTCGGTACGCCGGCAGCGATCATGGCGTGCTTGGCCGATACCTTGTCGCCCATCAGGCGAATGGTGTCGGCTTTCGGGCCAATGAACGCGAAGCCGGATTTCTCGACCTGTTCGGCGAAGTCTGCGTTTTCCGCAAGGAAACCGTAGCCAGGGTGAATGGCGGTGGCGCCAGTCACTTCGGCCGCGGCAATGATTGCCGGAATGTGCAGGTAGGAGTGGGCGGCCGATGCCGGACCGATGCAGACGGATTCGTCTGCCAGGCCCAGGTGCATCAGTTCCTTGTCAGCCTTGGAGTAAACGGCGACGGTCTTGATGCCCATCTCTTTGCAGGCGCGCAGGATCCGCAGGGCGATCTCACCGCGGTTGGCGATCAGAACTTTTTCCAACTTCGCAGTCATCAAAGGCTCTCCGCGGTTCAAACGATGGTGAACAGCGGTTGGTCGTACTCAACCGGCTGGCCGTCTTCGACGAGGATGGATTCGATCACACCGCTGGTTTCAGCTTCGATGTGGTTCATCATCTTCATGGCTTCAACGATGCACAGGGTGTCGCCTTTCTTCACGGTCTGGCCGACTTCCACGAAGGACGGCGAGGTTGGCGAAGACTTGCGATAGAAAGTACCGACCATCGGCGAACGGGCAACGGTGCCGTTCAGTGCTGGCGCGGCCGGAGCAGCAGGTGCGGCAGCGGCAGCCGGAGCGGCGGCAGCGACAGGCGCGGCAACCGGAGCATGCATTGGAGCTGGTGCGTAGTACTGCTGAGCCGGGGTCTTGCTATGACGGCTGATGCGTACGGACTCTTCGCCTTCCTTGATCTCGAGCTCGTCGATGCCGGACTCTTCCAGCAATTCGATCAGTTTCTTAACTTTACGGATATCCATGAATCATCAACTCCCAAGGGTCGGTCAGGGGCGGTTAACTTGTTGTTCAAGCTGTTCCAGGGCGGCCTCCAGGGCCAGTCGATAACCGCTGGCGCCAAGGCCGCAGATCACTCCCACCGCTACGTCGGAGAAGTAAGAGTGATGGCGGAAAGGTTCGCGTTTGTGCACGTTAGACAAATGCACTTCGATGAATGGGATGCTCACCGCCAGCAGCGCGTCACGTAATGCGACACTTGTATGTGTAAAAGCTGCTGGGTTGATCAAAATGAAGTCCACGCCTTCGCTGCGGGCAGCGTGGATGCGGTCGATCAATTCGTACTCGGCGTTGCTTTGCAGGTGCAGCAAATGGTGACCGGCTTCGCGGGCACGGCGTTCCAGGTCCTGGTTGATCTGCGCCAGCGTCGTGGCGCCGTAGGTGCCCGGTTCACGAGTGCCGAGCAGGTTCAGGTTGGGTCCGTGCAGAACGAGTAACGTCGCCATCGGCGGTTCCTATGTTATCTGTGAGCGATTGTCAGAACCCGGCGACTATGCCGCAAAGCCTTTGTGACTGTCCAGTTCTCTGCAATAGCCAGCACGATGACCGATGTTTGCGCGAAATATATGACTGCTTGATTAAATATGGTCATTCGCCCTGGCAACACGTTCGGCGAAGTCTTTGGCGTTGATCTCGCCGATCACCCGCACATCGGCGCGTTCGACGCCGTCCTTGCCGAAAAACATCAGGGCCGGGGGGCCGAACAACTGGTAGCGGTCGAGCAGGGCGCGTTGCTCGGCGTTGCTGGCGGTGATGTCGAAGCGGATCAGCCGGTAACCCTTGAGGCGTTCGATGACGACAGGGTCGTCCAGCACCTCATGTTCGATGACTTTGCAGCTGATGCACCAGTCGGCGTACCAGTCGAGCAGCAGCGGTGTGCCGGATGAGCGTGCGTCGGCGAGTGCGCGGTCCAGATCGGCCGGCGTGCTGACGGTTTGCCAGGTGCTGGTGTTTGGCGCGGGGCCGCTGTTGGCAACGATACGGGGCTGGCCGATCGGGTTGAACGGGTCGGTCTGGCCGCTGAAGGCGCCATACCAGCAGGCCAGTGCGTAAAACAGCAGGAACATACCGAGCAATTGGCCCAGGCGTTTGCGCGGTGGTTTATAGACGAACTCCAGCGCACCCATGAACAAGCCGACGCCGCCGGCCAACAAACCGATCAACAGCAAGGTGACCTGACCCGGCAAGACGCGGCTGAGCAGCGCGACGGCCAACCCGAGCAACAACACGCCAATCGCGTTTTTCACGTAGACCAGCCACGGACCGCTTTTCGGCAACCAGGCTGCGCCACCAGTGGCCACCAGCAACAGCGGTGCACCCATGCCGAGACCGAGCATGAACAGTTTCAAGCCGCCGCCCAGCGCATCGCCACTGGCGCTGATGTACAGCAGCGCCCCGGCCAATGGCGCCGAAACACAGGGTGAAACCAGCAAGCTGGAGACCACGCCCAACACTGCGGCGCCCCACAGTGACCCGCCTTTGGTGCGACCGGCGATGCTGTCCAGGCGGCTGCTGATGGCGTGCGGTAGTTTTAATTCGAAGACGCCGAACATCGCCAGCGCAAACACGGCGAAAAACATCGCGAACGGCACCAGCACCCAGGCCGATTGCAGTCGCGCCTGTAGGTTGAGCTGGGCACCGAACAGGCCCATCAGTGCACCGAGCAGGGCAAAGCAGGCGGCCATCGGCAGCACATAGGCCAGTGACAGATTGAAACCGCGCCAGCCACCGATCTGACCGCGCAGTACCACGCCCGACAGGATCGGCAGCATGGGCAGCACGCATGGCGTGAACGTCAGGCCCAGGCCTGCGAGGAAAAACAACGCCAGTTCGCGCCAGTTCCATGGATAAGCCGTCGCTGGAGCGCCGCTGCCGTCGATGCTCAGGCGCTCGGTTTCCGGCGGATAGCACAGGCCTTTGTCGGCGCATCCCTGATAGGTCACGACCAGGGTGAAGGCGCGTTGGTCGGTGCGCGGAAACTCGACGTCGAGAATGCCGTGGTAGACCTCGACATCGCCGAAGTATTCATCGTGCTTTTTCTGACCGTCGGGCAGTTTCGCCGCGCCGAGGACCACATCGGCCGGGTCGGCGCGAAATTGAAAGCGGTGACGGTAGAGGTAATAACCTTCGGTGGCGACGAAACGCAGCTTGATCGATTGCGGCGTGCTTTCTACGAGGCTCAGCTGGAAAGCTTCGCGCACCGGCAGGAAGTCGGCGCTGTTGTTGATCGAGCCCAGGCTTGAGCTGGGTCGGTTCTCCAGCAAGCCAGTGGCGCTGGCCGGCAGGGCGAACACTAAAAACAGCAGGCAGAGCAAACGGCGCATGACGATCTCGCGTATCGGAATTGGGGGGATGATAGCGGACAGTCGTTCGGTGTGCAGAGCCAAGGATGTGTGGTAAGTGAACTGACGTCATCGCGAGCAAGCTCGCTCCCACAATGACCGCGCACGACCCTGTGGGAGCGAGCTTGCTCGCGATGGCGGTCTGTCAGACGCGAAAAGCCTGAACGGCTGTATGCAATCGACCACCCAGCACCAGAAGATTTTCTCCCTGCTCACGGCCTTCGCCAATGCGCAGCAGGTTATCCCCACCCAACTGATGAATCCGCTCACTGTGGTCACGGATCTCGCTGACAGCGCCGCTTTGCTGGGCCGTGACATCGGCGATGCGTACCGCCGTGTCGGAAATGGTCTGGATCGCTCCGACGATTTTATCCAGCGCGCCATCAGCGGCCTGGGCCTGGCTGGCGGTGGCTTCGGCGTGTTCGACCTGGGCGCGCATGCCTTCCACCGATTGCCGCGCGGCAGTTTGCAGCCCTGCAATCAGCGTCTGGATTTCTGCCGTGGCCCCGGCGGTACGTTGCGCCAGTGAGCGCACCTCTTCGGCCACCACCGCAAAGCCTCGGCCCATTTCCCCGGCCCGGGCCGCCTCGATGGCCGCGTTCAAGGCCAGCAGGTTGGTCTGGTCGGCAATCGAGCGGATCACCGTCAACACGCCGCCGATGGTGGCCGACTCTTCGGCCAGGTGTTCGATCATTTGCGCATTGCCTTGCACCTCATTCACTAGCGCATGCAGGCCGGTGAGACTCAGGCCGATGACTTTCTGCCCGTGCTCTACGGCCAGGCCAGCGTGGCGGCTGGCGTCGGCGGCCTGGCTGGCATCGCCGGCGACTTGTTGGATGGTCGCCTCCAGTTCGCTGAGGGAGTCGCGGATCAGTGCCGTGTCCCCGGCCTGATGCTCGGCACCGTCATGCAGGTCGTTGCTCAGGTCGGCGAGGGTGCGGCTGCTGCCGGCCACCTGCTCGGCGTTGCGACGAATGGTCCCCACCAGGTCCACCAGATAGGCGCGCAAGCGGTTGAGGGAGGCTTCAATGTCATGCAATTCGCGGTTGGTGTTGCCCAGTTGAATGTCGCGGCTGAAGTCACCTTCGGCCCAAGTGGAGAGCGCCGGGGCGAGGTTGGTCAGGGTCCGGGCCAGTTTGCGCTGCAGGGTGTCGATCAGCAGTGCGATCAACAGAATCAAGCCGATCATCACGCCTTGCATCAGCCGCACTTCACCCTGGATCTGCCCGTGCTGGGCGCGCACCACCGGTTCCAGCCCGGCAATGGCCTGTTGCACATCGGTGATTTTCAGGTGGGTCGCCGCGCTGAGATCGGCGCGTTTCTGGATTTGATCGCGGGTGCGCGAGAGCTCAGCCGGGTAGCGGGTGAGCAGGCTGTTGAGCTCGCGCTTGAGGCCGACGCCGGCATCTTCGGCGACGGTTTTTTCCTTGTTCTCAAGGCCCATCATCGAGGCGAAATCATCGGTGTTCGACTCGCTGCTGGTGGTTACGCCCAGCAACGGCAGGGCGTCGATTTTCTCGGCCTGGGTGCGGATATTGGCGACTTCGCGTTCGACATCGGCGGCCAGTTCACTGCGGCCGCTGCTGACCAGTTTGTCCCGGGCCAGGGACAATTTACCCAGGTGCTGCGATGCGGTGAGCAGTGGTGTCAGGTAAGCCGCATTGCCACTGGCGTACTGGCTGAGCTGATCGAGACTGGCACCCAGTTCGCGCTCGGACTGCAGCAGCAAGGCCTGCGGATCGCCGGCCAGTTTGCCGGCGGCCAGCAGGTCGGTTTTGCTGAATTGTTCAAGAGTCGACAGGCTGGGGCGCAACGTCTCGGCCAGGGCCGGTGGCAATTCGCCGAGTTCTTTTTGCAGGCTGACGATGCCTTGGGCGGCACTGCTCAGGCGCAGTGCGTCGCCGCTGCCCAGGTAATCCTCGACGCTGCGGGCGACTTCATTCTGAAATTGCTGCGACAGGCCCAGGTAGCGCTCCATTAATAGGTACGGACGCTCAAGGGCTTTCTGCGACCACCACAGCGTAGCGCCGAGGGCCACGCACACGGCCACCAGAAGGAGGGTATTGAGATTGGTCAGCAGCTTCAGGCGCATTACGGACTACCAGCGGCAGAAATGGTAAGTGCCTGAAGTTATTGCGTTTCTGTTACAGGGTTATGACCGAATGGGTCGATTGAGGTGAAAAAGTGGCACTTTGCTTTGACGTCAGTGCCGCCTGGACGCGGTTGCGTCCACCGTGTTTGGCGCGGTACAGCGCCTCGTCTGCCTGACTGGCCATCAACAGGCTGTCAGAGTCTTCGCACAGCTCGACCACTCCGGCGCTGAAGGTGCACCGCAGATCCTGCGGCTGGGCGGGGTAGTGGATTTCGGCAAAGCGTTGACGAATTTCATCCAGTACGTTCCAGGCCGCTTCGAGGTCGGTGTCGGGCATGACGATGGCGAATTCTTCGCCGCCGTATCGACCGATGAAATCGGTTTTGCGCAGGCGTTGTTTGAGAAACAGCGCCAGGCTCTTGATCACCCGGTCACCCATGGGGTGGCCGTGGCTGTCATTGACCCGTTTGAAATGGTCGATGTCGAGCATGGCAAAGCTCAGCGGCCTGCTTTCGCGGCGAGCGCGGAACGAGCAGTCTTCGAGCAATTGCAGGATATGCGTGTGGTTGTACAGGCCGGTGAGGCTGTCGCGGACCATCCGTGCCTTGAGGTTGCGTGCCCGCGCCGCGCGGTTGCGCACGGTGGTGATCAGGTGCCGGGGCTTGATCGGTTTGGTCAGGAAGTCGTCGCCGCCTTCGCTCATGGCGTCGAGCTGCTTGTCCAGGTCGTCTTCGGCCGACAGGTAAATGATCGGCACGCTGACGTAACGGTCGTTATGGCGAATGACCTTGGCCAGTTCCGTACCCGTGCAGGCCGGCATGTACATGTCGAGGATGATCAGGTCCGGCTGGAAATCCGCCAGTTCGGCCATGGCCTGGATCGGCTCGATCAAGGTGCGGGTGACGATCCCGGCGCTGTTGAGCAGGCGCTCGGTGTGCAGGGCCTGGGCGCGGGAGTCGTCGATGATCAGCACTTTATAGGGCTCGTACTGGGCAACGCAGGTCAGGACTTCGATTTTCTCCATCAGGCTCGATGCTTCGAGGGTGCCGGTGAGGAACTCCTGGCCGCCGGCACGCACGGCGGCCAGGCGGGTCGGGGTATCGGTTTCGTGCAGGCTGAAGAACAGCAGCGGCAACTGATGGTCCAGGCCTTCCTGGGCTTCGGCGGCGAGTTTCAGGCCGACACCGGCGCCACTGAAATCCACATCCATGACAATCGCCGCCGGCAAGCGCTCGACCATCGATGAGCGAAACGCATCTACGCTGTCCAGGGACTGGGCGCTGAGGCCGAAGAATTCCAGTTGCTTGGCCAGGCGCTCGGCTCGGTCGTGATCCTGCAGCATCACGTAGATGGGCTTGCGCAGCGGCGGCAGGAAGGTTTGATCGAGTTGGTCACCATGGCGCAGGCCGGTGCGGGACAGGCGCTGCATCAAGCGATTGAGGTCGGTGATCAGGCCGCTGCTCAGGCGTCCGCGATTGGCGTCGACCGCCTCCAGAGACTGGCCGATGTGGCGTGCCAGTCGCATGTGTTCCGGTTGTTCGAAACGCTCGGCGAAACGCAGCAGGCGCAAATTGGCCTCGCTCAGTTCCGAAAGGTCGGCGGTGGACCACTCACTGCGTTGCAGGCGCTGCCATATCTCAAGAATCTGGCGAGCCTGATGAATTACCCGCTGGGCAAAGTGGTGCTTGAGGCGCTCGCGGCTGGGGTCTTCTGGCTCGGTCATAACCTGACTACTAGTTAGGGTGCACACTGAGGTCGAGTGGTGGCTCTATGCTAGCACCACTTTTCCATTGCATGAGTGCTGTACGTCAATAATCTGCAAGGCGACTTCATTCAGTTTGTGACCTGGTGGTCTGATTCGAGTCGTTGAGGTCGCGGCATGCAGGGGGCGAAGTGCTTGAATCAGGGCACTTGGCGGGCGTGGGTGGGAATGGGCGAGTGACTGAATTTAGGCCATTCATGATTTTTTGCCAGTGCCGATCGGCCCGGTTTTTTGGATTTCAGAGTGTCGGGGATCCCCTTAGTGTGGCAATCCAAACCATTAGTAGGGGGGGTGAGGACCGCAGCGTCGTCGGGTGGGCAGGAACACTTTTCATCCGCAAGCCCGGTAATTTTCCGCATCGATGCAATGGCGGGTGCCGGGCCAAGGCACGTTGTTGTATGGTTGTGGTCGAACCGTTGAACTCAAGAGCTTGAAAGGATATCGCCATGCTGGACTGGAAGAACCGCACAGGCAGTGCGCCTGAACGTGCCGCTGAACCGAAGTCGGAGACCCGCAGTTATCTGGGCGGTCTGTTGTTCAGCCGGGCGCTGGCCACTCTGCTGGGCATCTACCTGTTGGTGGCGAGTGTCCTGGGCTGGTACTGGAGCCAGGAGCCGGCGCTGTTCCCGGTCCAGCAAACCGCCCAACTGGCGGCCGAGAAAGAAGGCAAGCAGATGGTCGTCGGCTACACCACGGTGGAAACCCTCAAGACCGTCGCCGGCACCTTGCTGACCAAGCCGGGCGGCTATATTTCCAACGACCGATTCCCGCCTGGCCTGTGGATGGACAACATGCCGAGCTGGGAATATGGCGTACTGGTGCAGGTCCGCGACCTGAGCCGGGCACTGCGTAAAGACTTCGCCCGTTCGCAGTCGCAGTCCGCCGAAGACGCCGACCTGGCCAAGGCCGAGCCGCGTTTCAACTTCGACAACAAGAGCTGGGTGCTGCCGTCCAGTGAGTCCGAGTACCAGGAAGGCATCAATTCCCTGAGCCGCTATCAGGCGCGCCTGTCCGATCCGAACCAGAAGAGCGCGTTGTTCTATGCCCGCGCCGACAACCTGAACAACTGGCTGGGTGATGTTGGCACCCGTCTGGGTTCGCTGTCGCAACGGCTGTCGGCCAGTGTCGGCCGGGTCAAGCTCAACACTGCGTTGAAGACCGAGGTCGTGACACCGGGTGTGGCGCCGCAAGTCGATGAAGAAATCGTCGAAACGCCATGGCTACAGATCGACAACGTGTTCTACGAGGCTCGCGGCCAGGCCTGGGCCTTGTCGCACTTGCTGCGCGCCATCGAAGTCGACTTCGCCGATGTGCTGGCCAAGAAGAACGCCACGGTCAGCGTGCGCCAGATCATTCGTGAACTGGAAGCGTCGCAGGAGCCGGTGTGGAGCCCGATGATCCTCAACGGCAGCGGCTTCGGCGTACTGGCCAACCACTCGCTGGTCATGGCCAACTACATTTCCCGGGCCAACGCGGCGGTGATCGATTTGCGTCAATTGCTCAATCAGGGCTGAGTCATGGTCGATAACGCAAGGGAAGCCGCGCACCGTGCGGCCTCCGATGCCGAACAGATCGCCTGGGTCGACGAGCAGGACAACCTGCTCGGCGCCCTGGTCCGCTCCGATTTGCGCGAGCGCGGGCTGATCGGGCGCGGCACCTACATCATGTTGTTCAACTCCGCTGGCGAGTTGTGCGTGCACCGGCGCACCCTGAGCAAGGCAATCTATCCCGGTTTCTGGGACGTGGCGGCGGGCGGCATGGTGCTCGCCAGTGAAACCTACGCCGAATCGGCGGCCAGGGAACTGGAGGAAGAACTGGGAGTGAGTGGTGTGGAACTGACCGCCCATGACCACTTTTTCTTCGAGGACACCGGCAATCGCCTCTGGTGTTCGGCGTTCTCGGCGGTGTGGGACGGCCCATTGATCCTGCAACCGGAAGAGGTACTCGAAGCGCGCTTTATCCCCATCGATCAGGTCATGCTGGAAATCGAGCAAAAGCCTTATTGCCCGGACTCTCTGGCCGCGTTGAAGCGCTATTTGCGTTCACGCCGGATCGACGTCGCAAAACAGCTATAAATTGGCGCCGATTGGCTCTTAGCAATCGGCGTTTTTGCCGTTACACTGCGCGACCTTTTCAAACTGAACCGGCGCTCCTTTAGTAGGGACATCCGGCTCAGTAGCGCTGCCCCTGCCTGAGTGGGGCTTCGCGGTCGATAGCCTTCCCAAGTGCTGCGACCAGTCTTTGTCCTCCGAAGAGGATTGCCGGTGGCCAAAAAAGCCGCATCCTTCGCCGCCCTGGGCGGCCTGGTATTTTCCACCGACGCAGGTCGTCATTGCCCGGAATGCAGTAAACCGGTGGACGCCTGCATCTGCAAACAGACCGTTATCCCGGCCGGCGACGGCATCGCGCGCGTGCGTCGCGAAAGCAAGGGCCGTGGCGGCAAGACGGTGACCACCATCACCGGCGTGCCGTTGGCTGAAGACGCGCTCAAGGAACTGGGCACAACGTTGAAGAAACGTTGCGGTACCGGTGGTGCGTTGAAAGACGGTGTCATCGAAATCCAGGGCGATCATGTCGAGCTACTCTTGGCAGAACTGATCAAGCTCGGTTTCAAAGCGAAGAAGTCCGGCGGCTAGCAGCCTCTGTGAAAACCACCCGCGGCTTGATCCGGTCCTGATGGCATTCAGGTCTGGCGTCGTCACCATGGTTTTCACAGAGCCTGTTCATGACCGGTTTCTAAACTCACTGCGGTCGGCGGGGTCTACAGCCTCGTTGACGAACCGTCATTTTCATTCTTTAGACTGCGCCGGCCTGAACCCAGGCGACGCACTATGACTTCTTTATAGGGGACTTCGATGTCCGTACGACGCACACGCAAAGACGATGGCAGCCAATGGACAGTTGCGGACAGCCGCAGTGTTTACGGGATTCGCCATTGGGGGGCCGGGTATTTCGCGATCAATGACGCCGGTCGCGTCGAAGTTCGTCCGAACGGTCCGAGCAGCTCGCCTATCGACCTGTACGAGCAAGTCGACCAGCTGCGCAAAAGCGGCCTGTCCTTGCCGTTGCTGGTCCGTTTCCCGGACATCCTGCAAGACCGCGTGCGTCAGCTGACCGGCGCGTTCGATTCGAACATCGAGCGTCTGGAATACCAGAGCAAGTACACCGCGCTGTACCCGATCAAGGTCAACCAGCAAGAAGCGGTGATCGAGAACATCATCGCCACCCAGAACGTTTCCATCGGCCTGGAAGCCGGCTCCAAGCCTGAGTTGCTGGCGGTGCTGGCGCTGGCGCCGAAGGGCGGCACCATCGTCTGCAACGGCTACAAGGACCGCGAGTTCATTCGCCTGGCGTTGATGGGCCAGAAACTCGGCCACAACGTGTTCATCGTGATCGAGAAAGAATCCGAAGTCGGCCTGGTGATCGAAGAAGCCAACTCGCTCAAGGTCAAGCCTCAGGTAGGCCTGCGCGTGCGCCTGTCGTCCCTGGCCTCGAGCAAGTGGGCGGACACCGGCGGCGAGAAATCCAAGTTCGGCCTGTCGGCGGCACAACTGCTGTCGGTGGTCGAGCGTTTCCGCGCGGCGGGCCTGGACCAGGGCATCCGCCTGCTGCACTTCCACATGGGTTCGCAGATCGCCAACCTCGCGGACTACCAGCACGGCTTCAAGGAAGCGATCCGTTATTACGGCGAATTGCGCAACCTCGGCCTGCCGGTGGACCACATCGACGTCGGCGGTGGCCTGGGCGTGGACTACGACGGTACGCACTCGCGTAACGCCAGTTCGATCAACTACGACATGGACGACTATGCCGGCGTCGTGGTCGGGATGCTCAAGGAATTCTGCGATGCGCAGAGCCTGCCGCACCCGAACATCTTCTCCGAAAGCGGCCGTTCCCTGACCGCGCACCACGCCATGCTGGTGATCCAGGTGACTGACGTCGAGAAACACAACGACGACGTGCCACAGATCGAGAACAAGGAAGCGCTGCCGGAAACCGTGCAGTGGCTGGTGGACCTGCTGGGCCCGACCGACATCGAGATGGTTACCGAAACCTACTGGCGCGCCACGCACTACATGAGTGATATTGCCTCCCAGTACGCCGACGGCAAGCTGACCCTGGCCGAGAAAGCCCTGGCCGAGCAATGCTACTTTGCCGTTTGCCGTCGCCTGCACAACTCGTTGAAGGCGCGCCAGCGTTCCCACCGTCAGGTGCTGGACGAACTCAACGACAAACTGGCCGACAAGTACATCTGCAACTTCTCGGTGTTCCAGAGCCTGCCGGACACCTGGGCCATCGACCAGGTCCTGCCGATCATCCCGCTGCACCGTCTCGACGAAGAGCCGCTGCGTCGTGCGGTACTGCAAGACCTGACCTGTGACTCCGACGGCAAGATCAACCAGTACGTCGACGAGCAGAGCATCGAAACCAGTTTGCCGGTGCACGCGCTGAACGAAGGTGAGGACTACTTGCTGGGTGTGTTCCTGGTCGGTGCCTACCAGGAAATTCTTGGCGACATGCACAACCTGTTCGGTGACACCGACTCGGTGAACATCTACCAGAACGCCGATGGCAGCGTGTACCACGCCGGTATCGAAACCCATGACACCATCGAAGACATGCTGCGCTACGTGCACTTGTCGCCGGAGGAGCTGATGACTCACTACCGCGACAAGTGCGCCAGTGCCCGCATCAGCGCCACCGAGCGCACGCAGTTCCTCGATGCCTTGCGTCTGGGGCTGACCCGTTCGTCTTACCTGTCTTCTTGAGGTAAGGCGCCGCGCACATCAGGTTGTCTGAAAATTCTCCGTACGTTGCGGAAAACTCAGATGGCCTGGTGCGGCGCTTCTTCTTTTTCAAGCGAAATGACCCACAGACCGGGCTATCCAAGCGATGTGGTCTTCTTTTCGCGTAGGTCATTTCCTAAGTTGTACTTCGGCACTCTACTCGGCCATGTCTCTCAGCGAGAATCCCCGACCGCCCCTCCTGTAGAGAATCGCCGATGTTCGATCCAGTCAACGAGCCTCCATTTCGTCTGGATGTAGCTGGTCTTCCCGACCCCTTTGAGGTCTTGGCCTTTACCGGCAGTGAAGCCATCAGCGAGCCGTTCGTATTCGACCTGGAACTGCTGATCGATGACCCGGTGCTTGACCTTGCCAGTTTGCTGTACCGCCCGGCCTCCCTGCATTTCGGGCCAGCCGGATGCCACGTGCATGGACAATTGCATGAACTCGTCCAGCGTGATCATGTCTCGGGAACCCGACTCTGCCAGGTGCGCCTGGGGCCAAAACTGGCTTGTCTGGCCCAGCGCTTCAGCCAACGAATCTTCAGTGCCCGTTCCGTGCCGCAAATCCTTGACCAGGTGCTCAAGGAGCACGGTATTACCGGCAAGGATCGACGCCTGGAACTGGGCGGCGAATACCCTCCCCGGGATTTTTGCACGCAATATTGCGAGTCAGACCTGCAATTTCTCCAGCGACTGTGCGCCGAGGAACGACTTCACTACCACTTCGAACACCTCGCCCGCGGGCACTGTGTTGTGTTTGGGGATGACCAGCAGCATTTTCCAACCGGCGAACCTGCGGTATTTCGCAGCGAGGGCGATCGGCCGGCGGTGCGGCAGTTCGAACGTCAGCGCTGCGGTGGGACAGCGGCGCAGTGTGCCGAATGCCGCACGGACCTGGCGACCTTGCGCAGCGGTCGGCTGATGCCGCTGTCCGGTCATCCGGTTGCCGATTGCAATCGGCTCTGGCTGCTGACCCGCGTCGAGCATTGGGGCCGCCAGGATACGCCGACGCCTTACCACAATCAGGTCCGTGCCCTGCACTGGCGGGCACCCTTCGAGCCACCCTGTGCGACGGTCAAACCACAGATGCATAGCCTGCAACGGGCGTGGGTCGTCGAGGTCGATGAACCAAGCCCCGACCCGGCAAGGCCGGTACCGGTGCAATTCGACTGGCTTTATCAGGGCGAAGGGGCGACGCCCAGTCATTGTTGGCTGCCCCTGGCCAGGCAGTTGCAGGCCGCTACGTTCTCGCCATTGCGCGAAGGAACCGAGCTGGTGGTGAGTTTTATCGAGGGCGATCCCGATCAACCGCAGATAACCGGGGTGCTGCATGCACCGGCAACGATCGAGGTGACGGACGCCGACACCCCACAGCCCATCTGTGCCCATGATGAGGGTCTGGAGCAATGGTTGCGCTCGGGAGAGCCATTACTGGTGTTGTGTCTGCTGCCCGGCGGTGGCAGCTTCAACCATTGCTCACAGGCGTTGTGCACCTGTCGTCTGGTGACGAAGCTTGGCCAGAGCTCTGGAGCATGAGCACCACACGCACGCCCGAGGCACCCCCGCAGTGGTTGTTGCTGGATGTGCCGGGCACGCCGCAAGCGGGTGTCACACTTCGGCAGATGTTTGCGCAAGCCCGGTGGTACGGGTTGTTCGAGGGTACGGAGTGGCATGTGTTGCATGAGCAGGGACCGCTCCTGGTCGATCTGCGCACCTGCCCGGCACTGGCCGATTTATGCCTCGTCGACGGACAACGCTGGCCCGGATTGTTGATGGTCAGCGAGGCAGGCGCTTCGTCGTTGCTGGCGCATTTGCGGCGCATGCTCACAGTCACGCTTGGCCTGCACCGGGCTCTTTTGAGTTACTACAACCCAATCACGGCCAGCTATTTTTTCGATGCCTGCGATGCTGTTGAACTGAGTCGCTGGCTAGGGCCCATCCACCAGTTGCGCTGGTTCGGCGGTAGTTGGGCCGACCGCGCGATGGGATGTGAGGGCTGGCAGCGCTTGTCCAACCCGGGGCTGGCGATCAGCCCTTTGGCAGTCGAGGAAAGCCTCAGCGCCGGGCAACAAGGAAAACTGCAAACCTGCCTGCTCGAGCAGCATGCCTGGCGCTGGAACCGATCCACCGGTGCCGATTTCCCCCGCCTGTGGGACCATGTGCAGGAGGGGGTGGCGCTGGGTTTCAGCGAGCGCCCGGTGCTTGATGGCTGGATATGGCTACGCTTGCAGTATCCCGACGCCGTGCCCGTGCAGCCGTTGCCGGGCGGGACTCAACAGGAGCGCCTCGATAACCTGCGTCACCTGTGGCAGAACGACCGACCCTGGCCAAGAGGTCGAAATTGATGAAGAGGTCTCGGCGTTTGTCGGGGTCTCGCCCGTTCAGTGAGTACTGCCGGCGAACCATCCATCGTTACGGCGCAGGCGCCAGGCGATCATGCCGAGGGTCAGACTGCGCAGCAGCATGAACAACATGAAGGTTATCCACAGGCCATGGTTGCCTCCGCCTTGCAGTAACCAACCGAAGGGCAGCACCAGCGTCACGGTCAGCAGCATGCCGTTGCGCATTTCCCGGGCGCGGGTGGCGCCGATGAACAGGCCGTCGAGCAGGTAACTCCAGACGGCAATCAGCGGCAGTACGGCGAGATAGGGTAGGTAGACGAACGCGGTGTCACGCACACTCTGAATGTCGGTCTGCATCTCGATGAACAGATGCCCGGCGAATAGAAACAACGCGGCAAAGCCCAGGCTTGCCAGCAACGACCAGCCAACAGCCACCACCAATGAACGGCGCAGGGCATCGCGGTCACGGGCGCCAAGAGCATGTCCGCACAGGGCTTCGACGGCGTGGGCCAGGCCATCGAGGGCGTGGGCGGTCAGCAGCAGGCCATTGAGCAAAAGAGCGTTGGCGGCCACCGTGGCGTCGCCAAGCCGTGTGCCTTGCACCGTGATCAGGAAAAACACCGATTGCAGCGCCAGGCTGCGGATGAAGATGTCGCGGTTGACCGCCAGCAATGGTCGCCAACTCTGCCACAGCGCCAATGCCGCCCAGACGATGTGCCCGGGGTAGGCGCGCAGGGCTTTGCGCGTCATCAGCAAGCCGATCAGTGCACCGGTCCATTCGGCAATCACCGAGGCCCGGGCCGCACCGACCACGCCCCATTCCAGGCCGAGGACGAACCACAGGTTCAGAGCAATGTTGACCAGGTTGGTGCTCAGCAGAATCGCCAGGGGCGCCCGGGCATTCTGGGTGCCGAGAAACCAGCCGACCAGTGCATAACTGGCGAGCGCCGCCGGCAGGCCGAACAGGCGGGTATGGAAGAACTCGCGGGTCAGTTGATCTAGCTCCGCCGACGGTTGCATGAAGTGCAACGCGACCCCGCTCAACGGCACACCCACCGCACCCAGGACCACGGCCAGGCCGATGGCGAGCAGCAGGCCTTGCAACAGAATCTGCCGCAAGGCCGCGCCATCGCCGCGTCCGGCCGCCTGGGCTGCGAACCCGGTGGAGCCCATGCGCAGAAAGCCCATGGCCCAGGCGAGGAAGGTGTACAGGCTGGCCCCGACCGCAACGGCGCCGAGTTGATGGGCGTGGGGCAGGTGACCGATGACGGTGCTGTCGACCAATGCCACCAGCGGTACGGAAATGTTCGAAAGAATCATCGGCGCAGCGAGTGCCCAGACCCGGCGATGGGTAGGGCGGTCGCGCCAGTCGGCGGTCAGGTTGGACATGCAGGCTCCTTGGGGGAGCGGGCATTGTAGCGGCACATCAAGGGCAAGCCGCGATCAATTGTGGGAGCGAGCCTGCTCGCGATAGCGGTGTGGCAGACACTCATATGTTGTATGTGCCGGCATCATCGTCGGAACGCCGCCCGGAGCAGGCTCGCTCCCACAGTGATTTGTGTGGTGTCAGTGGATAATCCAGCTGAGCAACCACAGACCCAGCATTAACCAGATGATCCCCATGATGAACGACGCATTGAGAAAGGCGCGGATCGCCGACCACAGCAGTATCAGCCCGAGGATCAAGGTCACGATGCTGACGACCGAGGTATCCATGCCCAGCGCCTGGGACAGGCCTTCGACAAAATTGCTGCTGGCGTTGCTCAACAGATTGAACAGCCCGCTGAGGCCATCAACGATGAAGCGGATGA
This sequence comes from Pseudomonas sp. P4_B4, assembly GCF_056402255.1. NCBI lineage: Bacteria > Pseudomonadati > Pseudomonadota > Gammaproteobacteria > Pseudomonadales > Pseudomonadaceae > Pseudomonas > Pseudomonas sp. P4_B4. The sequence goes on from NZ_JBFUHS010000004.1 coordinate 271,559, forward strand.
TCGAGCCGAGTACCTGGCCGAGCCATTCGGAAAAACCTTCTACCTGCATGGAGTGAACGTCCTGATTAAAGAGAATTGAGTCTTGGGCTGTCGATCATGCTGCCGAGTTCCCACAAGCATAGAGGGTTGCACAGATGAGCATGCATCTTCTGCCCCTTGCCTTCACCTGTGATCCCCCCGAAGCTATACGCCTTCAGGAGAGCCCGATGAACCTTGTTGAACTGACCGAACGCCTGCACGCCATCCGTGACCGCAATGACTGGCAGCAATTTCACAGCCCGAAAAACCTGGCCATGGCCGCGAGTGTGGAAATGTCCGAGCTGGTGGAAATTTTCCAGTGGCTGACCGAAGACCAGTCACGCCAGTTGCCGGCGGACAAACTCGCTCACGCCGGGCAGGAAGTCGGTGACATCGTGCTTTATCTTTTGTTGTTGTGCAGCGAGCTGGGCCTGGACATGGACGCCGTGGTGCGCAGCAAACTGGCGGACAGCGAACGGAGGTTCAGCTGATGAGCGACCGTCATTTCGATCAACTGGCGACCCGTTTCGCCGAAAAAATCTACGGCGGTGCCAAAGGGGCGATCCGTCTGGCGGTGTTGCAGGCCGATCTGGCCGAAACCTTGCCCGACCGGCCGCTGCGTGTGCTGGACATCGGCGCCGGCCTTGGCCACATGTCGTTGTGGCTGGCCCAGCGCGGCCATCAGGTGACCCTCGCCGAGCCGGCCGAGCCGATGCTTGAAGGCGCCCGCCAACGTTTTGCCGAAGCCGGGCAGAGCGCCACGTTCATTCAGGCACCCTGGCAGGAACTGCTCGGGCAGCTCACCGAACCCTACGACCTGGTGCTGTGCCATGCGGTGCTGGAGTGGCTGGCCGAACCCCACGCCATCCTGCCGGTGCTGCATCAACTGACCAAGGCCGACGGCTGGCTATCCCTGGCGTTCTACAACCGTGACGCGCTGATTTATCGCAACTTGCTCAAGGGCCATTTCCGCAAGATGCGCAAGAACGACATGGCCGGCGAAAAGCAGAGCCTGACCCCGCAACAGCCCCTTGATCCGCGCGAGCTGGCGGCGCAACTTGAAGGTCTGTGGCAGGTCGAAATACAGAGTGGAGTGCGGGTTTTTCACGATTACATGCCGGTGGAATTCCAGGCCCGCGCCGAGCTGGCGGACCTGCTGGAAATGGAACTGGCCCACCGTCGTCATCCAAGCTTTGCCGGGCTTGGGCGTTACTTGCACTGGATCTGTCGGCCTGTCTGATCGGAGCACGCAATGAAAAATCATTCAGGTGTACTGGTGTTCTGCCTGGGGCTGGCCGCTTGTCAGGGCAGCAACCCTTATGTCGCCACATCCAACCCCTTGCCACCGGCGCCACCCCAGGCCGCCAACACCTTTGACCGCAGCGCTTACCCGGCAGCCCCCCGTGACTATGGACGCTACCGCAGTTGGGCGTGGCTCAATGGGCATCTGCCACCGGGCACCGCCTGGGCCGACTCGGCGCAGATCGCCGAAGCGGTCAGCAATGCGCTGGATCAGCGGGGTTTGCGTCCGCTGCATGACAATCGTCCGGCGGACCTGTTTGTCAGCGCCGACCTGCGGATGGAAACCCGCTTGCGTCAGGTTCGGGACGACTATTACGGCGGCGGTTATGGTGGCTACAACGGCTACGGCCCTGGATATGGCGGATATGCCACCGTGCCGATCATCCGTACCTATCAGGAGCAGGTCGTGGTCGTGCAGGTGGACATGTTTGACGCCAAAAGCGGTCAGCCGATATGGAGCTCCAGTGCTGAAACCGGCAACCGGGGCAGCGAAAGCGAGAGGGCCGATGCCATACGGGAGGCTGTGGAAAAGGCAATGTCGGCGTATCCTCCTAGTTAGCTTCTTGTAGATAAGAAGCATTCCACAGGATCATGTCTTCAACCGGAGAATCATCATGTTCCGCCGTTTTGTTTTACTGGCAGTGGCCGCGCTGCTCAGTGCCTGCGCCGCCAACCAGGTCAATCATGACTTCGACGCCAGCCGCGACTTTGCTGCCTATCGCAGCTGGACCTGGAAAGAACCCGCCCTGCAATACCGTCCCGATGATCCACGGATCAAGAGCGACCTGACCGAACAGCGCGTCCGTCAGGCGGTTGCCGATCAACTGGATCAGCGCGGTCTGCGTCCGGCCGCCGCAGGTGCCAAGGGTGACTTGAATGTGCAGACCTACCTGATTGTCGAAGAGCGGCAGCAACAGGTGACCACCAATTACGGCGGCGGCTGGGGTAACCCGTGGTATGGCTACTACGGCGCACCGATGTACAACGAAACCCGCAATGTCAGCTACAAAGTGGCGACCATTCAGATCGACCTGCTCGATGGCAAGGACGGCAAACTGGTGTGGCGCGGCAGTGACGAGCAGATACTTAGCCGCACGCCGAACCCGACGGATCGTCGTGATGCGATCTGGGAAACGGTCACGCGGATATTGGCCAACTATCCACCGCATGCATCCTAGAATCAGCTGGCTTCTCAACCCCTGTGCTCTCACGGGGGTTTTTTTGGATGGTGTACATATCCGTTGCTGCGGTAACGGCGGCTTATGGTTTCGCCCTTACGGCGAGTCCCTTTTGGCAAACGCCCCAAAAGGAACCAAAAGGTCTCGCCCCGAACGTACGGCCCCTCGCTGAGGCTCGGGGTTCCTTCGCTCCGGTATTCATCCGGGGGCATTGCCCTCCGGTCTGCTTCGCGACGACCTACATGCAATGAGTTCGACTGCGTCGAACGGCGCTGCGCGCCCATCCCCGGATGAACACCTCCACTCAGCCTCCCGAGGGGGCGGGTGGATCAAGATCAAAAGCTGCAGGCGAGCTAACGCTCGGCCTGATGAGTGGTGAGGAGCAGCGGGTGTGCGCCGCTCTGCCTTTGCTCTTCTGTGTGCGAGCTTGCTCGCGATGGCGGCCTGTCAGCCGACCAACCCTGTGTAGTTTTCCTCAAGTCCCGAGGAAACCTCCGACATGTTTTTCAGGTTGTCCGTCGGAAGCGCGATCTCTAGCCTTTGTCTGTCGCTGCAAAATCAGTGATCGGGTTTGGTCGCCCGGGTTTAGAATGGCGCACAGTGCCGCGCGAGCGGCATTTTTGTGCTTGCTTAATGGCGAGCTGTGCGTGGGAGGGCCCAGGCCCTGCCGGGTTTCCATTCCCTGGTCGACCAACCTGCGTACGGTTCGCCACCCTTCTGCTTGGTCGCAGTGATGACGAACTCCAAATTCAAGAATGGAGCTTCACCATGTTCAAACCCACCCCAAATCCACCCGAAACCGACGACGTTTCCCCCTATCAATCCCCCCACTCAAACAAACTCCACGAAGCCGCCGACCGCGCCCTCGATCACTACCTCAATCCACCCATGCAACCAGTCACCCACAAGCCCAGCACGATGTTCGTCATTGCCCCGGACATCGACACCGAGACCCTGCTGGCCCACGCTTGTGAATCACTGGCGTCGGCGAGTGTGATGGCGAGTGATTTCGCGGGGTTTCTGGAAGGCTCGCAGCGCAATACGATGCTGGGGATTGCGCAGGTGATCATGCTGGGTGAGCTGGCGGTGAACCGGGCGCTGGACAATCTCGATCCGCAAGACTGACCACGCAGCTTTTGTGGCGAGGGAGCAATCTCCCTCGCCACAGACATCGGCTTTATCAGGATCAGGCAACCGGCCGCCAGTGCCCGACCATATGCTCAAGATCCCCGGCACCCACCAATTGCAGTTCCCCGCTCGGTCCCGGCGCACTGGCCAGCAACGTCACCTCACTGGGTAACCGTACCGGCTTCTTGAACTGCACTGCGATCTCGACATTCGCTGTCGGCAGGTGCCCGGCCAGCGCAGCCAGCGTGCGTGCCTTGTTCCACAGGCCATGAGCGATTGCGGTCGGGAAACCGAAGAGCCGGGCGCTGGCCGCGCTGAAGTGAATCGGGTTGTAGTCGCCGGACACCTTGGCGTATTGCCGGCCGATGTCCGAGGGCGCTTTCCAGTGTTCGATCTCGATCAAGGCCAGACTGGTTTCCATTTGCTCTTCGAGCGGTTCGCCCTCGAGTTTGACGCCGCGACAGAGCATCCTGCTTTCTGCTGCCCACAACGGGCCCAACTGATCGTCGAGGCTGGTCAGCAGATCGAACGTCGCGCCTTTGGCGTGGGGTTGCAGGTTCTGCACTTGCACGCTGACGCGCACCCGACTCACCCCGCCCATGGGGCGCAGTACACGAATGCGATTGCTCAGGTGGATCAGGCCCAGCAGCGGGAACGGGAAGTCCCTGGCCGTGAGCAATTGCATCTGCAAGGCAAACCCGAGGATGTGCGGGTAAGTCGGCGGCAGCAGGCCGTTGTCGGCGAAACCACAGACCTTGCGATAAGCCGCCAGGCGCTTGGGGTCGACTTCGACCCAGCAACGCAAACCCGAATCGGGCAGGCGGCTGCCGGTGATTTTTCGCCGTGTCGCCGCTCGTGCGTACAACCCCGGCAGGCTGGGTTCGCGGTTGAGTGTGTGCCAGTCGGTGATCATCCTTAAGCCCCCAGAACGTTTTGCCCACACACGCGCAACGCTTGCCCGGTGAACGCGCCGGTGCCCGGTTGCGCGAGCCAGGCCACGGTCTCGGCGACGTCCTGCGGCAGGCCGCCCTGGCCGAGGGCGCTCATGCGGCGTCCGGCTTCGCGCAGGCCGAAGGGAATGCGCGCGGTCATCTGCGTTTCGATGAAACCCGGCGCCACGGCGTTGATGCTGATGCCGCGCTCGTGGAGCAGCGGCGCCCAGGCTTGCGCCAGGCCAATGAGCCCGGCCTTGCTCGCCGCGTAATTGGTTTGCCCGCGATTGCCGGCGATGCCGCTGATGGACGCTAGCAGGATCACCCGGCCGTTGTCGTGCAGGGTGCCGTTGTCGAGCAGGGCTTTGGTCAGCACTTGCGGCGCGTTGAGGTTGACTGCCAGCACCGCGTCCCAGAATTCCGGGGTCATGTTGGCCAGGGTTTTATCCCGGGTGATGCCGGCGTTGTGCACCACGATGTCGAGGCCGTCGGGCAGCTGTTCGATCAACTGCGCGGCGGCGTCTTCGGCGCAGATGTCGAGGGTGATGCTGCGCCCGTCGAGGCGCGCGGCGAGGGCTTCGAGATCGGTTTTGGCCGGCGGCACGTCGAGCAGAATGACGTCGGCACCATCGCGGGCCAGGGTTTCTGCGATGGCGGCACCGATACCGCGTGCTGCGCCGGTGACCAGTGCCTTGCGCCCGGCGAGCGGGCGCGTCCAGTCGGTGACTGGCGTCGCGCACGGATTCAAGCGAATGACCTGCCCGGACACGAAGGCGCTTTTCGGTGAGAGGAAAAAACGCAGCGGGCCTTCCAGCTGCGCCTCGGCACCTTCGCCGACGTAGATCAATTGCAGGGTGCCACCGCTGCGCAACTCCTTGGCCAGCGAACGGCTGAAACCTTCCAGGGCCCGCTGGGCACTGGCGGCGAACGGGTCGCGCAGGGTTTGCGGATCACGCCCGAGAATCACCAGATGCGCACAGTGTTCGAGGTTTTTCATCAGTGGCTGGAAGAACTCACGCAGTTGCTTGAGCTGATCGGTGTGCAGCAGGTCACTGGCGTCGAACACCACGGCCTTGAGTTTCGGTCCGTGGCCGGGAATCCAGGCCGTGGCCAGCGAAGGCTCGGTGCCGTAGCTGTAGATCGCGTCGGTCAGGCGGTTGGCAAAGGCGCTGACGTGTTCCGCCAACGGCCCGCCACCGATCAGCAGTGCGCCTTCTACAGGTCGCAACCGGCCCGCTTGCCAGCGCTCCAGTCTGCTCGGTACCGGCAACCCCAGGGCGCCGACCAGGCGATGGCCGATGGACGAATTGGCGAAGTCGATATAGCGGTCAGACATGGAACGCGCTCCGAAAGCTGGGGTTCAAAGTGTGGACCATGAATGGCGATCAGTCGTTCGATCCACGAGATAAGGCCTACGCTTGGTTACAGTGTAGGAGCGAGCCTGCTCGCGATGGCGATAAGTCAGTCGCCATCAATGTAGCTGACAGGCCGCCATCGCGAGCAGGCTCGCTCCTACAGGGGCGGTTTTCGATTTGAATCATTCACCAGGAGCTTTTCATGACCCAACTGCGCCGCGTTGCGATCATCGGTTGTAACCGGATTCCCTTCGCCCGCTCCAACGGCCCCTACGCCACGGCCAGTAACCAGGTGATGCTCACCGCTGCCCTCGAGGGCCTGATCGAACGCTACAACCTGCACGGCCAACGCATCGGCGAAGTGGTCGCCGGGGCGGTGCTCAAGTTGTCGCGGGACATGAACCTCACACGCGAGTGCGTACTGGGTTCGCGACTGTCGCCCACCACTCCGGCCTATGACATCCAGCAGGCGTGCGGCACCGGCTTGGAAGCGGCGCTGCTGGTGGCGAACAAGATTGCCCAGGGCCAGATCGACTGCGGCATTGCCGGTGGCGTGGACACCACCTCGGATGCGCCGATCAGTGTCAGCGAAGGCCTGCGCAAAATCCTCCTGCAAGCCAACCGCGCGAAAACCACCGGCGACAAACTGAAAACCTTTCTGCAATTGCGCCCCAGGCATCTGATCCCCGAATTCCCGCGCAACGGCGAGCCGCGTACCGGATTGTCCATGGGCCAGCATTGCGAGCTGATGGCCCAGACCTGGAACATCCCTCGCCAGGCACAGGATCAATTGGCGCTTGAGAGCCATCAGAAACTGGCCGCGTCCTACGCCGAGGGCTGGCACAACGACCTGATGACGCCGTTCCTGGGCCTGACCCGCGACAACAACCTGCGCCCGGACTCCACGCTGGAAAAGCTCGCCGCGCTCAAGCCGGCCTATGAGAAAAGCGCCAAGGGCACCCTGACCGCAGGCAACTCCACACCGCTGACCGATGGCGCGTCACTGGTGCTGATGGGCAGCGAGGAATGGGCCAAGGCACGCGGGTTACCGATTCTGGCCTACTGGCGTGACGGCGAGGCGGCGGCGGTGGATTTCGTCAACGGCGCCGAAGGGTTGTTGATGGCGCCGGTCTACGCCGTGCCGCGTTTGCTGGCGCGCAATGGCCTGACCTTGCAGGACTTTGACTACTACGAAATCCACGAAGCCTTCGCCGCGCAAGTGCTGTGCACCTTGAAGGCATGGGAAGATCCGGAATACTGCAAAACCCGTCTTGGTCTCGATGCGGCGCTGGGCTCGATCGATCGCAGCAGGCTCAACGTCAAGGGCAGTTCATTGGCGGCGGGGCATCCGTTTGCCGCCACGGGCGGGCGCATCATCGCCAACCTGGCGAAGTTGCTGGATGCGGCGGGCAAGGGGCGGGGACTGATTTCGATTTGCGCGGCGGGCGGGCAGGGTGTGACTGCCATTATCGAGCGCTGAGTGTTTAGCTCAGGGGGCCAGTACACTGAGTATCCCTGTGGTGAGGGGGCAAGCCCCCTCGCCACAGTTGATCGGTTCGCTTATGTACGAAACCTGCGCACCAACCCGTCCAGCTCATTCGACAACCCGGCCAGGCTTTGTGAGTCCAGACGTGCCGAGTTGGCCAGCTCCGCCACCAACTGCGCATCGCCATGGATCTGGCTGATGTGCCGGTTGATGTCTTCGGCCACTTGATGCTGTTGTTCCGCCGCCGTGGCGATCTGGGTGTTCATGTCGCGGATCACGTCCACCGACTCGCGGATCTGCCCGAAGCTGTTGCGCGCCTCGCCGATGCGTGTCACCGATTGCTGGGACACTTCCAGGCTGGCGTGCATCTGTTGGGTCACCTGGCTGGTGCGTTTGGCCAGGTTGCCCAGCAGTCCGTCGATTTCCGCCGTGGAGTCGGCCGTGCGCTTGGCCAGGGCCCGCACTTCGTCAGCCACCACGGCAAAACCGCGTCCCTGTTCACCGGCCCGGGCCGCTTCGATCGCGGCGTTCAGCGCCAGCAGGTTGGTCTGCTCAGCGATCGAGCGGATGGTCCCGAGGATCGACTGAATGTCGTTGCTGTCGCGTTCGAGCTGTTGCATCGACTGGGCCGACTGTTCGATTTCCTGGCTCAGGCGATCCACGCTGTTCACCGCCGCGTCGATCTGCTGCTGACCTTCGCGCGCCTGGCGCTGGCCACTGTCGGCAGACTCCGCCGCTTGGCTGCAAGAGCGCGCGACTTCGTTGGCGGTGGCGACCATTTCGTGGAACGCCGTGGAGACCATGTCCACCGCTTCACGCTGGCGTCCGGCGGCTTCGGCCATGTCGCTGGAGACCTGGGTCGAACTCTTGGACGTGGCGAGGATCTTGCCCGCCGCGCCGCCGATGTTCTGGATCAGGTTGCGAATCGCGGTCAGGAACTGGTTGAACCAGTTGGCCAGTTGCGCGGTTTCATCGTTGCCACGGATTTGCAGGTTCTGGGTCAGGTCGCCTTCGCCTTGGGCGATGCCTTCCAGGCCGCTGGCCACGCTGTGGATCGGGCGCACGATGAGGCTGGCAAAACTGGCTCCGACGATGGCGAAGATGACGGCCAGGACGGCGGCGATGATGGCGATCAACCAGGTCAACTGGGTCGCGGAGCTCATCACGTCGTCCTGTTTGATCAGGCCGATGAAGGTCCAGCCCAATTGCTCCGATGGCCAGACGTTGGCCATGTAGTGCTCGCCGTTCAGCTCCACTTCCACCAGGCCCTTGCCGGCCTTGGCCAGTTGCGCGTAGCCGTCGCCAAGGCTGTTCAGCGGTTTGAAGTTGTGTTCCGGTTGTTTCGGATCCACCAGGACCATGCCGGTGTTTTCCAGCAGCATCAGGTAGCCGGTTTCACCGAGCTTGATCTGTTTGACGATTTCGGTGAGCTGCTTGAGCGTCACGTCGATGCTGACCACGCCGCCGTTGGTGCCCAGCTTGTTGTCGATGGTGCGCACGGTGCTGACGTAGGTCGCGTCGTCCTGGGCCCAGTAGTAGGCCTCGGTGCGCAACGGCTTGCCCGGTTTGGCCTGGGCGGCCTTGTACCAGGGGCGCTGTCGCGGGTCATAGTTGCTCAGCTTCGGATCATCCGGCCACGACACGTAACCGCCCGCCGCCGTGCCGAGGATGGCATAGGCGTAGGCCGGGTGGCTGTTGCCCAGATCCTGGAGCAGGGCGAAGACTTTTTTGTCAGCCTCGCCTTGAGGGACGCTCTCGGCGTTGGCGGCCATGTAAGTCTTGAGGCTGTCGTCGGAGTTTCGGATCAACGGCTGCTTGGCCAGGTAATCGACGTTCTGGCTGATGCCGTCAAAGAACAATTGCATCGCGTTGCTGACCTGACGAATCTCGCGGGCACTGCCGTCGATGAATTCGTCCCTGGCATCACTGCGCAGGTTCAGCACAACGAGGGTGGCGACCAGCACCACGGGCAGGCAGGCGATGATTGCAAACGCCCAGGTCAACTTCTGTTTGATGTTCATCCGCGCTCCAGATTTTCTTGTAGGCCCACGCAGTGCAGATGACTCGCGGTTTATTGGCAGCCGTAAACGTTCTTGGTCAACCCGGATCCTTGAGTGCGGCATCGCTATTGTTGGGGGAGCGATTGTCGGACAAATCACTTTGTCACTAAGGACTTCGGCTGTTGTCGGAGGAAATTGAGGCCTGTTGGGAAAAATCCTACGGAAGGTATGAACGGTGGTGTCAGCTTCTGTCGCAATTGCCCTCAATGCCCTTGCACAACAAGTGACGCAGGCTCGGCTATGATCTGGAACGACCATGGCGGTCGTCGGTTTTACTTGATGAAATCGGTACATTGTGTGCTTCTGCAATGTTCATAAGTCGACAACCCCTCCCCCCGGTGAGTGGATTGCCGTATAACGAATGACTTTCGCGTGTTTGGTAATAAAGGACCCACAATAAAAGCTGATGAAGACTCCAAAACGCATTGAACCCCTGATCGAGGACGGTCTGGTCGACGAGGTGCTGCGCCCACTCATGAGTGGTAAAGAAGCAGCTGTTTATGTGGTGCGCTGCGGTAACCAGTTACGTTGCGCGAAGGTCTACAAGGAGGCGAATAAACGCAGTTTCCGTCAGGCGGCCGAGTACCAGGAAGGCCGCAAGGTGCGCAACAGCCGTCAGGCCCGGGCGATGGCCAAAGGCTCGAAGTTTGGCCGCAAGGAAACCGAAGACGCCTGGCAGAACGCCGAAGTGGCGGCGCTGTTCCGCCTGGCCAATGCCGGTGTGCGCGTGCCCAAGCCGTACGACTTCCTCGAAGGCGTGCTGCTCATGGAGCTGGTGGCCGACGAGTACGGCGATGCCGCGCCGCGTCTGAACGATGTGGTGCTGGAGCCGGATCAGGCCCGCGAGTATCACGCGTTTCTGATTTCCCAGATCGTGCTGATGCTGTGTACCGGTCTGGTGCACGGCGACCTGTCCGAGTTCAACGTGCTGCTGACGCCGACAGGTCCGGTGATCATCGACCTGCCGCAAGCAGTGGACGCGGCGGGCAACAACCACGCGTTCAGCATGCTGGAGCGCGATGTGGGCAACATGGCGTCCTACTTCGGGCGGTTTGCGCCGGAGTTGAAGAAGACCAAGTACGCCAAGGAAATGTGGGCCTTGTACGAGGCTGGCACCTTGCACCCGGCCAGTGTCCTGACCGGCGAGTTCGCCGACACGGAAGAGCTGGCCGACGTGGGCGGAATCATGCGCGAGATCGAGGCCGCGCGCCTGGATGAAGAGCGCAAGCAGGCCGTACGCGCGGCGGACGATGCTCCGCCGGGCAAGACCGAAGAACCGCCTCCACCTTGGATGCAGTGATCGGATAAAGAAAAACCCGGCTTCGGCCGGGTTTTTTGTGGGTGTCTACTTCCAAACACTGGAGAACTAATGTGGGAGCGGGCTTGCTCGCGAAAGCGGTGAGTCATGCAACATTGATGTCGACTGATACGACGCCTTCGCGAGCAAGCCCGCTCCCACAAGGATTGAGCCGGCCCACACATGTTCATACACCACAAACCCTGTGGGAGCGGCGGTGCGGCGATCCGACTTACCCGCGAAGGCGTCGGTACATCCAACACCAATAGGTCAGGCACGCACGGGGTCAGCACAACATCCCGACTCCAGATTCTTCAGAATCGGGCAATCCGGCCGATGATCGCCCTGGCAGTGCTCAACCAGGTCCTGCAAGGTGTCGCGCAACTGGCCGAGTTCACGGATCTTCTGGTTCAACTCATCGATGTGCTGGCGGGCCAACGCTTTCACATCGGCGCTGGCGCGCTGGCGGTCTTGCCAGAGGGTCAGCAACTTGGCGACCTCTTCCAGGGAAAACCCAAGGTCCCGCGAGCGCTTGATGAACGCCAGCGTGTGCAGGTCGTCATCGCCGTACACCCGGTAACCGCTGTCGGTGCGATGGGCCGCCTTGAGCAGGCCGATGGATTCGTAATAACGGATCATCTTTGCACTCAGGCCACTGTGGCGGGCCGCTTGGCCGATGTTCATCGGTTGTCCTCCAGGTCCTTGGGTTTCCAGGTTTTCAACAGTAGCGCATTGCTCACCACGCTGACGCTCGACAACGCCATGGCCGCACCGGCCAGCACTGGATTGAGGAAGCCGAACGCCGCCAGCGGAATGCCGATCAGGTTATAGACGAAGGCCCAGAACAGATTCTGCCGAATCTTGGCGTAGGTCTTGCGGCTGATCTCCAGCGCGGCCGGCACCAGTCGCGGATCGCCGCGCATCAGGGTGATGCCGGCTGCGTGCATGGCGACGTCGGTGCCGCCCCCCATGGCGATGCCGATGTCGGCGGCGGCCAGTGCCGGGGCGTCATTGATACCGTCACCGACCATCGCCACCACGCCGGTTTGTTTCAGTGCGGCGACCGTGGCGGCTTTGTCCGCCGGCAGCACTTCGGCATGCACATCGTGGATGCCCAGCGCCTCGGCGACCACCTTGGCGCTGCCGCGATTGTCGCCGGTCAGCAGGTGGCTGCTGATGTTCCGTGCGCTGAGTTGTTGCACCGCTTGCAGCGCGCCGGGCTTGAGGGTGTCACCGAAGGCGAACAGGCCCAGCACGCGGGGTTCGGGGGATTGCTCGATCAGCCAGGACAAGGTCCGGCCTTCTTTTTCCCAGTCGGTCGCCGAGTCGGCCAACGGCTCGGCATTCAAGCCGCTGTCCTCCAGCAGGCGACGATTGCCCAGCGCCAGGCGACGCCCTTCGAGGTTGCCGGCGATGCCGCGGCCGGTCAGGGATTGGCTGTCGCTGACATCGGCCACCTTCAATCCACGCTCGGCACAGGCACCCAGAACAGCCTTTGCCAACGGATGCTCACTGCCGCGTTGCAGGGCGCCGGCCCATTGCAGCAGGCTCGCCTCATTCCCGTCGATGGCACTCAGATGAGCGATGCGCGGGGCGCCGGAGGTCAGGGTGCCGGTCTTGTCGAATACCACCGCGCTGACTTCATGGGTACGCTCCAGTGCTTCGGCGTCCTTGATCAGAATCCCGTAGCGCGCCGCCACGCCGGTGCCGGCCATGATCGCCGTCGGCGTGGCCAGGCCCAGGGCGCACGGGCAGGCGATCACCAGCACCGCCACGGCGTTGATCAGCGCGGTTTCTATCGGCGCGCCATACAGCCACCAGCCGATCAGGGTAGCCAGGGCAATCAGCAGCACGGTGGGCACGAACACCTGGCTGACTTTATCCACCAGTTTCTGGATCGGCGCTTTTGCAGCCTGGGCGTCTTCCACCAGACGGATGATCCGCGCCAGCACGGTTTCCGCACCGAGGGCCTGGGTACGCACCATCAATCGACCTTCACCGTTGATCGCGCCACCGGTGACTTTGTCGCCGGGCTGCTTGGGCACCGGCAGGCTCTCGCCGCTGATCAGGGCTTCGTCGGCGTGGCTCTGGCCTTCAACCACTTCGCCGTCCACCGGGAAGCGTTCGCCGGGCTTGACCATCACCAGGTCATTGAGGTGCAGGGCGCTGATGGCGACGTCTTGCTCGTGGCCATCGATCACCCGAATCGCCCGTTCCGGGCGCAAGGCTTCGAGGGCGCGGATGGCGCTGGCGGTCTGGCGCTTGGCGCGGCTTTCCAGGTACTTGCCCAGCAGCACCAGGGCGATCACCACTGCCGAGGCTTCGAAATACAGATGCGGCATGCGCCCGGCGGCGGTGGCCCATTCGTACAGGCTCAAGCCATACCCGGCGCTGGTGCCCAAGGCGACCAGAAGGTCCATGTTGCCGGCCCCGGCGCGCACGGCTTTCCACGCGGCGATGTAAAACCGTGCGCCGAAGATGAATTGCACCGGCGTGGCCAAGGCAAATTGCGCCCAGGCCGGGAGCATCCAGTGCACGCCGAATGGCTGTAGCAGCATCGGCAATACCAGCGGCAAGGCGAGGGCGATGGCAATGATCAAGGCTTGGCGTTCGCGGTGCAGGCGCTGTTGCTGGTTGTCGGTTGGCGGGTGTTCGGCTTCCCATACGCTGGCGCTGTAGCCAGCCTTGGTCACCGCTGCGATCAAGGTTTGCGGATCGATCTGGCCGAGCAGTTCAAGGTGGGCGCGTTCGTTGGCCAGATTGACGCTGACGCTTTTCACTCCGACAATCTTGCCCAGCGCACGCTCGACGCGACCGACGCAGGAAGCGCAGGTCATGCCGTCGATGCTCAATTCCAGGCTCTGTTGCCGCACGCTATAGCCGGCCTTGGCCACGGCATCCATCAAGGCCGGCAGGCTGTCGCTGGGTGCCTGGACCCGCGCCTGTTCAGTGGCGAGGTTGACGCTGACGGCACTGGCGCCAATGACTTTGCTCAAAGCGCGCTCGACCCGCCCGGCGCAACTGGCGCAGGTCATGCCGGCAATCGGCAGGTCGAACGTGGTGGATTCGGACATCAGTCGCACTCCCTGTAGTAGATGACCACAGGATCAACCTTGCCATGCTGGCAAGGTCAAGTGCCATGTTTCAGATCAAGCAGCCGATCAGTAGCCGAGACCGGCGCGCTTGAGGTACATCCCTTCCTGCGTCATCGCGATCCGGTACTTGAGCACATCGCCGGCCTTGAGCTGGATATCCTGCGAACCCGGCGCGAGCATGCCCGGACTGCAACCCGGGACCTGGCCCGGCAGCAGTTTCAGGCGCAGCGAGACGATGCCCGGCGGCAGGTTGAACGAGGTGCTCTGTTCCTGGAACAGCCGCGCCGCCAGTTGATCCTGGATGTACACACCAATCTCGCAGCTGGTCGCGACTTCCAGGCGCTCGCGGGAAATGATCAGTACGCCATAATCCTGACCGGCAGCATTGACCGAAGACACGGCGGCGAAAAGGCTGAGAAAACCAAACAGGCTGAAAACTGACCAGCGCATGGCTGAATCTCCTGAGTTCGAGTCATTGATGGACGCAGCTTGGCCGAGCGTCGCGCCGATTGCCAGCCCGGCAGCTAGCTTCAGAACTTGACCTTGCCATGGTGGCAAGCTCGAAACTGGGTTCAAACCTCGGAAAAGGAGTCATCCCATGCAAGTGTTCAACGTTGAAGGCATGTCTTGTGGTCACTGTGTCAAGGCCATCACTCAGGCGGTCCAGGCCAAAGACCCGGCGGCCAGCGTGCAGGTCGATCTGGCGGCCAGGGAGGTCGGTGTCGAAAGTGCGCTGACCGCCCAGCAAGTGATCGAGGCGATCAGCGAAGAGGGTTACGGCGTCAAACTGGCCTGAATTTGATAGTTAGCGAGCTACCGGAATGTTCAAGGCGTCCATGCGCGGCTAGACTGTCGGGCTGCCGACTTCTGCCCCACTGGATGCCTGATGAACTTCCGTACCATTCTGATTCTCGGCGCCTTGAGCGCTTTCGGTCCGCTGGCGATCGATTTCTACCTGCCGGCCTTCCCGGCCATGGCCCTGGCTTTCGGGACGGACGAAAATCACGTTCAGATGACATTGGCGGCGTACTTCCTCGGCTTGTCCATCGGTCAGTTGGCCTATGGCCCGGTGGCGGATCGTTTCGGGCGACGCATTCCGTTGCTCACCGGTGTCGGCCTGTTCACCGCTGCCTCCGTGGCGTGCGCTTATGCGCCGAACCTGGAGTGGCTGATCGGCGCGCGTTTCATCCAGGCGTTGGGCGGTTGCGCGGGGATGGTGATTTCCCGGGCGGTGGTCAGCGACAAATGTGATGCGGTGGGTTCGGCGAAAGTCTTTTCGCAGTTGATGCTGGTGATGGGGCTTGCCCCGATCCTCGCGCCATTGCTGGGTGGGTTATTGGTCAACACCACAGGCTGGCAGTCGATCTTCCTGGCGTTGACCGGTTTCAGTGCGCTGGCAGGGCTGGCGGTGGCAACGGGATTGCCGGAAAGCTTGCCGGCCCACATGCCGCGTCAACCATTGTCGGGTGCGCTGCGTCAGTACGGCCGGTTGCTGGCTGACCCGATATTTCTTGGCCATGCCTTGACCGGGGGTATCGCCATCGCCGGGATGTTTGCCTACATCGCCGGTTCACCCTTCATCATCATCAAGCTCTACGGCGTTCCGGCCGAGCATTTCGGCTGGCTGTTCGGCACCAATGCGGCGGGCTTCATTTTGGTGGCGCAGGTCAACGCGCAGTTACTGGCCAAGCGTGGCCCGACGTTCTTGCTGGCGCGTGCGGTGTGGGTTTATCTGGCGGCCGGTTTGACCCTGCTCGCTGTCAGCTCTCTGCACCCGGCACACCTATGGCCGCTGCTGATTCCATTGTTCATCTGTATCGCCAGCCTCGGTTGCATCAGTCCCAACGCCGCGGCCTGCGCGATGAGCGGGCAGGGTGCACGGGCCGGCAGCGCGTCGGCGCTGCTCGGTTGCCTGCAATTCAGCGTGGCTGCCGGCGCCTCTGCGCTGGTGGGCGTATTGCACGACGGCAGCGCCGTGCCAATGGCCATGGTCATCAGCCTGTGTGGAATTCTGGTGGTGAGCGCAGCGGTGCTCACCCGGCGTTTGCAAAATGCCCGGGCGCTGGCGCAAGCCCAGGTTTGAGGCCGGAGTCAGCCGGCTGCACGCTGCGGGAGGAGGACGGGAATCTGATGAGGGGCCTGGATGCGGGCTTCAAGGGTACGCGTGAAGGCGCGAGCTTCTGCTTCGCTGCGGAACGTCACAGCATGTTGGTCTAAGCGAACTTGCCACTGGGACTTTGCCAGTTCTTTTATCAGGATCTTCATAGCCGAACTCCTCTCGCAAAAGATGTCTCGTAAAAGATGTCTTGTAAAAGACGTTACGCAAAAGAATGCCTCGCAGGAGATTCGATTGTAGTCCCGTATACGGTCACCATTGTGACAAGGATCAACTGTCGGACTGACGGTTGTAACTAAAAAAACACGGGTTTTCGAGGGGGCCCACAGAGGCTGTCTGCGACCGGGGCGTCCCGCTCGCAGACGGAAAACAGCAGAAGGCGATGAAATCAGCGGCGGTTTTTTTCAGCGCTTCAGAACCCTTCCAGCACAATCTTGCCCTTGGCCTTGCCGCTTTCCAGCAGGGCATGGGCACGGCGCAGATTGGCCGCGTTGATCGTGCCGAAGTGTTCGCCCACCGTGGTTTTCAGTGTCCCGGCGTCGATCAGCCAGGCGACGCGATTGAGCAGGTTGTGTTGCTCGATCATGTCCGCGGTTTCAAACAGCGAACGGGTGTACATGAATTCCCAGTGCAGTGACAGGCTCTTGGGCTTGAGCTTGGTCACATCCAGCGACTTGGGGTCATCGATCAGCGCCAGCTTGCCTTGGGGCGCCAATGCCTCGACCAGTTGGTCCAGGTGCTGGTCGGTCTGGGTCAGGCTGGCAACGTGGGTGACCTGATCCACGCCGGCACGCTTGAGTGCTTCGCTCAGTGGCTGGCTATGGTCGATCACCAGATCGGCGCCCAGTTCCTTCACCCAGCTTTGGGTCTGCGCACGCGAAGCGCTGCCGATGACTTTCAGGGCCGTCAGTTGGTGAGCGAGTTGCGTAAGCATCGAGCCCACGCCACCCGCCGCGCCGACGATCAACAGGCTCTGGCCTTCGTCGGTTTTGCCTTCGCGCACTTGCAGGCGCTCGAACAACAGTTCCCAGGCCGTGATCGCGGTGAGCGGCAGGGCAGCGGCCTCGGCGAAACCCAGGGTCTTTGGCATATGGCCGACGATGCGCTCGTCCACCACATGCAACTCGCTGTTGCCGCCCGCACGCGCGATGGAGCCGGCGTAATACACCTTGTCGCCGGCCTGGAACAGCGTCACCTCACTGCCCACCGCCTTGACCACACCGGCCACATCCCAACCCAGCACCTTGGCCGCACCACCTTCGGGCTGGACGTTCTGGCGCACCTTGGTGTCTACCGGGTTGACCGAGATGGCTTTGACTTCCACCAGCAAGTCGCGGGGGCCGGCGACTGGCTCCGGCAGTTCGATGTTTTGCAGAGCCTTGTCGTCACTGATCGGCAACGAGGCGTAGTAGGCAATGGCTTTCATGGGGGGCTCCGGAAGACTAATAAAGAAGAGATTCGATGAGGCAGATGATTGGCTATTTCTCCTGAAGATAAAACCGGCTAAAAGAGCAGTCTCTTTCAATATTTTTTTGATAATCGGTGCTCTGATGCTGCGTTTCGATGACTTGCAGTTGTTTGTCCGGGCGGCGGACCTGGGCAGTCTGTCCGCCGCCGCGCGGGGCATGGACATGTCGGCGGCGGTGGCCAGTGCGGCGCTCAAGCGCATCGAACAGCAACTCGGCGCCCGATTGTTGGCCCGTTCGACCCGCAGCCTGCGCCTGACCGCCGAAGGCGAGGGCTTTCTCGAATACGCCCGCGCGGCCCTGAGCAATCTCGACGAGGGCCGGCGATTGCTGGCCAGTGGTCAGGACCAGGTCAGCGGGGTGCTGCAACTGTCGGCGCCATCGGACTTTGGCCGCAACCTGCTGCTGCCCTGGCTCGACGAGTTTCAACGCGAGCACCCGAAACTCACCGTGCGTCTGCTGCTGGGGGACCGCATCGCCGACCTGTTCCGCCAACCGGTGGACATTGCCCTGCGCTACGGTGAGCCGGAGGACTCCAGCCTGGTGGCGCTGCCCATTGCCCCGCAGAACCGCCGGGTGCTGTGCGCCGCTCCCGGCTATCTGGCCCGGCATGGCGAGCCGCGGCATCTGGAGCAACTGGCACARCACAATTGCCTGTTGTACATGCTCGGCAGCCGGGTCCACGATCACTGGAGTTTTCACGATGGCAAACGCGAAGTCAGCCTGACCGTCAGCGGCGATCGTTTCAGTGACGATGCCGATGTCGTGCGCCTTTGGGCCGTGGCAGGAGCCGGGATCGCTTACAAGTCCTGGCTCGATGTGGCCGCCGATGTACTGGCCGGCCGCTTGAAGGTGCTGATGCCGGAGCTGCTCTGTGAGCGCGCACCGTTGAATCTGTTGTGCGCCCATCGCGCACAATTGAGTAAGCCGGTGAACCTGTTGCGTGAAATGCTTGCCAGCCGTTGCACCCTTTTGAGCAGTCAATTTCCAGGCTTTGCGGAAATCGATCATTAGTCGCACGAAAAAAGAGAAATTTCCCTCAGGAACGATCACCACCTATGCCGGGCGGAGGAAAGGATCCGCCGACCAACCCGCATATACTAGCGCCCTCATCATGTAAGTAGCGTCGATCCCCAATGGCGGGTCCACGTTCGAGTCGGCCCGGCTGCACGGTCATCCTTCTGGCCTTCGCAGCATCGGTCAGGCAGCGCTAATGAGTGAGCAAGGCGTTGCCGGGCTTATGGCAGTTTCCACGGATTGGCCGACGACACATTACTGGTCAAGATTTCTCTGGACAGTAGACGAAACGATTCAACAGGGAGTGAATACATGGAACATGCACCTTGCATCAGCCAGATCGCCACATTGCTGGCTGACCCAAAGCGCAGCGCAATGATGTGGGCCTTGATGGATGGTTCGGCGCGAACAACCGAAGAGTTGGCATTGCTGGCCAGCCTGTCACCGTCTTCGGCCAGTGCACACCTGGGACGTTTGTCCGCCGGAGGTCTGCTGAGGGTTGAAAACCGCGGCCGCAAACGCTTCTTCCGCCTGGCCGCTCCCGAGGTCGGGGCGGCAATCGAAGCACTGGCCAGCGCGACCTTCGCCAGCGCACCCCAGGATATTCCGGACGTATTCAAGCGCAATGTGCCTCTCGCCAAACCCCGGGCGGTGCGTTCGTCATTGTTGAGTGCCCGACTGTGCGACGATCACTTGGGGGGCACCCTGTCCGCCGATCTGTATCAGCGACTGCTGGAGGCAGGCTGGATCGAACACTTTGATCAGCGGGTCACGGTCACGCTCAAGGGCGCGACGGAGTTGGCGGCACGGGGCGTGTTCATCCAGGCGCTGGCCCATCACAACGGCAGGGTTGCCTGCGCCTGCCCTGACTGGAGCGAAAGACGCCCGCACTTGGGCGGCTCGCTGGGCGCGGCACTGTTGCAGCTGTTCATGCAGTCGGGGTGGCTGAGCCTGCCCAATGATTCCCGAGCCTTGCAGGTGACGGCCTCAGGGCAACGCGAAATTCATCGCTTTGCCCAGGAGAGCGAGTTGGAAATGGCGCTTTAGTGCACCGGTGTGGGAGCGAACGCACTCGCTCCCGCCGGGCTTTGGCGCTGAACCTTACGGTTTCACCAACCGCGCATCGAGGCTGTTCTGCGCCAGGCGTTTGGCCTGATCCTGGGTCATGCCCAGGTGGGTGTGCAGCGCATGGAAGTTCTCGGTGACATAACCGCCGAAGTACGCCGGGTCATCGGAGTTCACGGTCACTTTCACGCCGCGTTCCAGCATGTCGAGAATGTTGTGCTGCGACATGTGATCGAACACGCAAAGCTTGGTGTTCGACAACGGGCACACGGTCAGCGGGATCTGCTCGTCGATGATTCGCTGCATCAGGCGCTCGTCTTCGATGGCGCGCACGCCATGGTCGATGCGCTGGATTTTCAGCAGGTCGATGGCTTCCCAGATGTACTCGGGCGGGCCTTCTTCACCGGCGTGGGCGACGGTCAGGAAGCCTTCGTGACGGGCACGGTCGAACACGCGCTGGAACTTGCTTGGCGGGTGGCCCATTTCGGAGCTGTCCAGGCCCACGGCGACGAACGCATCGCGGAACGGCAGCGCCTGGTCGAGGGTTTTCTGCGCTTGGTCTTCACTCAGATGGCGCAGGAAGCTCAGGATCAAACCACTGGTGATGCCCAGTTGCTGCTCGCCATCCTTCAGCGCGGCGGCGATGCCGTTGAGCACCACTTCGAACGGAATGCCACGGTCGGTGTGGGTCTGCGGGTCGAAGAACGGTTCGGTGTGAATCACGTTCTGCTCTTTGCAACGCAACAGGTACGCCCAGGTCAGGTCATAGAAATCCTGGGACGTGCGCAACACATCGGCACCCCGGTAATACAGGTCGAGGAACTCCTGCAGGTTGTTGAAGGCATACGCCTTGCGCAAGGTTTCGACGTCGTCCCAAGGCAAGGCAATTTTGTTGCGCTCGGCCAGGGCGAACAACAGCTCGGGCTCCAGCGAGCCTTCCAGGTGCAGGTGCAATTCTGCCTTGGGCAGGGCGTTCAGCCAGTCGTACATAATTCTTTTCTCATCAGGTGCAATGGTCGCCATTCTACAGAGGGTTGCCGCAACAATTGGTAAAACCTGACCAGGCGGTTCATCACACCGTTTCCAGTTCCCGTCGATAAGCGTAAGTATCGGCGAAGCGCGAGAGCAGGAACTCGGCGCAGGCTGTGGCCGGATATTTCGCCGGGTGCAATGCATCCTGACAACCGGGCAGGCATTCGATGGGGGTGTCCGGGTGCGGCTCGGCGAAGAACGGCATCGAATAACGATCCACACCGAGCGGGCTGATCACCCGGTGCGGCGTCGACAGGTAACGGTCGTTGCTCCAGCGCGCCATCATGTCGCCCAGGTTGACCACGAACGTACCTTCGATCGGCGGCGCGTCGATCCATTCGCCTTTGACGTTGCGTACCTGCAAGCCACCGGCGGCGTCCTGATAGAGCAGGGTGATGCAACCGTAGTCGGTGTGCGCCCCGGCACCTTGCTGATCTTCGGAGCTGGCGGTGTGGCGCGGCGGGTAATGAATCATCCGCAGCACGCTGACCGGGTCATTGAAGCGTGTGTCGAAGAAGTCGCGCTCAATCCCCAGCGCGATGGTCATGGCCCGCAACAGCGTTTGCGCCAGGGCTTGCATGTCGACGTAGTGCTGTTCCATCAACGCTTCCCAGCCGGGGATGGACGGATGGCGATTGGGGCCGCGCAAGGGTTTTTCCGCCAGTACGTCAGGGTGCCCGGCCGGCAGGTGCAGGCCCATGTCGAAGGTTTCTTTGAGGTCGCTGGGTTTGCTCGGGTCCAGTTGCTCGGTGGCGATGGCGCCGTAGCCGCGATGGTGACGGGTCTGGGTGATGTCGATCTTGAGCTTTTCGGCGGTGGGTTGGGCGAAGAAGCGTTTGGCGTGATCAAGCAGGGCGTTGATGCGAGCCGCTGAAATCGGATGGCCCTTGATGTAGAAGAAACCCCACTCGCGGCAGGCGAGGTCGATTTGCCCGGCCACGGCTGGCCAGGCGGATGGGTCTTCGCTGTAGAGCGGGGTGATGTCGATGATCGGAAGGCTATTCATGCGCAATCCTTAAGAACGCTGAAGATCCAATGTGGGAGTTGTGCTGTGGCTGAAAATTTACTTCGGAATCTCGGCCTTCATGCCTTCCACGTAGTAATTCATCGACGCCAGTTCCGCCGTGGTCGCGCACACACCCGCCGGGATTTTCTCGATCCCGGCCTGATCCTTGATCGGCCCGGTGAACAGTTGCAGCGCACCGCTCTTGATGTCGGCGATGAGTTGCTCGGCTTCGCTCTTCACCGTCGCCGGCACCAGGTCGCTGATCGGCAGCTCAACGGTGCCTTCCTTCAAACCGCCCCAGTAGTCCTGGGGTTTCCAGTTATGGTCGATCACGCTTTGGGTTGCCTGGACGTAGTGCGGGCCCCAATCGTTGACGATGGAGGTCAGTACCGCTTTCGGCCCGAAGTGCGCCATGTCCGAAGCGTAGCCCACGGCATACACGCCGCGACGTTCGGCGGCCTGGATCGGCGCGGGGCTGTCGGTGTGCTGGAACACCACGTCCACGCCCTGGTCGATCAGCGCGTTGGCGGCGTCCGCTTCCTTGCCAGGATCGAACCACGAGTTGACCCACACCACCTTGATCTCGGTGCCGGGGTTGTACTTGTTCAGGGCCAACTGGATGGCGTTGATGTCGCGGATGACTTCCGGGATCGGGAACGAAGCGACGTAGCCGATTTTCTTGGTCTTGGTCATCTTCGCCGCGAGGAAGCCGCCGACGTAGCGACCCTCGTAAGTGCGCGCCAGGTAAGTGCCGAGGTTCTTGTCCTGCTTGTAGCCGGTGGCGTGTTCGAAGGTCACCTTGGGAAACTGCTTGGCGACTTTCACGGTCGGGTTCATGTAGCCGAAGGAGGTGGTGAAGATCAGGTCGTATTTATCCTTGGCCATGTTGCGGATCACCCGCTCGGCGTCGGCACCTTCGGCGACGTTTTCCACGTAGTTGGTGGTGATCTGCGAGCCGAATTTTTCCGCGAGTTCCTTGCGCCCCTGTTCATGCTGATACGTCCAGCCGTGGTCACCGATCGGGCCGATATAGACGAAGCCGACTTTCAGCGGGTCAGCGGCTACGGCGGCCAGGCTAGCGCTCAGACCGATGGCCGCCGCAACGGCGCAAAGCAGCTTCTTCAACGGACGGTTGTGCATGAATTGGAACTCCATTTTGTTGTGAGGTTGGCTGGGCTCTCTGGCTTGCACAGGGCAATGCAAATTGCTGACCAACAAGACAACAAAACTTGAATCCGCGGTGATGCTATCGCGAGCAGGCTCGCGAAAGGTCCTTGAAGTCCGATAACAGTGCATGTCCTTGCACAGTTGCCATCCACTGGTGCGCCAATCCAGATGGTCATGACTCTCCACAAAACCAATGTGGGAGCGAGCCTACTCGCGAAGACGGAGTGTCAGTCGACATCGTCAGTGACTGAAATACCGCCATCGCGAGCAGGCTCGCTCCCACAGTTTTAATCGGTGTTGTATCAGGTCCCGGCGATCAGTTGCCGCGCCGCCTGGCTGTGATCAGCAATCAATCCCTTCAGGTCCAGACCTTCGACCTGCCCATCGATCACCCGCCACTTGCCGCCGACCATCACCCGGTCCGCGCGATCGGCGCCGCACAGCAACAATGCCGAGACAGGATCATGGCTACCGGAGAAGCGCAATTCATCCAGCTTGAACATCGCCAGGTCAGCCTGCTTGCCCACTGCCAACTCGCCGATGTCGGTACGGCCCAGCAGGCTCGCCGAGCCCTTGGTCGCCCAGCCCAACACGCGCTCCGGGGTGATCTTCTCGGCGCCGTAGCGCAGGCGCTGGATGTACAACGCCTGGCGCGCTTCGAGCATCATGTTCGAGGCATCGTTGGACGCCGAACCGTCCACGCCCAAACCAAGCAGGGCACCGGCATCGGTCAAGTCGATACTCGGGCAGATGCCCGAGGCCAAGCGCATGTTCGAACTCGGGCAATGGCAAATGCCGGTGCCGGCGGCGCCGAGGCGGGCGATTTCGTCCGGGTTGAAATGGATGCCATGGGCCAGCCAGGTACGCGGGCCGAGCCAGCCGACACTGTCCAGATAGTCCACGGTGCGCAGGCCGAAGCGTTGCAGGCAGAAATCTTCTTCGTCGAGGGTTTCTGCCAGGTGGGTGTGCAGACGCACGTCGAGTTTGTTCGCCAGCTCGGCACTGGCCGACATGATTTCCGGCGTCACAGAGAACGGCGAGCACGGTGCCAGGGCGATCTGGATTTGCGCGCCATCACCGCGTTCGTGGTACTCGGCGATCAACCGCTGGCTGTCGGCGAGGATCACTTCGCCTTCCTGCACGGTCTGTTGCGGCGGCAGGCCACCGTCCTTTTCGCCGAGGCTCATGGAACCGCGGGTCAGCATGGCGCGCATGCCCAACTCGCGAACGCTCTCGACTTGCACGTCGATCGCGTTTTCCAGACCTTCCGGGAACAGGTAGTGGTGGTCGGCGGCGGTGGTGCAACCGGACAGCAGCAATTCAGCCAACGCGACCTTGGTGGCGAGGGCGAGTTTTTCCGGGGTCAGGCGAGCCCAGACCGGGTACAGGGTTTTCAGCCACGGGAACAGCGGCTGATTGACCACCGGCGCCCAGGCGCGGGTCAGGGTTTGATAGAAGTGGTGATGGGTGTTGATCAAGCCCGGCAGGATCACATGCTCGCGGGCATCGAACACTTCATTGCATGGGACGGACGGTTGTTGACCGGTGCCGAGTACTTCGACGATCAAACCGTCTTGCAGCACCAGGCCGCCACGAGCATCGAGACCGTTGGAGGTGAAAATGGCGAGGGGATTTTTTAACCAGGTACGGGTCGCAGGCATGTTGGCCGGCTCCTCTGAAAGTTGGGTTCAGGGTTGCCAGCTCAGTGTTGCCCTGTCTGCTGATCCAGGTTCGCCGGGGAGGCGAGGTGCGCAGTGTCGATCAAAACGCTCTGGCGGGCAAGCCCAACCCGACCAGACGAAGAGTAGCCCCTGTAGGAGCGAGYTTGCTCGCGATGGAGTATCAGCTACATAGCTGTCGGCTGACACACCATCGCGAGCAAGCTCGCTCCTACAGTAAGGGTGGCGTTTACCAGGGAATGGTTTCACCCCGGTAATTGATGAAGTGATGCCCGCCCTTGCCGACATACGCATTCACCTGATCAACCAGGCCACGGGTGCTGGTTTCCACATCAATGTCCGCGCCTTCACCCCCCATGTCGGTTTTCACCCAGCCCGGGTGCAGCGACAACACGGTGAGCCCGGTTTCGCCCAACTGAGTGACGAAGCTGTTGGTCATGGAATTCAGCGCCGCCTTGCTGGCCTTGTACAGTGCCAGTTCCGGCGCATCGGGCATGGTCACGCTGCCCAGCACTGAACTCATGAACGCCAGCACGCCGGTGTCCGGGCGCAGTTGCTCGACAAAACGCTGGGCCAGGTTAATCGGCGCCACGGCGTTGGTGAAAAACAGCTGACCGACTTCGGCCATTGTCGCGCCGCCGTTTGGCGTCTGGACCTCCGGCCCCTTGACCCCGGCATTGACGAACAACAGGTCAAACACATCACCCTTGAGTTGTTGGCTCAGGGCGGACACCGCCTGCTGATCGTCCATGTCGAGCTTTTCGATCCGCACATTGCCCAGGGCCTGCAAGGCTTCGGCTTTTTGCGGATCGCGCACGGTGGCGGTGACTTGCCAGCCATCGGCCAACAGGGTTTTCACAAGCCCGAGGCCAAGCCCCCGGGAGGCGCCGATGATGAGTGCGGTTTTTGCCTTGGACATGAGTGGCTTCCTTGAAAGTTCAGGATCGTGGATTCAATGGGCACTGTTGCCCGAGCCGTTGTTGCAACTCATCGCGCAGCGCGCCGAGTTCGGCCATGCGGGCTTCGATCAGTTTGAGTTTGTCTTGCAGCAGTTGCGTGACGGCGCTGTCCGGATCGGGCGATTGCCAGATTGTAGCGACGCTGTTGCCGATCTCGCCGAGGGTAAAGCCCAGCCGTTGAGCAGTCTTGATGTACTGCACCAGTTGCACCATGTCTGGTGGATAGTCGCGATAGCCGTTGGCGCTGCGTTGCGCCGCAATCAACCCACGCTGCTCGTAAAAGCGCAGCGTGTCGCGGCTGACGGCGCTGGCCTGGGCTAATTCACCGATGCGCATCATGACGTCTCGAGGGGCTTGACCCTGGAGCATACTCCAGGCTTTAGCCTTGTTGCTCCCTGAATTGATGGAGCAATGTCGATGTGGACTTCAGCGCAATATCGCCGGTTGGTGCAAGGCAGTGCCTGGTACGACCTGATCGTGACGGTCGCGTTTGTCACGCCGTGGAGTTTTGCGGCGTTGCATGGGCTTTTGACGGGGGTGAGTCAGGCGTTGAGTTTGCCCGGTGAGCTGCCACCGTTCGAACCGGTGCACATGTTGATGGCGAATCTGCTGGGCTCGATTGTCTGCGTATGGGCGGTGCTGCGGATTCGTGATCCGCAGCAGGTTTATGGGCGGTATGACGCCGTGGCCAGATTCCTGTTCTCGGCCTGGCAGGCATATGCCCTGGTTCATGGCGCGAGTTCGTTGCTGGTGGTTTTCCTGGTGTTTGAATTGGCGTGGGGCGTGGCTCAGGTGTTGCCTGTTCGGACGCTTTCGCGAGCAAGCCCGCTCCCACATTTGACCGAGTACACACCCATCCAATGTGGGAGCGGGCTTGCTCGCGAAGAGGCCCGCCCAAACAACCACTAATGCCCAGCCTGCCACGGCTGCCCCAACGAAACCGGCGCGTACAACCGTGTCCGCAGCGCATCCCGTGACAGCAGCACCAGCACCACAATGGTCGCGACATACGGCAGCATCGCCAGCAGACTCGACGGAATCGCCAGCCCCAACCCCTGCGCCACCAGGTGCAGGATGCTGGCGAGCCCGAACAGGTACGCGCCGAGCAGCAGGCGCCACACCCGCCAACTGGCGAACACCACCAGCGCCAGGGCAATCCAGCCGCGCCCGGCGCTCATGTTCTCCGCCCACATCGGTGTGTACGCCAGGGACAGATATGCTCCGGCCAACCCTGCCATCGCACCGCCGAACAACACCGCCAGGGTCCGCACAGCCAACACCGGCAAGCCCATGGCGCTGGCTGCCTCCGGGTTTTCCCCGACCGCCTGGATGAACAGCCCGACGCGGCTTTTCAGAATCACCCAGGCCACCAGCGCAAACAGCGCGAATGACAGATACACCAAC
Organism: Pseudomonas sp. P4_B4; assembly: GCF_056402255.1. Lineage (NCBI taxonomy): Bacteria > Pseudomonadati > Pseudomonadota > Gammaproteobacteria > Pseudomonadales > Pseudomonadaceae > Pseudomonas > Pseudomonas sp. P4_B4. Next base: position 298,321 of record NZ_JBFUHS010000004.1, read on the forward strand.
AGGTCCTGGGTAAACAGCATTCGCCCGATCAGCGGGATTTCACTCAAATACGGAATCGCCAAGGGTTCGAATCCCGCCAGCGGCTTACCGACCCAAGCCGCACCGACGAAGGTCGACAGGCCCACGCCGAAAATCGTCAGGGCCAGACCGGTGGCCACCTGATTGGCGTTGAACACCAGCGCCACCAGGGCGAACAGTGATGACAACAGCATCCCGGCGAGCATCGCCAGCAACACGCCGAGCCACAGTTGGCCGGTGTTGAACGCGACGATGAAACCGATCACCGCGCCAAACAGCATCATGCCTTCCTGGCCGAGGTTGAGGACGCCGCTTTTCTCGCAGATCAGTTCCCCCAACGCCACCAGCAGCAACGGCGTGCCGCAGCGGACCATGGCATAGAAAATATTGCTCAGCAGATCGATATCCATCACAACGCTCCTGCTTGTACGGCGGTGGCTTGGGCGCGGCGGGTCCAGCGCAGGTTCAAGCGCGGTCGGTAGAGAATCAGCACGTCACTGGCCAGCAGGAAAAACAGCATCATGCCCTGGAACAATTGGGTGATCGCTTGCGGCAGGTTCAGGCTCATTTGTGCGCTTTCTCCGCCGATATACAGCAGCGCCATCAACAGGCTGGAAAACAGGATGCCGACAGGATTCAAGCGGCCGAGAAATGCCACGGTGATCGCCGCATAGCCGTAGCCCGGTGAGACCTGCGGCACGAGCTGGCCGATGGGGCCGGTGACTTCGCACACACCAGCCAGCCCTGCCAGGCCGCCGCTGATCAACAGTGCGAGCCAGATCAGGCGCTTCTCGCGAAAGCCGACGAAACCGGCGGCACGCTTGTCCAGCCCGAGCACCTTGATCTGGAAACCGACAAAGCTTTTCTGCAACAGCACCCACACGGTCACCAATGCGAGCAGGGCGAAATACACCCCGGCGTGAACCCGGCCATCTTCCATCAGTAGCGGCAAGCGGCTGGTGTCACCGAACATTGCTGACTCGGGGAAGTTGAACCCGGCGGGATCTTTCAAAGGGCCGTGAACGCAGAACAGCAGCAGGTTCAGTGCGATGTAGTTGAGCATGATGCTGGTCAGGATCTCATTGGCGTTGAAGCGCGTGCGCAACCACGCCGTCAGGCCGGCCCACGCGGCGCCCGCCAGAGTGCCTGTCAGCAGGATCAGCACCAGCGCCCAGCGGCTTTGCATATCGATGATGTTCACCGCCAGCGCACTGCCGGCCAGCGCACCGAGCAGCAGTTGACCTTCGGCACCGATGTTCCAGATGCGCGCCTGATAGGCGACCGCCAGGCCCAACGCGCAGAGCAGAATCGGCAGGGCTTTGACTAGCAATTCGGAGACGCCATACAGGTCGCTGACAGGCGCGATCAGCAAGGTGTGCAAGGTCAGCAGCGGGTCGTGCCCGAGCGCGATAAACAACAAGGATCCACAGCCCAGGGTCAGTGCAGCCGCCAGCAACGGCGAGCACCACAGCATCAGGCGCGATTGCTGGCCGCGGGGTTCAAGAGAAAGCAGCATGTGACACTCCGTTAACGCGTGGCGGATGCGAGTGATTGAGGGGCGCCGAACTGGCCGGCCATCCAGCCGCCGACATCGCTCAGGCGCGTGTCGACGGTGGCGTGGAGCGCTGACAGCCGACCGCCGCACAAGGCGCCGAGGCGGTCGCTGATCTGGAACAGTTCGTCGAGGTCTTCGGAAATCACCAGGATCGCCGCGCCGGCATCGCGCAAGGCAATCAAGGCGCGGTGAATGGTGGCGGCCGCGCCGACGTCCACGCCCCAGGTCGGGTGTGCGGCGACCAGCAGTTTCGGTTGCTGAAGGATTTCCCGGCCGAGAATGAATTTCTGCAAGTTGCCGCCGGACAGGCTGCGGGCCGGAGCCTGGCTATCGGGCGTCTTGACCCCGAAACGGTGGATGATTTCCTCGGCCAGTGCTTCGACTTTGCCGCGCTGGATCAGGCCGTTACTCACCAGTCCTTGCTGGAAAGCGGTCAGCAGCGCGTTGTCCGCCAGGCTCAGCTCCGGCACCGCACCATGACCCAGGCGTTCGGCGGGAACGAACACCTGGCCGAGTTGGCGGCGAGCATCGGGACGCAAATGGGCGACTGGCTCCTTGCCAAAACGTATCGTCGCGCTGGCGTTGCGGGGCAGCAGTGCTTCGCCGCTGAGTAAGGCCAGCAATTCATCCTGGCCATTACCGGCGACACCGGCGATGCCGACAATTTCACCGCGGCGCACTTCAAGGTCGATGTTGGCAAGCGAGCAGCCGAACGGGTCCGGGTTGCGCCAGGACAAGCCACGGACATCAAGGAACGCATCACCTCCAGTAACCTTCGGATAGTCTGCGATCAACTCCGCCGCTTCACCGACCATCAAGCGCGCCAGTTGTTGATCCGAACACTCGGCCGGCACGCAATGGCCGGCCACCCGACCGCCTCGTAAAACCGTTGCGCTGTGGCATAACGCGCGAACTTCCCCGAGCTTGTGGCTGATGAACAAAATGCTGCAGCCCTCGGCGGCGAGCCGGCGCAGGGTGGCGAACAAGTCGTCGGCCTCTTGCGGCGTCAGCACCGAAGTCGGTTCATCGAGAATCAACAGGCGGATGTCCTGCATCAGGCAGCGAATGATCTCCACCCGTTGCCGTTCACCGATCGACAGGCTGTGGACAAGTCGCTCAGGTTCCAGCGCCATGCCGTAGCGCCGGGACACTTCGCGAATCTTCGGCTCAAGCTGTTTGGGTGTGCCTGCCGCCGCACCCATGGCCAGGGCGATGTTCTGCGCCACGCTCAGGGTTTCGAACAGCGAGAAATGCTGGAACACCATGCCGATTCCCAAACCCCGGGCCTGGGCCGGGTTGCGCAGGCTCACCCGCTGACCTTGCCAGATCACTTCGCCGGAATCGGCGTGGGTCACGCCGTAGATGATCTTCATCAGCGTGCTTTTGCCCGCGCCGTTTTCGCCGAGCAGGGCATGGATCTCGCCAGGGGCAATGGTCAGGTCGATGGCATCGTTGGCCAGGCAACCGGGGTAGCGTTTGCTGATTCTGTGCAGTTGCAGGCGCGGAATCGGATCGGGGATTGGAGCGCAATTGGGCATGACAGGCTCGGTGCTGTTGGACTTGTGCCTGTGGATAAAGCAATTTTCTGGCCACTAGGTCAGGAAAATGTCGAAGTCCTGCGACCAGAGGCGTTGAGTACGCAGCTTTCAAATGTGCCACGCAGAGCCCGGCACCACATGGGGGCAATGGTGCAATTCAAGCCCCAATTTTGCTCGTGCGCTTTTGCTCAAAAAATGAGCAATCGACCACAAGCCATACCGTGCAGGGCGCCGAGACGGCCATGAACGGGTTATCCACAGATTGCTCCACAGTATTTGTGCGCAAGCTCAAAGCACGGGCATAAGCACTGAGTGGCTTTCTTCTAAAGGCGATAAACCGTTGTAACTGTTTGTTTTTATTTGAATTTGATGAGCTTGATGGCAGATTGGGCGAAAATTGAGCAAAGTCCGCAAAGCCGCATGACAAAAGGGTTACAGCGGTATGTGCTCAGGTTATCCACAGGCGGGTGCACAGCAGATGTGGGCAAATATGGAATAAGTGAAAAAGCGGCGTGCCCCAAAAGATCGCAGCCTGTGCTGAAGCCTTTTAGCGCTGCAACAAAATACGTCCGCGACTCAAATCGGCCAGTTGTGACTGCAAGGTGTCGATCTGTGCATCGCCTACGGCCAACTGCAGCTCGACACCATTAGCGGTGAAGCTTTCATCCACAACCAATCCACCAGCCTCCGCCACCCGCAGCTTGACCAGGGCCAACTCGGCAAATCCGCAAGCGCAACGCAGCGGCACCCGGCTGATCAGCTCAATCTTTGGCGCCGCTTGCAGGCATCTGTTTGCACCCCCGCCATAGGCCCGGGCGAGCCCCCCGGTGCCCAGTTGGATGCCGCCATACCAGCGAATCACCAGCACCGCGACCTGATCGCAATCCTGCGCCTCTATCGCCGCCAGAATCGGCCGGCCGGCCGTACCGCCGGGCTCGCCATCATCGGTGCTGCGATATTGATCGCCGAGCTTCCAGGCCCAGCAGTTGTGCGAGGCATTCAAGTCGCTGTGCTGTTCAATGAACGCCTGGGCCTCGGCCGGGCTGGAGATCGGCGCGGCGAAGGTAATGAAGCGGCTCTTGCGAATCTCTTCGCGGTATTCGCAAAAACCGCTGAGGGTAAATGGCATACGTACCTGAATGGCTACTTAGATGGCAGGTTTCAGGCCGCAGCCCTTGAGAATGATGCGGATCAGGTTGTCCCCGGCGTCTTCCATGTCCTGTTTAGTCAACCTGGTACGCCCGGTGACGCGGCAGATCTGCGTGGCGAAGTCGGCGTAATGCTGGGTGCTGCCCCACAACAGGAAGATCAGGTGTACCGGATCGACCGGGTCCATTTTACCGGCGTCGATCCAGGCCTGGAACACGCCCGCACGACCCTGGAACCAGGTGCGATAATCCTGGTTGAAGTACTCGGTCAGGCATTCACCGCCGCTGATGACTTCCATGGCAAATATCCGCGAGGCTTGCGGCTGGCGTCGGGAGAACTCCATTTTCGCGCGGATGTAGCGGATCAAGGCTTCGGCCGGATCGTCCTCGGCGGTGAGGGTGTTGAAGGTGCTGTCCCACAACTCGATGATGTTGCTCAGCACCGCCACGTACAAACCGAGCTTGTTGGTGAAGTAGTAATGCAGGTTCGCCTTGGGCAGCCCGGCATTCTGGGCGATGGTGTTCATGCTCGTGCCTTTGTACCCGTGACGGGCGAACTCGTCTTCGGCGGCTTTGATGATGGTCTCTTCGTTTTTCTGACGAATGCGGCTGACGGGTTTTCCGCCGTGGGCTGGGACTTCAAAGGTCATAGGCACTTCCGAGAAGATGAGTGGGGGCGGCCAGTGCGTTGATAGCGCACCCACCGACGTCAGACAAGGCCTCACACAATAAAACACTGCACCGCTCCCACAATTTTCAACGCGTCGCCGCAAGACTCTCGAGAAAACTCTCCAGCACCAGATGGGGTCGACGCCCCTTGCGTGTGACCGACGCCAGGCTGAGGTCATAGAAACGCGTTTTGGCTTTCAACGCGCGCAACCGACCTTGCTGCACCCAAAGGCTCGCGTAGTGATCCGGCAGGTAACCGATGTAGCGCCCGGTCAGGATCAGGAACGCCATGCCTTCGCGGTCCGAGGCGCTGGCGGTGCAGTTGAGCGCCTGGTAGTGAGCCTGGATCTCCGCTGGCAAACGGAAGGTGGGCGCGATGGCGTCCTGACTGTTCAGGCGTTCGTCGTCCAGTTGCTTGTCATCGACATAAAACAGCGGATGGCCGACCGCGCAGTACAACAGCGAACGTTCGCTATACAGCGGTTGATACTCCAGCCCCGACAGCGCGCTGGCCTGCGGCACTACGCCGACGTGCAGGCGACCGTCGAGCACGCCTTGTTCGACTTCATTGGGCGCGATCATGCGGATCTGGATCTGTACGTCCGGGCCACGTTCTTTCAATTGCGCGAGGGCATGGGTGATGCGCATGTGGGGCAGGGTGACCAGGTTGTCCGTCAAACCAATGATCAATTCGCCGCGCAAGTGCTGGTGCAGGCCGTTGACCTCGGTGCGGAAGCTTTCCAGCGCACTTAACAGCTGCAACGCCGATTGATAGACCTCGCGGCCTTCTTCGGTCAGGGAAAACCCGGCACGTCCCCGTTGGCACAGGCGCAGGCCGAGGCGTTGCTCCAGATCGCTCATCTGCTGGCTGATCGCCGAGCGACCGATGCCCAGCACGGTTTCCGCTGCGGAGAAGCCGCCGCATTCAACCACGCTGCGGAAAATCCTCAGCAGGCGAATATCAAAGTCGCTGACCTGGGCCAACGGATCGGGACGGCGAGTGCTCATGCGGGTTACTCAAAAGTTTAGTAATGGGCTGACTGAACATTAGAAGAGTTGCATTTCACCGACTTTATCTCCGTGGCAATTTAGCTGCAACAACGGTTTTCAATCCTTACGCCGCTTATTGCCTTGCGAGGTTTCGCCCATGAACCAGCCTGAAAACGCCCCGACTTCCCTGGCCAGCCAGCTCAAGCTCGATGCTCACTGGATGCCTTACACCGCCAACCGTAACTTTCTGCGCGACCCACGCTTGATCGTTGGCGCCGAAGGCAGCTGGCTGATCGACGACAAGGGCCGCAAGGTTTATGACTCGCTGTCCGGTCTGTGGACCTGTGGCGCCGGGCACACCCGCAAGGAAATCCAGGAAGCGGTCGCCAAGCAACTGGGCACCCTCGATTACTCGCCAGGCTTCCAGTACGGCCATCCGCTGTCCTTCCAGCTGGCTGAAAAAATCACCGACCTGACCCCGGGCAACCTGAACCACGTGTTCTTCACCGACTCGGGCTCCGAGTGTGCTGACACCGCCGTGAAGATGGTTCGTGCTTACTGGCGCCTGAAAGGCCAGTCGACCAAGACCAAAATGATCGGCCGTGCCCGTGGTTACCACGGTGTGAACATCGCCGGCACCAGCCTCGGCGGCGTGAACGGCAACCGCAAGTTGTTCGGTCAGGCGATGATGGACGTCGACCATCTACCGCACACTTTGCTGGCAAGCAACGCTTACTCCCGTGGCATGCCGGAGCAGGGTGGTATCGCCCTGGCTGATGAACTGCTGAAGTTGATCGAACTGCACGATGCGTCGAACATCGCGGCGGTCTTCGTCGAGCCATTGGCCGGTTCCGCTGGCGTGCTGGTTCCACCACAGGGTTACCTCAAGCGTCTGCGTGAAATCTGCGACCAGCACAACATCCTGCTGGTGTTCGACGAAGTGATCACCGGTTTCGGCCGTACTGGCACCATGTTCGGTGCTACCACCTTCGGCGTGACCCCGGACCTGATGTGCATCGCCAAGCAAGTCACCAACGGTGCGATCCCGATGGGCGCGGTGATTGCCAGCTCCGAGATCTACCAGACCTTCATGAATCAGCCGACGCCTGAATACGCGGTGGAGTTCCCTCACGGCTACACCTATTCCGCGCACCCGGTGGCTTGCGCCGCGGGCCTGGCAGCACTCGACCTGCTGCAAAAGGAAAACCTGGTGCAGAGCGTGGCCGAAGTCGCACCGCATTTCGAAAATGCTCTGCACGGCCTCAAAGGCACCAAGAACATCGTCGACATCCGCAACTACGGCCTGGCCGGCGCGATCCAGATCGCCCCACGTGACGGCGACGCGATCGTGCGTCCGTTCGAAGCCGGTATGGCGCTGTGGAAAGCCGGGTTCTACGTACGCTTCGGCGGCGACACCCTGCAGTTCGGCCCAACCTTCAACAGCAAGCCGCAGGACCTGGATCGTCTGTTTGACGCGGTCGGCGAAGTGCTGAGCAAGATCGACTGATTTCTCCTTCTATATACCTACAAACAACAGGCGCTCCGACGCGAGCGCCTGTGGACAACTTTTCAGGAGCTTCCATGAGCGTTATTCCGCATTTGATCAATGGCGAACTGGTGACCGAGAACGGTCGCGCGGTCGATGTGTTCAACCCGTCTACCGGTCAGGCTATCCACAAGCTGCCGCTGGCAACCCGCGAAACCATCCAGAGCGCCATCGACGCGGCCAAGGCTGCATTCCCGGCTTGGCGCAACACGCCGCCGGCCAAGCGTGCCCAAGTGATGTTCCGCTTCAAGCAACTGCTGGAGCAGAACGAAGCTCGCATCTCGCAATTGATCAGCGAAGAGCACGGCAAGACCCTGGAAGATGCTGCCGGTGAATTGAAGCGCGGCATCGAGAACGTCGAGTTCGCTTGTGCGGCTCCGGAAATCCTCAAGGGCGAATACAGCCGTAACGTCGGCCCGAACATCGATGCCTGGTCGGACTTCCAGCCGCTGGGCGTGGTTGCCGGTATCACGCCGTTCAACTTCCCGGCCATGGTGCCGTTGTGGATGTACCCACTGGCGATCGTCTGCGGCAACTGCTTCATCCTCAAGCCATCCGAGCGTGACCCGAGCTCGACGCTGCTGATCGCCCAGTTGCTGCTGGAGGCTGGTCTGCCTAAAGGCGTACTGAGCGTGGTGCACGGTGACAAGACTGCGGTGGACGCATTGATCGAAGCGCCGGAAGTCAAAGCGCTGAGCTTCGTTGGTTCGACGCCGATTGCCGAATACATCTATTCCGAGGGCACCAAGCGTGGCAAACGCGTTCAGGCCCTGGGCGGTGCGAAAAACCACGCCGTACTGATGCCGGATGCAGACCTGGACAACGCCGTCAGCGCACTGATGGGCGCGGCTTACGGTTCTTGCGGCGAGCGTTGCATGGCGATCTCGGTAGCGGTGTGCGTGGGTGATCAGGTGGCCGATGCACTGGTGGCCAAACTGGTTCCGCAAATCAAGGCGCTGAAAATCGGTGCCGGTACCAACTGCGGCCTGGACATGGGCCCACTGGTGACTGGCCAGGCGCGCGACAAGGTCAGCGGTTATGTAGAAGACGGCGTAGCCGCCGGCGCGACACTGGTGGTGGATGGCCGTGGCCTGACCGTGGCCGGTCACGAGGAAGGCTTCTTCCTGGGTGGTTGCCTGTTCGACAATGTCACGCCAGAGATGCGTATCTATAAAGAAGAGATCTTCGGGCCGGTGCTGTGCGTTGTTCGGGTCAATAGCCTGGAAGAAGCCATGCAACTGATCAACGATCACGAATATGGCAACGGCACCTGCATCTTCACCCGTGACGGCGAAGCCGCGCGGTTGTTCTGCGACGAGATCGAGGTCGGCATGGTTGGTGTCAACGTACCGTTGCCGGTGCCGGTGGCTTACCACAGCTTTGGTGGCTGGAAGCGTTCGCTGTTTGGCGATCTGCACGCCTATGGCCCGGATGGTGTGCGTTTCTATACCCGCCGCAAAGCCATCACCCAGCGCTGGCCGCAGCGCGCGAGCCATGAAGCTTCGCAGTTCGCCTTCCCTAGCTTGTAAGTAGAAGGGCGCAGAAGGCCGACCCATTGGGTCGGCCTTTTTGTTTTCGGGGCTTTTTCGCCCTATATGACAGAATTGTGAAAATAGCTGTTGACGGCAGATTCCAGGTGTCTATAATTCGCCCCACTTCCGGCGCAGTCGAAACGGAAAACTCCTTGGTAAACAAAGAGTTACGCAGTTTTCGGCAGCAGGTTGCTTCAGGTCATCGAAGCCAAAACGAAGTTGAAAAAGAGGTGTTGACAGCAGCGTGTAACGCTGTAGAATTCGCCTCCCGCTGACGAGAGATCTGAAGCGCAAGTGGTTGAAG